>DASZVD010000146.1:0-2438 GCA_035547375.1 Steroidobacteraceae bacterium
AAGGGCGCCGAGGTCGATATCCTCGAGGACGGCAAGCTCGCCCTCGCGGACTCGATTCTCGGGCGGCTCGATGTGGTCGTCATTGCGCTCCACAGCCAGTTGGGTTTGTCGCAGGCACGGCAGACCGCGCGGCTGTTGCGAGCGTTGGAGCGGCCCTACGTCACCATCCTGGCGCATCCGTTCGGCCGGCTGCTCGGTGAGCGTCCGGCCTGTGCCCTCGACTTCGATCGAGTCCTCCGGGCCGTGAAAGAGCGGCAGTGTTATCTCGAGATCAATTCTCAGCCGCTGCGTCTCGATCTCGATGACGTGCACGCGAAGGCGGCTCGCGATCGCGGCATATTGCTGAGCATCGCCAGCGATGCGCACTCGGCCGATCAGCTGGGCTTCCTGGAAAACGGAGTTCGGCAGGCACGCCGCGCCTGGCTCGGGAAGGAAGACGTGCTCAATACACGCTCTTTGGGGTCGTTGCGCGGCCTCCTGCGGCGGCCTGGCGCGTCGAGATGATTGCGGTCGAGTTTGAGCCGGCCCGCCGCGGCGGATCCGGGAGGCGGCCGGGGCGTTGAAACTACGTATTTGAAGCCGGTCCGTGCGGGGTTTCACTATGTAAACGGGAATCTTGCGGAGATGAGCCATGAAAGTCGGGGACATCTGTGCGCGAAATGTGGTTTCGGTCCGGGAATTCGACGAGCTCACGGCCGCGGCTCGGGTGATGCGTGAGCGGCACGTTGGCTATCTGGTCGTAGTGGTGCCGACGGTGAGCGAGTCCGCCTTGAAGCCGGTTGGGGTCCTTACGGATCGGGATATCGTCGTAGGTGTGATTGCGCGAGAGACGGATCCACGCTCGTTGCGGGTCGGGGACTTGATGACGCGCCAGCCGGTGATGGTGGATGAGGATCAACCCATCGGTGCGGCGCTCCGCGAGATGCGCCGTATCGGCGTGCGGCGGATCCCGGTGGTGGATCACAGTGGCTGCCTCGTAGGCGTTCTATCGCTCGATGAGATCGTGGGCGCGCTTTCCGAGGAGCTGACGGACGTCGCCGGCTCGATCCGTAGCGAAGTCCGCATCGAAAAAGCCTTGCGGCCGTAAGCGGGAGCGGGCATTGTCAGGCAGCGTACTCATGCGACGGCCGACCTCGATTCTTGCGATCCTCGACCGCAGCCGGATGGATCATGACGTGCTCGCCAAGGCGGCGCGCACGGCCGAGCGGTCGCAATCCCGGCTCGAGTTGTTTCTCTGCGATGCCGAGCACGCTTATGCCCTCAAGCACGAGTACGAGCCCAGCCGCAACCCGGAGGTTCGGCAAGAGTGCCTGGCCAAAGCGGTTGCCTACCTGTCCGACCGGCGCGGATCCTTGGGACTGCCCGCGGAGCGGGTCTCGGTGTCCGCGGCGTGCGAGAGTCCCCTCTACGAAGGAATCGTGCGACGGGTGGCGCACGTCCGCCCGGACCTCGTGATCAAAGGCGCGGGCAACTCGGATGGGCCGCGCCCCCGCTTCGATCCTAACGATTGGCAGTTGATGCGGCGGTGTGAGGCCACGCTCATGATGACGCGGGGCCGGGTCTGGCGCGGACAGCCGCGTTTCGCTGCGGCCGTCGATATCTCGCGGGATGAAACGCAAGGGCTTGCGGCATCCGTCGTCGAGACTGCCGAGATGCTGCGATCGCTTCATGGAGGAGATTTGGACGTCCTGCACGCCGCACCGGACATCGATGCGGTTGCGAAGCGTGCGCGCGAGCTGACCTTGGAGAGAGTCACGCGGGAGACTCAGGGGATATGGCGCCTTCTGGATGGCGAGGCGGAACAGATTCTTCCGAGGTATACCGCGGAGCGGGACTACGATGTTCTGGTCATCGGCGCCCTGACACACAGGCCGGGAATGGTCGACCTCGTGGGCAGCCTGACTTCGAGGCTCATGGAGGCGGTGGATTGCGACTTCGTGCTGGTCAAGCCCGAGCCGGCCGGCGAGGGCGCAAACACCGTTTGATGCTGGGCTGGCGCCCTCACGCCAGCAGCGTGCCCGCCGCTTTTTCCGCGATCATTATCGTTGGGGCATTGGTATTTCCTCCTATGAGCCGCGGCATGACCGATGCGTCCGCGACGCGCAGGCCCTCGACTCCCAACACGCGCAGCTCGCAATCGACCACGGCACGCTCGTCGTTTCCCATGCGGCACGTGCCGGTAGGATAAATGGTTTCCGCCTTGCGCCGCACGACGGCCTCGAGCTCTTCACGCGTACCGGCGTCGTCTCCGGGGAACAGCTCGGCGCCGCGAAAGGGCGCGAGTGCCGGCGCGTGAGCGATCTCTCGCGCAAGCGCAATTCCCTCCAGCAGCACATCCAGGTCCCGGGCGGTGCTCAGATAGTTGGCCTGGATGCGCGGGGGCTCGTCGGCACGATTGGAGCGCAGGGTGATCCGCCCGCGGCTCTCCGGCCTGAGCG
>DASZVD010000147.1:0-6652 GCA_035547375.1 Steroidobacteraceae bacterium
CGACCGGTCCAACAGCAGGTAGTCCTCGCGGGTGCCGTCCTCCATGCGACGGAAACTCACGATGGGCTTCACCGTATCCGTGCTCATATCCGATGATGGCGGTAAACGTGACATGGCACTCACTTGGCCGTCTTGATGCGAGTCCAGGTACGCGTGCGGATTCGCTCCAGCGCCGGCGCCACCTCGGCCGATTCGTACAGCCGGGCTTCGATCTCGGGAGTGGGGTAGATCGCCGGATCGTGCAGGATCCGCGGATCGACGTAGGCATTGGCCGCCAGATTGTCGTTCGCGTAGTGAATGAAGTTGGTGACGGCCGCGATGACCTGCGGCTGCAGCATGAAGTTGAGAAATTCGTGCGCCGCCTGCGGGTGCGGCGCGCCTGTCGGAATCAGGAACGCGTCGAACGACCCGTTGGCCCCTTCTTTCGGCACCGTGAACGCGAGATTCACGTCGACGCCGGCAGCCTTGGCCCGGGCGCGCGATGCGGCGTAATCCCCCGACCAGGACATCGAGATGCAGAACTCCTTGTTGGCCAGGCCGTTCATGTACTCGGTCGAGTCGAAGGCGCGGATGTAGGGCCGCACGGCGAGAATGAGCTGCTCGGCGCGCTTGTAGTCCTCCTTGCGCGTCGTGTTGGGATCGAGGTGCAGATAGTTCAGCGCCAGCTGCAGGACATCCTCCGCGGAGTCGAGGAACGTCACGCCGCAGTCGGCGAAATGCCGGATGACCTCCGGCTTGAAGATCATGTCGAGGCTGTCCAACGGCGCATCCGGCATGCGCGCCTTGATCATGTCGACGTTGTAGGCGAAGCCGTTGACGTGGCGCAGGTACGGCACGGCGTGCCGGTTCCCGGGATCCGCCCGCGCCTCGATGGCGAGAATGTGCGGGTCGAGGTTCTTCCAGTTCGGCAGCTTGCCGCGATCGAGGGGCTGGTAGATGCCGGCCTTGATCTGCCGGCTGAAGTAGTCCGTCGAGGTCGTGACGACGTCGTAGCCGGAGTCACCGGCCATCATCTTCGCTTCGAGCGTCTCGTCGGCGTCGTAGATGTCGTAGACGACCTTGATGCCGGTGGCGCGCTCGAAGTCGGCGATGGTGGTCTTGCCGATGTAGTCGGACCAGTTGTAGACGTAGAGCACCCGCTCTTCGGGCGGCGCACCCGCGGTCCCGCCACCCGAGGCCGCAGCGCCGCCGCAGGCGCTGAGCAGTGCACCGGCCACAGCCACGACCAGCAGACGCGTCAGCGTCATCATGAGGCTCGCTTGGGAATTGAGTGCGCGCGTCAACGTTCTGTATTATTGACACGATAATAATACCAGCGCAAGCGAGCCCCTAAGTGCCCGGATTCGTTCAGCAGCCCGGCAACTCGAAGAAGCTCGTGCCGATGAGATCCAGCACCTGCACGCCCTTGAGCGTGGTGAGCACCCAGCGCCAGCGGACGATGCCGACCTTCCCCGAGCTCGACACCCGGGTCTGCAGCACTTCCACGGTCAGCTCGACCGTCTCCCCCGGCCGCAGCGGCTGGGGCCACTTCACCTGCTCCAGCCCCGGCGAGCCGATCGACTCCGAGTCGGCGAGCACGTGGGTCACCAGCAGTTGCATCGCGATGGAGCAGGTCAGCCAGCCGCTGGAGATCAGCCCCTGCCAGCGGCTGTGCGCCGCCCGCTCGGGATCGGTGTGGAACCATTGCGGATCGTACCGCCTGGCGAATTCGATGATTTCCTGCTCGGTGACGGTGTGTCGTCCGGCAGTGAGGGTCATTCCGGACTGAAGCTCGGCGAATTTCATGATGTCGGCGTGCGCGTGGCGGTGCTGCACTGTAACACCATAGAATGGCCGTCGCGTCCCGCGACTGACCATCCCTGCGGCCTATCTTCAGGAGACTGACGCTTGCACCCTGCCCTGGTGGTTTTCGACCTGGACGGCACGCTGATCGACAGCGCCCCCGACATGCACCGCGCCGTGAACCTCCTGCTGAACGACCTGGGGCGCCCTCCTCTGTCGCTCCGGGAGATCAGGACCATGGTAGGCGACGGCGCCGCAGCGCTAATCGCTCGTGCGCTGGCCGCGCGCCACTGCGTGACCGCCGATCCGGACGAGTCGCTGGCGCAATTCCTGCGGTACTACGCGGAAGAGCCGACGGCCGCCACACGCGTATTTCCTGGTGTGCCGGAGACGCTCGAGCGTCTTCACGCCGCCGGCCTGACATTGGCCGTGTGCACGAACAAGCCCGGCGGACTGACACACACGATCCTGGAGCGGCTGCAGGTCGGCCGTTATTTCGATCGAGTCGTCGCCGGAGACACCCTGCCCTATCGCAAGCCCGACCCGCGCGCCCTGCTCAGCGTCCTCGAGAGCTTCGGCACGCCGGAAGCGGCGAGTCTGTTAGTGGGAGACAGCGAGGTCGATGCCGCCACCGCGAGCGCGGCGCAAGTTCCGTTCGTGCTCATGACTTACGGCTATCACCGCGGGCCCGTTGAGGAAATCGCCAGCGTGGCCACGCTGGATGACTTTCCGGAGCTGGCCACTCTCCTGCACGCCTGAGCGCCTGAGCGCGCGCGCCCGCACGGCTGAGCACCTGCACGCCTGCGCGGCGCCCGGTCCACACCTGGCCGGCATTTGGCGCACGCCTTACCGACATTTGACTTACGCCTGACGGGCATTCAGCGTGAGTCTTCACTCCCGCTCCGCCGTACTCGTTCCGAATGGCGCGGCTGCCGTGACGGCTCGAGCTGCTTCAACCACCCCAGCAAGGTCGAGGCGAGCGCAATGCGCTGGTCCGAATAGGCATGATCCGTCGGCAAGTGCACTTCCGTAACCTGCGCGCCGGGCGTCTTATGTAACGCAGCCGCGACGGCTCTGTCGTCCTTCTGCAGGAAGTCATCCGACTCCACCACCAATACCGGGCGCGACTTCCACAGACCGGCGTGCGCGACCAGATCCCAGTCCGCCGCGTTCTGTTTCGCCTCATCGAGCAACGCCTCGGGAGTCGCGCCGGCGAGCGGCCCCACGTCACCGCGAAACTCCTCCAGCTGTTGCCGGTCCAGCTCCGGTGACTGGCGCGTGGCGAATGCCCCAGGATTCCAGGCAGAGATCAGCGCCACGCCCAACACCGCGGGATCCCGCATTCCGCCGATGCCGGCAAGGAAGCCACCCATGCTGTGCCCCACGAGAGCAATGCGTTGCGGATCGACGCCGAGCCGCGGAGCATTCTGCGGCGCCCGCAGATAATCGAGCGCGACCTGCACATCCTCGACGCAGTGGCCGAACGAGAAGCTGCCGCCGCTGCCCCAGGCTCCACGATAGTGGAAGATCAATACATTCCAGCCGGCGCGACGCAACGTCTGGGCCAGATCGCCGTTCTGCTCGAAGCCGGGCAGTCCGTGCAGCAACACGACCGTGGGATGAGGATCGCCGCCGGCGGCCCGATAGAACACGCCGAACATCGTCGAGTCGTGACTCGGAATGGCCAGCTGATACATCGCAGCCGGATGCGCCGGATCGCGCACGGGGTCCGTGGTGATGGCGGCGTCGACGGCCGGCGGCAAGTCCGCCGCCGCGGCGCAGGCCGTCGCGACCAGCAACGAGGCCATGGCCGCCAACGCGCCGCAAAGTCCTGGCCAGGAACGCTTCACTTTCGCACTCTGCTGCAACGATTCAGTCCAACTGTCCGAAGTACACCAACGTCCGATACGGGAAATTGACCTTGCCCGCGCGGTTGTGCCGCTCGAACAGGTCGCGCAGCCCCGCGATCATCGGCGCGTGCTCGGGGTGACCCGGCTCCGGCGCATACGACGAAGACATGAGCCGCCCCTCCAGCCCCGCAAAATCAAACGTCTGACGGTTCGCAAACAACGCGGTCTCGGGAGCGCGGCCGAAGAATTCGCGAATCTTCGCCTCGTCGGCCCGCCGGCTCGTCACCTGATCGTATTCGGCCGCATGGCGCCGCAACAGGCTCTCGTAGTCGTCCAGGAAGGGGCTCGCCTCCAACGGCCGCTCGTTCCAGATGAGCACGACCCAACCGCCGGGGCGCAAGATGCGTCTGAATTCGCGCCGGGTCGGGGGCACGTCGAACCAATGAAACGCCTGACTGGCGGTGATGAGATCAACACAGGCATCCGGCAGCGTGGTTGCTTCGGCGGTGCCGTTCACGCTGCGGAAGCGGCCATAGTCGCTCAACAACCGCTCGGCCGCGGCGCGCATCTCACGATTCGGCTCCACCGCATAGACGGCGGCCCCGGTCTCGAGCAGCAGCTCCGTCAAAATGCCGGTCCCCGAGCCCACGTCGGCGACGGTGGCCGCGGCCGTGAGCCCGCACCTCACCCGCAGAAGATCCAGCACCGCCGCGGGATAGCCGGGACGATACCTGATGTAGTTCTCGACACGCGTCGAGAAGCGTTCGGTCGAGCTGAGCATAGGTTGTCTATTATGACGCGCACCGGCCGAAATTGAAGCAAGGATGGCCTTGGCCGGGCGGTTGGCGGGAGCGACAATAGCCACGCGCGGCACCGCGCCAGGAGACCCGCTCTGACCGCCACCTCTGCGGCCGCGCCCGCGGCAACTCAAACGGCTCGTTGGCTCACGCCCCTCGAATTGACGCTGCTCGGCGCCATCTGGGGCGGATCGTTCCTGTTCATGCGAGTGGCCACCGCCGACTTCGGCCCCTTCGCCCTGGTGGAGGTGCGTCTCGCACTCGGCGCGATCGTGTTGTTGCCGTTCTTCTGGCGCGCTCGCGCGCAATTCACGCCGCACCTGTGGCTCCACTTCGCCTGGATCTCCGCCATCAACTCGGCGGTCCCCTTCGCTCTGTTCGCCTGGGGCGCGGAACGGGCGCCGGCCGGCATCGGCGCCATCACGAACGCCACGACCGTCATGTTCGCTGCGCTGATCGCCTTTCTTTTCTATGGAGAGAAAATCGGCGCGCGGCGCGCAATCGGCCTGTTGGGAGGGTTCGCCGGAGTCGCCATCCTCGCCAGCGGGAAAGTCGCCGGCGCGAGCGTGTGGCCGGCGGCCCTGGCCGGAACGGGCGCGTCACTCATGTACGGCATTGGCGTAAACGTCATTCGCCGGCACCTGCACGGAGTGCCCGCGAGTGCCGTAGCCTCGGCGACCTTGCTGTGCGCCAGCGTGTTGATGGCGCCGCTCGCCATTTACACCTGGCCGCGGAAGCCGATTCCATCGCTTTCATGGGCGTGCGTCGTCTTGCTGGGCGTGCTGTGCACCGGCATCGCATTCGCGCTCTATTACCGCCTCATCCTGAGAGTCGGCGCCTCCCGAGCGGCCACGGTGACGTATCTCATACCTCTGTTCGGGGTCGTCTGGGCGTGGCTGCTGCTGGGCGAGCCTCTGACCCCGAGCATGGCCATCTCCGGGGCCATGATCCTGGGCGGAGTGGCGCTGAATCAGCAACGCACGCGCAGTCCCTGACGAGGGACGACGCTATGGGGTGCGCAGCACATGCTGTACCCAGGTCGCTTCGATTAAAATACTCCTACGATGTATGACGCCAGACGCCTCCTCAATTTTCCCTCCCTGCTCAACGCTCGCGACCTCGGAGGCTATCCGACCGTCGATGGAGCGCAGACCCGCTGGCGCTCGCTCCTGCGCTCCGACGATCTCGCCCAGCTTACCCTGGCAGGGCTGCAGGCCTTCTCGAGCTTCGGCATCGAGACGGTAGTCGACCTGCGCTGGCCCGAGGAGATTGCCGCCAGCCCGACCCCGATCACCCGGGTCCTGAAGCACATCCGCTACGAGCAGATCTCGCTTCTCACCCCGACACCCGAGGAGTGGCGGACACGCCGCGCCGACAGCACCGCCAAGGAGCTCTGGAACCGCTCCATGCTGCAGCAGGTGCGCAGGGAGCTGAAGGAGGTGCTGGGTGTGATCGCGCACGCCTCACCCGGCCCCCTGTTGTTTCATTGCATGGCCGGAAAGGATCGCACGGGCGTCATCGCTGCGCTCTTGCTGGCACTGGCGGATGCCGCCCCCGAAGCCATCGCCTACGACTACGCGGTGAGCACCGAAAATCTCCGCGACGCTTACCTCGAGCGCTACGCGGATGCCGAGCCGGCGGCCATCATCGATGCCGTGCAATGCCCGGAAGCCGGCGTGCACAACATGCTCGCGTATCTGGAGACATTCGGCGGAGCACGTGCCTATCTGGAGGAGATCGGCCTGGAGAGCGCGGACATTGCGCGCCTGCGCGCCCGACTGCGCGACTGAAGCCGCACAGCGCGTTCAGCGCGGCTCGATAAGCGTGAGCTCGTCAGCCCCCTCCTAACACCGCCCCGGCGGGACCGGCCTCCCGACGCGCGGCGCGCGCCAAGAGACCGGACTTCCCTATGGGTGAGGAGACTTCGCTACTTGGGAGCGAACGTCACCTTTGTGGTCCAGTGCGGATAGGCCGGGTTCGAGGTGTCGATCACCAGGTTACCCTGCGCCTTCTGTGCGCTGGAGGTCAGGTCGAGCTCGGTCGGGTTGCTGCCGCACATGACGTCCACGGGCATGGAGCTCGTCACCGAGATGGCCTTCGCAGCCGCCACGTCGGCCGCGTCCTGGCTGACGGGCTCGATGTGTGCCGCGGTGATCTGGGTGTCCTGCTGGGTGACGAAACGGTACTTCACGCTCCCCGTGAAGCCGCCTTTGGGCGGCTTGC
>DASZVD010000148.1:0-10305 GCA_035547375.1 Steroidobacteraceae bacterium
CAGGCGGTAATCCTCCGGGCCGGCTCCCGTCACCACCTCGACCGCCTCCGCGCTCAGCGCGAACAACCCGCCGGGGCGCAGCACTCGCCGAACGGCTGGAATCACCGCATCGAGCTTACCGACGTAGATAAAGACATCCGCAGCCGTCACGATGTCATAAAAGACCTCACGCGCGCCCTCCTGCGCCAATGCGGTCATGAGCTCCGCACAATACAAGTCGGTATAAAGATGGCGTGCGCCCGCACGCTCTATCATATTAGGCGCAAGGTCAACCCCCACCAATCGGCGGCTGTACGGAGCGATCGCCATTCCCACCAACCCCGTCCCGCAACCCAGGTCCAGCACGTCCCAGGGATTGTCCTCCGTGCTCTCAACCGCTCGCAGTGCTTCGACCATCTCCCGTGGAATGGCGTATCCCAACTTGGCGACCAGCTCACGATCGAAGGTCGCCGCACTCGCATCAAACACCTGCCGTACGTAGCCGTCGACGGGATGCTCGGGATTGCTGCCCGACAGGGCCGCCAGCAGATGACGCGCCATGACCGCATCGGGCTCCTCCTCCAGCACCCTCTGCAAACACTGCCTTGCCGGATCGAACCAGCGCGAGCTCATCAACCGAATGGCGACCGTCAGGTGACGTTGCGCAGGCGACCCGCCCAGCGCCGCGGGTAACGGCTCGGCTGCCTCGATACCCTGCATCGCGACCAGGCCCGCGGCGCAAAGGGTGGTTGCTTCCGTAAACCCGGGATTCAGCCGCAGCGCTTCACGCGCGCTCGCGACGGCGTCAGCGAACTCACCCAACTCGAACCGCACACTGCCCAGGTTGTAGTGAGCTTCCGGGGAGCTCGAGCCTCCAGCGATCACGCGCTCGAATGCCTCGCGGGCCCCCGTGACGTCTCCCAATCTCCATAGAGCGTTTCCGAGCCTTCCCTCCGCGGCAGCCGTCGCTCCCCTGGCGATGGCTTCCCGATAACAGCTCGCCGCGGCCTGGAGCTCGCCCAACTCGACGAGCACATCACCCAAGCCCAGGCGGCTCTCGTTCAAGGAAGGATTCGCGGCCAGCGCGCTCGCAAAACTACGGCGGGCGTCCTCGAGCTCCCCGCGATGACGCAGGAGCTCGCCCAACCTGTGATGCGCAGCCGGGTGCGCCGAATCGATTCGCAGCGCGTCCCAGTAGGCGCGCTCGGCTTCGTCCGCACGTCCGAGATCCGCCAGCGCCATCCCCAGATTGAGGTATGCCGCCGTGAGACCGGGGTTCAGCGCCAGTGCCCGCTTGAGAATCCTGAGCGCAGCGGCCGGCCGGCCGTTCGCCAGCTCACCGACCGCGAGATCGTTCAGACGCTCGGCCTGCTCAGGAAGCTCCTGCGACGAGTCCGTCAACTGCCGGCCAGCTCGAATTCGACCGTCATCCCCACGTCGCCGAAAATCCGGCTCGCCTCGGGCGGCAAGCTGAAGCTCGCCACCTCACCCGCGGAAATGGTGACGAGCAGGGTGCACTCCCCGCCTTCAGACCGCAGACGACGCAGAAAGCCCGTGTGCGTGCGACAAAAACGCGTGGCGCTCACGGATATCGCCCAGCTCAGCGTCTCGATCGCCTCCGCCAATCGCTCGTGCGCGTGCTTCGAGCGGGGATCGTCGGCCAGAGCGACGATCAAGGAGCGCTCGGTCAAATCGAGCACGCCGATCCAGTAGCTTTCCGCATACACCGATTCGGATCCGCCGCCCCGCAACCGCCGCGGCGCTCCCGCCCGAAACGAATGCTCCGCCTCGATATTCAACTCGCGCGAAATCTCCGCCGGATCGATCGATGGGTGCCGGATGCGCAAGGACAACTCGAAAGGTCGCTGGGATGATTTCGGCTTCATGACAGGATCACGGCGGGACCTGCTACTTCGACAGGTGACAGAAGCAGTAGACGAACTGCTGAGCGGCTCATGGACGAGGTTTTGCGGCGCAGACCCGCCGGGACAGTAGACTCCCGAGCGTCGCAATGTGCAATAGGCATACGCCGGTGTCACGGCACTGATGTGTCGCGGCACTGATCTGCCGGCCCGCGCAGCGGATGGATCGACCGCCGCTCTCCCGCGGCGCGCGCTCAGATCTTCTGGACCACGACCCGGCCGTTCGAATCGACGAAGACGTGATAGCGATTGCCATCCTTGCAGGTGGCGATGTAGTCGCTGTCCCCGTTGCGCTTGGCGTCCACCACCTTGTCGCAGGGCTTGCCCTGCAGGGCGATCGTTGCCCCCAGATCCTTACCCAGTGACTCGTCCGCAGCCGCGCCGACCCCAGCGTAGCCGAGTGTGACGGCGGCACAGAGCGCGAGAGCGGTTGTACGGCAGGCCATGGTGTCTCCTAATCACTCGAATCAGAGTTTCGCGAATTTCTGCGGGTCCGAGAGAACGCCCCAGATGGCCTCGCGCGAGCTCGAAATGGCGCTCGCAAGCGGCGGATCGCCATCCTGCAGCAGACTCAGCACCTTCATGAGCAACAGATCATACCTTTGCCGCAGCTCGCTGAGGGAAGCTCCCGGCTTGCGCGCGTAAAAAGCCCTGAACTGGCTCAACAGGTCATCGACCTGATTCTTCAAGGACAGCTTCGTGAACACTCCGATCGCCCGTGTGTCCCTCAAACGCTGTTCCAGCGACGCCAGATCAAGGGCCGTCGAGGCGGCCGCAGGCGCAGGAACCGCAGGCGGCGCAACGGACGCGGTAGCCGCTGGTAACGCCGGAGCCGCGGTTGGCGCTGGCGCCGTAGTGGACGCGGAAGCCGCGTTTGACGCTGGAACCTTAGTGGACGCGGTAGCTGCGTTTGACGCTGGAACCGTAGTGGGCGCGGTAGCTGCGGTCGGTGCCGGAGCTCCCACGGACGCTGCTGACGGCGAGCTCGCGGCGCCTCGCGCCTTGGACGACTTAGGCTTCGTCACGCTCGCCGCCCGATCATTCGATCCGGTGTCAGGGCCCTGCGCAGATTGAGATTTGCCGGCAGCAGGTTCGGGTGTCCCATCCGCATCCGTCCTCGGCCCGCCGACCTCCGTCTGAGCGTTGCCTGCATCCGCCGGCTCGCCCGCGGTCGCTCGTGAGCCCGCATTTACATTTGTCTGAGTAGCCGCGTCCGCCGGAGCCGCCGTACTGTGTCCGTCAGCCTGATCCGCCTGCGATGCCAACGATCCGGGCGGGAAGTGACTACACCCACTGACCACGCAGGCCACGAACGAGGCAGCGAGTATTGTATTGCGCGTCATCCACATTCCCGGAACGGTTGGCGGCAGTATAGGGCAATACTCGTTTCGTCGAACGGCAATGCCCGTCCGCGGCGCGCCCGCACCCTTCCGAATCGACCGCTACCTCGCATTCGCCGCCATCACGGACCGCGCATCCTCACGGTGTGCGAATCGCGCCCTCGCGCCCGGCCGAAGACGAGCTGATCCGCATCGCCCGCGGCCGCCGAGCGGGTCGCGCTCCGGCTCGAACAGACAAAGTAGTTGAACACGTCGGGCCTCGAATCGAGCCACGGCGGCAGCCGGGCCAGGACGTGATATCCCGACTCGCCCAGAACCCTCGACTGCACCTCGCTGGAGACGTAAACCGTCAACAGGCCGAAGTTCTCACCGCTGTCATTCAGATACGCGTAGCCGGGGAAGAATCGCTCATTGCGCCGGTTGCGCCTGTGGCTGCGCCAGGCCAGGAGCGCCCACACCGGCATCTTCACCAACTTCGCGCAGAACGCGGCCGGGTCCGCTCTCAGCAGCCGGAGTCGGGGCTTCAGGTCGGCCCGCACTCTGAAGCCGCGCGCCTGTCGTGCCTGCTGCAGATCGTGGGTGGAGAAAACCAGCACACCGGCTGGCCGTAAAAGGAAACGCAACGAGCGCAGCAGCGCATTGCGGTCCTCCCACGAAATGTAGTCGATGCCGTTGAACGAGATCAGGATGGCATCGAAGCGTCTGTCTGCGAACATCGCCGGAACCGCGCGCATGTCGGCGCAGTGCAGCTGCGCCTCGGGAAACCTGCGGCTTGCGGCCTCGATCATGGCCGGCGAGAAATCCAGCCCCACATAGCTTGCGGCTCGCGGCAACAGTGCTTCCGTCGTGCGTCCCGCGCCGATGGCGATGTCGAGAACGTCTCCGCTGAACTGCCGCTCGTGCCGGGAGAAGATGTGCTTCTCAGCCGGATACAGCTCGGTGGATCTCAGGTAGCTGCGCACGACACGCGGCTTGACGTAGGTTTCCCGATTGATGGCAATACTGTCCCTGGCTCGGCTGGCTGTCGCTGAGATCATCTGAGCAACTCCCGGGTGGCGTTGGATGAAAAGCCGCGCCCGCAACGGCACCGAATCATCGTCGCCCGTTCCACACGAGCTTGGCCTTGCAGTTGCGGCCTTGCGGTTACGACGCGAGCGTCCTACGGCTGTTCCTCGGCCACCATACTCAATAACTCATACATTTACTATCGTCGTCAGTGGCTTTGGCGTAAACAAACTCGTCGTGCGTCTTGAAGTCACGAGCACGGAGCCGGTTCCGTCGGTCATGAGTTTGTTTCGTCTCCAAATGGCGACGGCGCTGACGCCGCGCGCGGTCAGGCTTGCGTTCTTTCTGCAGGAATTACCGCGGCCAGCCGCGCTACTGTCTTGGACAGGCTGGAGTTTTATTTGTCCGAGATGTTGGAAAGCCGCCGGACCCGAACAACGCAGAAGCGTTTCCCGGGAGGCGCCGGGCAGGCATCGGTTCAGCCAGGCAGATCGGACCGGACCAAACGCTCGCCGTTCGGCAACAGGATGCCGTGGTGCGCGGCTATCCCGAGCTCCAGGCTTTGGGCGATCCGCTGCGCGCGCTCGATGAAGTGAGCGGCGGCCGGCGGCGGGCAGACTTCCCGGGCCGTACGCGCGAACAATTGCAGCCAACGATCGAAGTGGCGCGAGTCGACGGGCAGGCCGGCGTGCTTGACCATCGGCTGGCCATGATAGCGGCCCGACATCAGGGCGACCGAAGACCAGAACTCGCACATGCGCTGAATGTGCGGCTCCCAATCGGCGATCCGCTCGGCGAACACCGGCCCGATGAGGTCGTCTTGCCGGACAGCACCGTAAAACGCCCGGACCAGGCGCTCGATCATGGCATCGTCAATGCTCGTCTGCGCCACGATCGCAGCCATGATGTGGGAGCGGCGTTCGGTCGTCATGAGATCTCCTGGCTCAGCATCGCGGCGGGCCCGCGCACTTTGCGAGCGCACCAAGTGGCTTTCCGCAGGCGGCGAGGCTGATCGCAATGGTGTCGCAAAAAGATATATCACGGATGCATCTTTTAGCAAGGCCGGCGCGGACCACCCGGCGCCGGCCTTCGCCAGGTCTTATGCCTTGACAGGTATATTCCGTTATAGGTATATACACGCCATGGAATCCGCATTCACTGTCATTGCCGAGCCGAGCCGGCGCGCCATCCTGCACCTGCTCGCCTCCGCGGAGCGATCCGTTGGTGATATCGAGGAGCGGCTGCGAATGCCGCAGCCCTCGGTTTCCAAGCACCTGCGGGTGTTGCGCGAGGCCGGCTTCGTCGAATCGCGCGTCGACGCCCAGCGGCGTCTTTACCGAATCCGGCCCGAGCCGCTCATGGAGGTGGACGCCTGGCTCGCCCAGTTCCGCCGCTTCTGGTCGGTCCATGTCGACGCTCTCGAGCGCCACCTCGATCGCATGAGTCAGGTGCCAGCCAAGAAGGGGAAAAAGCGATGAGCCGCCGTGAAAGCTACAAGCCGGGCCCCGCTGCGGGAGCGGAGGTCCGCAAGGATGGGGATAAGTGGACGCTGGTTCTCGTGCGGGAGCTGCGCCATCCACCGGCGAAAGTCTGGCAAGCCCTGACGGATCCGGCGCATCTTCGAGAATGGGCGCCATTCGACGCCGACCGAAGCCTTGCCGCGCCCGGCCCGGTCACGCTATCGACCGTCGGAGCTCCGACAACCGTGACCTCCGAGACGCGAGTGACGCGTGCTGACGCCCCAAAACTGCTCGAATATCGATGGGGCGACAACGATCTGCGATGGCAGCTCGAGCCGCTCGGTGATGGCACGCGCCTCACGCTCTGGCACAACATCGATCGTCGTTACATCTCGATGGGCGCGGCCGGCTGGCACATCTGCCTCGACGTGCTCGATCGACTCCTTGCCGCTGAGCCCCTCGGGCGAATCGTGGGCGGCGAGGCGATGAAGTTCGATTGGGCGCGCCTGAATGCCGAGTACGCCAGGCAGTTCGGTGTCGAGCCTCCGGCGTGGCCGCCCAAGGCCGGGCCGTCTGACCCATGAACATTTTCTTGTGGGCTCTGCAAATCCTTCTCGCCCTGCACACCGCCATCGGCGCGGTGTGGAAGCTCTCCAATTCCGAGCAAGCCGTGCCCTCCCTGAAGGCGATTCCCCACGCGGCCTGGCTGGCGATGAGTGTCGTTGAGCTGCTTTGCAGCCTGAGCCTGATCCTCCCCGCATTCAACAAACGCCTGGGTCCGCTGGCGCCTGCCGCGGCGGTTTGCATAGCCGCGGAAATGCTGCTCTTCTGCGGCGTGCACATTCATTCCGGTGACGCAAATCACGGCCCTCTGATTTATTGGCTCGTCGTTGCCGCTTTGTGCGCGTTCATCGCCTACGCAAGGTTTGTGTCAAAGCCTTTGTAACAGGAATCGCAACGCCGTCCGAATACCCTCCTCGGCGGCACGCACACAGCCCATTCCCGCCCCTCGAGCTGACGTCCCGGGGCACGATCCCCCTCGATGACAGCAGCACGGAATCGGACCTTCCGCGCCCTCGCCCCCTCCCCCGCGAAATCTTCCCCCCTCCCCACGAAATCTCCGGCCCTCGCGTGAAACTTTTGGCAACTTTAGGTATTTTACATTACGTTACAATCGAATAGAGGGAGGAGCCTGGTGAGGGTTCACGGTTTATTGCTGGTGGTGACGGGCGCCCTGAGCGCTCTTTGCGGATGTGGCGGCAGCGGCGGTGAGATCGTGGCACCCCCAGACCGTCACGCACATCCTGAGCGATCCGGCCTACGACGGGGATATCGAGGCAACCGGGCCGGGCACTTACGTCATCACCCAGGGAATGTCCTCGACCGTTCAGACCGTCCTGGCAGGCATCGATCCCGTGGCCGGAACCGAATTCCGCGCCTTCCTCGACTTTCCATTGACCGGCCCTGGCGGGGTTCCGGGCACTGCCATCATCGACTCCGCCTTTCTCGAGTTCTTCGTCGATGATCTCGCGCCTCTCAACGGCAGCGTACCGATCCGGGTAGACCTCGTCGCGTTTCAACCGCCTACCCTCTTCGGCACGGACTTCGATCGAACCGCTCAGCCGGCCCTGGCCTCCGTGCTGGTACAGGGAGACGTCACGAACGCCGATATCGGACACTTCGTACCGGTCGACGTCACGCCGCTCATGATCAGGGCGCAGCAGTTGGGATTGGCCGACTTCCAGGTGCGAATCATGGAAGACCTCGGTCCCGCCATCTTCACACTGATGGCGATCGACGATGCGCTCGGCTCCGATCGCAGCTCGTTCGCACCGCTATTGACCGTAACCTATCACTAACAGATTGGCCTCATGACGCGCGCGCCTGCCTCGCCCTGGATGCAAGATAGAACAGCGTGTCGGCCGCGCTATCCAGGCGGCGCAGGCCGGCGGTCGCTACCGCGCACGCCGAGCGCGAACGGATCGAGAAGCGGCACGCGACCGTCGCCACTCGAGCTCAATGAGACCCTTATAATTGGGCCATAACCCCGCTCGAACGGCTGGAAGGTCACGGGAATAGAAATGCCACGGGTACGCCCCTTGTCAGCGGTTGCCGGCGCCCTCCACGGCGCATTACTGCCCGCGATCTGCTGCTACGTTTTATCGTGCTTCGGCTGTCCTGGCCACGTGCAAGCGGCCCCACGCCCGATCACCCCGAGGGGTCCTTTGACGCCGGAGGAGAAAAGCAACATCGCGGTATTCGAGTCCTCGAAGGCGTCTGTCGTATACATCTCCACCAGCGAGCAGGTGCTGGACTACTGGACGCTGCGCGTCCAGACGGTCCCCCATGGGACCGGATCGGGATTCATCTGGGATAGCGCGGGTCATGTCGTCACCAACCTGCACGTCATCGCGGACGCGTCGGTGGCGACCGTCCGACTTTCCGACGGAAAAGACTATCCGGCCAAGCTGATCGGTGTCAGTCGCACGCACGACATCGCCGTCCTGCAGATCAAGATTCCCGCCAGCTCCGCGGTACCGATTCCGCTCGGCACGAGTCACGATCTGCAAGTTGGCCAGAAGGTCTACGCCATCGGCAATCCTTTCGGCCTCGACTGGACGCTGACGACGGGCATCGTCTCGGCGCTCGACCGCTCCCTTACCGGCGAAGACGGCATTCTCACCCAACATCTCGTGCAGACGGATGCCGCCATCAACCCGGGAAACTCCGGGGGTCCCCTGCTCGACAGCGCCGGACGTCTCATCGGTATGAACACGGCGATCTACAGCCCCTCCGGTGCGAGCGCCGGTGTTGGATTCGCCGTGCCCGTCGATACCGTGAACCGGGTCGTGCCCGAGATCATAGAGAAAGGCCACTATGCCTCGCCCAGTCTCGGCGTCCAGACGGACGAAACGCTGAGCCGCGCGATCGCACGGCAACTCGGTGTTCAAGGGGCCGCCATACTGCGCGTCCGGCCCGGCGGCCCCGCAGCAAAGGCTGGCCTGCGCGGTGCACGCTTCGGCCGGCGAAACTCGATCTATGCCGGCGACGTGATCGTCGCTCTGAACGGGAAGACCGTGGATAACGTGGCCCGCCTGCTGGCTGTGTTGGACGACTGCAAGCCGGGACAGGTCGTGCAACTGACGGTATGGCGGGATGGGAAGGAGATCCGCGTCGCCGTCACTCTCCGCAGCGGCGAAGACGACAACTGAGCGCAAGTCGGACTCTCCACCGGGATCCCTTCCGGTAGACGTCTCTACCGGCCTGCTAGCCCTGAGCGTCGCCAACCATGCCGGCGGCGACATCAGGGCTCGCTCTTGTATGGAGTGCCGGCTCCCCGGGCGGCCTGTGGACATTCGCCGTCACGAGCTCGACCGGTGTGTGCTCGGCGCTATTCAACCATAGCCGTGTCACATCCGGCCGGGCGTAGTGACCCACCGGATCGCCAATAGACTTCGCCAGCGCAATGGCACCCAGATCGACCTCCGCGACCACCAACCCTTCCTGGTCTGCAGGCACATCAACGCCGATCGAACGGCCGTCCGGCGCGTAGACGCGCGCATAACCTCCACCACGGAGCAGCATTTCGTCCTGGCCCGGCTGTTGTATCAATGTATCGATCATCCCCTCATCAACCACTCCGCACGCGGAAACGACGAAACACTGCCCTTCGACCGCGTAGCTTTGGGTGACAGCGAGATTGACCTCCGGGCCCAACGCGTAAGCGCGGCCAGGATACAAAGAGAAGACGGGCCATGACGCCGCGTGAATCTGCTCATGCTGAGCGAACAGCGCGTAGCGGTTCAACGGTTGTATGTGCTCCCAGCAGCTGAAGGCACCCAGTCGTCCAACGCTCGTATCGAAGACCGCAAGATCCGCACCGGATCCTTCTCCAAAGACGGTTCGCTCCGCGTGAGTGGCACGCAACTTGCGACGAATGCGCAGCGTCCTTCCATCCCCGTCGATCATCACTTGCGAAATGTATAACGTGCCGTGATCGCGCTCACTGCATCCAATCACCATGGCAATTCCATACTTCGCCGCGGCCTCCTCGAGAGCGCGATGGTATCTGTCCCCGGCAACGAGGGAGCTCTCGTGATAACGCCTGACGAACTGCATGCCCCAGGCGGGCGCCCCCAGCCAGATCCAGAAAGGATAGCCGGGCAGGAACAGCTCCGGAAAAACCAGCAGCTTGCAGCCGCGCCGTGCCGCCTCCTGCGCCAGCGCGATCGCCTTCTCGACCGAAGCGGATAGATCGAGGAACACGGGAGCGGCCTGCACCGCCGCAACCTTGAATGACGTTTCAACTGCACTCATCGCCTGTGACCCTCAAACAACGCGCGCAGGGAAAAAGGGTAAGAACCCGGTCCCGGGGTGGCAGTTGCTGTACTCGAATTCCGCCTGACCGCGCGGCACGACGATGACCTCGTGACCGAGGTTCAGCCGGGGCTTGAAATCGAACCGCTGCATGTACGCCATGATGTTCTTCATGATGGCGACGTGGCGCGGATGATGATGGGTCCAGTGCTCCAGGTCCCGCAGTGTCAGGAACCACCCGAGGCTCTCGACCTGCACGCCGTTGTCGTATTCGTCGCGAAC
>DASZVD010000149.1:0-11246 GCA_035547375.1 Steroidobacteraceae bacterium
ATTACAAGATTCCCGGCGCGACGCTCACCGGCATCTTCTCGTACAACACGATCAAGGAATACACCGCGGGAGATCAGTTCCCGTACACGGCGAGCCGTGATATCTACGGCACCGACGGCACGCAGACCCAGTTCTTCAACATCAAGAACACCAGCGCCGAGGTGCGGCTCACCTCGGATACGAAACAGGCGTTCCGCTGGATGTTCGGCGGCTATTACCTGCGCACGAGCAACTTCACTTCGTCCACGACCGGCTCGGACCTGGGTTACGGCATTGCGCAGGTGGAGTACGACCCGCTGTTCAACAGCCCGGCGAACCCGACCTTGACCTGGTTTGCCGACACGGACGTGGATAAGGTCTACGCCGGCTTCGGCAACGTCTCCTACGACGTCACCTCGCAGTTGGAGGCGTCATTTGCCCTGCGTTACGACAAGGATGACGCGTCCCAGACCGTTGACAATCGCAACACCGGCGGCCTGCCGCCGGGCTGCCTGCCGTATGTCGGTGGCGACTGCCTGCGCTCGGCCTCGTTCAGCCGCTGGCAGCCCAAGGTCTCGCTGAAGTACCAGATCACTCCGGCGGCCCAGGTCTATGCATCGTGGGGCGAGGGCTTCCGCAGCGGCCTGTACAACCCGTACGGCACGTCGGCCGTGGCGGCGCAGAATGGCCTGAACGGCATCAACGACCTCCTGCCGGCCGAGCTCACCAACTCGTATGAGATCGGGTTCAAGAGCGAGTGGCTGGATCACACCCTGCGCGTGAACGGCGCCGGGTTCTATTCCACCGTGCGCGGCCAGCAATATTTCGTGTTCCTCGGCGGCATCGGCGCACAGATTCTCGTCAGCATCGACAAGGTGCGGATCGAGGGCGGTGAGCTCGAAGTGGTCTATTCGCCCATCAAGGGCCTGGACCTGTACGCCTCGATGGGTGTCAGCGCCAGCAAGATCGAGCAGTACAATCTCGATCCGGCCGATGTCGGAAACTGGGCGCCCTACGTGCCGCAGACGTCCGAGAACGCTGGTGCGCAGTACCGCTTCCCGATCAGCAGCGGGCTGCAGATTCTCACGCGTGCGGACTTCATCGTGAAAGGCGCGCAGTACTGGGACCCGGAGAACACCGCGCCCCGCAATGCCGTCGAGCTGCTCAACCTGCGGCTGGGCCTGGAGGATATCGGCGGAAAATGGTCTCTCACGAGCACCGTGACCAACGCGACCAACAAGTCCTACAACGCGGAGTTCGTGCTGGGCGGATTCGCTCAGCCGGCACCGGGGCGCGAATGGACCGTCGAAGCGCGTTATAACTTCTGACGCGTGGCCATGCGAGTTCGCGCGGCAACGGACGTGGGAGGTACGTACACCGACCTCGTCTACTACACGATAGACGGCGCCGGGCGGTGCGGGAAAGTACGCACCGCCAAGGTCGATACGACGCCGCCTCACTTCGAAAAGGGAGTGATGGCGGCGCTACGCAAAGGCGAGGTGTCGACGGCGGAGCTGGAGTTCTTCGCTCACGGCGCCACCGTGGTCATAAACGCGATCACGGAGCGCAAAGGCGCGCGGGTCGGGCTCATCGCGACGCGCGGCTTCCGGGACGTTCTCGAGATCGGGCGTGGCAACCGGCCCGACCTGTTCAATTTCAGCTTCGAGAAGCCGCGCCCCTTCGTGGAGCGGCATTTGCGCCGCGAAATCACCGAGCGCTGCAACTACAAGGGTGAGATCGAGACGCCGCCCGACCTCTCGTCCTTGCCAGAGCTGCTGGAGCGCTTCCGCGCTGAGCGTGTAGAGGCTATCGCCGTGTGCTTCCTGCACGCCTATCGCAACCCGGCCAATGAGGCGGTGGTGGTTGCCGCCATCCGTGAGGCGTGGCCGGAAGTTTCGGTGCTGGCTTCGCACGAGCTGAGTCGCGAATGGCGCGAGTACGAGCGTACCAGCACCACGGTGCTATCCGCGTATGTGCACCCGGTCACGCAGCGATACATCGACTCCCTGGAACAGGAGCTGATCGGCTCCGGCTTCCGCCGACGCCCCTACATGATGCTGTCGAACGGCGGAATCGCCACGGTAGCCACGGCCAAGGCGAACCCGGTCGCCATGGTCGAGTCCGGGCCGGCGAGCGGCCTGTTCGCCGGCGCCGAGATGGGCAAGCTCATTGGTGTGCCGAGTCTCATCCTGCTCGACATCGGCGGCACGACCGCGAAATGCGCGCTGGTGGAGAACGGCAATATCAAGATCTCGACCGACTATCACGTCGAGCGCACGCAGCGCTCTCCCGGTTATCCGATTCAGACCGCCGTCTCGGAGATCGTCGAGATCGGCAACGGCGGAGGCAGTATTGCGTGGGTCGACGGTGGCGGAAAGCTCCATGTCGGCCCGCAGAGCGCCGGCGCCTCGCCGGGGCCCGCGGCGTATGGTCGAGGAGGGCAGCACGCAACCACGACGGACGCGAATCTTCTCCTGGGCCGGATCGACCCGGCGAGCTTTGCCGGCGGAGAGGTCACTCCCGATTGGGCCGCCGTCCATCGGGCGTTCGAGTCTCTCGGCCGTCAGTTGGGGGTCGCCGCAATCGAGGCGGCCCGGGGCGTGGTGCGCATCGCCAACGCGAACATGGCCAACGCTCTGCGCCTGGTATCCACCAACAAGGGATACGACCCGCGTGATTTCGCTCTGATGGCTTTCGGCGGGGGCGGTCCGATGCACGCAGTGGCGCTGGCGCGCGAGCTGAAGGTCCCTCGCGTCATCGTGCCGGTGAACTCCGCCGTGTTTTCGGCGTGGGGCATGCTTCTGACGGATCTGCGTCGCGACTACGTCAGCACGCATCTTTTGCCCCTCGACGGGCCCAGGGCGAGTGCGGTCGTCTCGCAGTTTCGCACGATGGAGGCGGAAGCCGTTGCCAACATGAAGCGTGACGGCTTCCAGTCCGACGCTGCCGGACTCGAATTCGAGCACCTGCTCGATATGCGTTACCAGGGCCAGGAGCACACGGTAAAGATTTCAGTCGACCTCGGCGGCGGCAGGGTGGATATCGGAAAAGTCACGGACCTGTTTCACGCGACCCATGAGAAGCGGTACACCTACCGTCTGGCGAATCCTGTCCAGATCGTGAACTTCCACCTCGTCGCCAGGGCACCGGTCCCGAAGCCCGTCTTGCCCAAGGCGGCCGTGACGGGGCGCAAGCTGGCCGACACCATACTCGGGTCCCGTCGCGTCGACTTTGATGTGGACGGCGTCGTCAAGGCAGTGACGTACGACGGCTCGTTGCTGGAGCCCGGCCTGCACCTGCGGGGGCCGGCCGTG
Source organism: Steroidobacteraceae bacterium (assembly GCA_035547375.1). GTDB lineage: Bacteria > Pseudomonadota > Gammaproteobacteria > Steroidobacterales > Steroidobacteraceae > 13-2-20CM-66-19. The sequence goes on from DASZVD010000149.1 coordinate 3,294, forward strand.
ATTCAGGAGCCCGCCGTCACCCTGGTCGTGCCGCCCGGCGGACAGGTTTCGGTCGACGACTACGGCAATTATCATATCGAGCTCGAGACGCAGTGAGGCGGGCTGCGAGCATGAGGTTGTCATGAACCGGGATCCATTCACGCTGGAAATTGTCCAGGACGCGCTGGTCGCGATCGGTCACGAGATGTTCGACGCCATGATACGCACCAGCATGAGCCCGATCGTCTACGAGACGACGGACTTCGCGGTGGGCGTGACCGATGCGCGCGGCAACCTCATCGCGCAAGGCAACGGCGTGACCGCATTTCTCGCCACCTTGGATACGGCGGTCCAATCGGCCTTGCGCCGCTATCCCGACTCCGGCGACCTGCAGCCCGGCGACATCCTGATCGCGAACATTCCCTACGAAGGCGGCGGCACGCATCTGTCGGATGTCCTCATCCTGGTTCCCGTGTTCCACGGGCTCAGGCTGATCGCGTGGACCGTGAACAAGGCCCACTGGACGGAAGTCGGCGGCGCGCAGGCCGGCTCGGTGTCGACCCAGTCGACCGAGATCTACCAGGAGGGGCTGCAGTTTCCGTTCATCAGGCTTTATGAGGGCGGCCGGATCAACAAGGCTCTCGTGGCCATGATCGAAGCCAACGTGCGCCTGCCCGAGAGCACGATCGGTGACATGTATGCCGGGGTCGCCGCCGCGAAGGTGGGGGCCCGCCGTCTCACGGACATGGTCGAGAAGTACGGAGTCGAGACGGTCATCGATGCCATGTCGGGCCTGCTCGACTACGGGGAGCGCATGACGCTGGAAGAGCTCGCCAAGCTGCCTGCAGGTGTCTATGAGGCTGACGATGTGGTCGAGAGCGACGGGCTCGGCTCCGGTCCGTTCCGCATCAAGGTCAAGGTCACCGTGGCGGCGAACGAGCTGCTGGTGGACTTCACCGGAACCGACAAGCAGGCCGCGGGACCGATCAACTGCACCATGACGGGTCTCGTGACCGGCGTGCGCTGCGTGTTCAAGTCGATCACCAATCCGCAGCTGCCCGCGAATGGCGGCTGCTTCCGCCCCCTGCGAATCGTCTGCCCGCCGGGCACGTTCATCTCGGCGCAATCGCCGGCGCCGGTGTCGCTCTACTACGAGTCGCTGCTCGCGGCGATGGATGTCATGTGGAAGGCGTTGGCGGCCATCGTGCCCGATCGCCTGCCGGCCGGGCATCAGCGGTCGGTGAACGCGACATTCATCGTCGGGTTGCACCCGGACACGCAGGATCTCTTCGTCATGGGCGAGCCGCTCGTCGGCGGCTGGGGCGCGATGCCCGAGCGCGATGGCGACAACGGGCAGTTCTGCTGCGCCAATGGAGAGACTTACAACATTCCGGTCGAGCTCTTCGAGTCGCGCTATGGCCTCAAAGTCGAGCAATACGCTTTCCACAACGAAGACGGCGGCGCCGGCCGGTTCCGTGGCGGCAAGGGAGTCGTCCTCGACTATCGTGTTACCGCCGCCGAGGTTTATCTGACCTACGCGACGACCCGTTCCGCGCGCCCGCCGTGGCCTTTGTCGGGCGGGCGCCCGGGCTCCTTGAACAGTGTCAGCGTGCACCGTCACGACGGAACGGTAGAGCGCTATGACATGTGTACTCGCGTCCGTGTCATGAAGGGAGAGCTCATTCGATTGACGACCGCCACGGGCGGTGGCTACGGCAACCCGGCGGCACGCTCTCGTGACGAGATTCTGCGTGACTTGAAAAACGGCTACATCACCGAGAAGCAGGCATCGACGGACTATGGGCTCACAACGCGGTAACCGCGTCGAGGCGGCTCGCGGCTTTCTCGCAGCTTACTGGCGCGCGGACCTGGCGATGGCTCTGGGCTTTTGTGCCCCGAGTGCTGTCATCGTTCTCGCGCGCTCCCTACCCATTACGACGCCGGCGCCGGTTGGAGAGGTTCTCCCGGTCATCTTTCGCGAAGTGTACCCGCGCTTCGAGGATGGGCGCTTCGACGTTGCGATAGACCGCACTCTCGCTGATGGCGACACGGTACTCGTCGAATATACGGCTCGCGGGAGGCTCGTGACCGGCGCGCGGTTCGAGTGTGATTACGCTGCCGTGTTGGATTTCGCGGAAGGGAAGATCGTCCGCGTGAAGATGTACACCGATACTCGCTACTTGGCTGCGGCGCTAAAGCCGTGACTCTTGGCTGCGGCGCTCGCGCCGTGACTCCCGCGGAGGCTCTGTGCTGATACTCGACAACGCAACCCTGGTTGATCTCGAAACGGGTGATTTGCACCCCGGTCGATTCATTACCGTCGATGGCGACAGCATCGTTGCGGTCGAGGAGCGGCGCCCCCGGAGCAGCGCGGCCGAGCGCATCGATCTTGCCGGGAAATGTCTGTTGCCGGGCCTGATCGACGCTCATTTTCACGCCACTTTGACTGACACCAATCCCGCCAATTTGCGTGATGTACCGACGACTCTCGTGACGGCTCGCGCGGCGGGCCTGTTGCGCGGTGCGCTGGAGCGTGGTTTCACCACCGTGCGCGACATGGGTGGTGCGGATTGGGGCCTGCGTGCTGCGGTCGCTGAGGGCTCCATCGCTGGTCCTCGAGTCTTTATCGCCGGCCGTGCTCTCTCACAAACAGGTGGACACGGCGACTTGCGCCGGCGCGTGGAAACGGAAACGTTCTGCAACTGCAGCAATGCGTTGGCCCTCATGTCCGTCGTGGCGGATGGAAAGGCAGGAGTGCAAGTCGCCACGCGCGAGCAGCTGCGGCAGGGTGTCGACCACATCAAAGTATTTCTTTCCGGCGGAGTCGTCTCGCCCGCGGATCCTCTGGCATCCGCGCAATATACGGATGAAGAGCTCGAAGCCATCGTTCACGAGGCTAGAAGCTGGAACACCTATGTCGCCGCGCACGCCTACACGGCAGCCGCCATTACACGCGCCGTCAAGGCAGGTGTTCGGACGATCGAGCACGGCAATCTGATCGATCGCCCCGCGGCGGAGCTGCTCGCCGCGGGTGGTGGCTATCTCGTCCCTACACTCGTGACATACGAAGTCATGCGACGTGAGGCGCCGCGTGCAAAGTTACCTGCATTCAGCGTCGCCAAGCTGGAGACTGTGCTCGCTGCAGGCTTGGAAAGCATCCAGATTGCGCTCGGCGCAGGCGTGAAACTGGGTTTTGGCACCGACCTTCTGGGCGAATTCCACGCGTACCAGGCGGAGGAGCTACAGATCCGGGCACGCGTGCAGGAGCCCCGCGCGGTGTTGGCGTCCGCCACGCTCGTCAACGCGGAAATTCTCGGTCAGGCAGGTCGTCTGGGAATCATCGCGCCGGGAGCGCTGGCCGATCTGATCGCGGTCGAGGGGAATCCGTTGCAGGATCTGGGGCTGTTGCAGGAGCAGGGACGCCATCTGAAGCTGATTGTAAAGGACGGCGTCGTCCGCAAGCGGGTGGCCTGAGGGGCGAGTCCGCATGAGCGAGTCCGCATGAGCGAGTCGACGGGATTCATCGCCGAAGGTTATGCGCGCCGCCTCGTGCCCGACGCGCAACTCGGTGGCGCTCATCGGGTGTTCTTCATCGTAGCGGGGTCGCTCTGCGGGCTGCCGGGTTACGTTCTGGCCGCGCAGGTCGTGAACGGCATGGGCCTGCGGCGCGCGGTCTGTGCATTCGTCGTGGGCGGCGTGCTGTCCGGCTCGCTGGGAGCTCTGAGCGCGTACAGCGGCGCACGCACACGGATGAATCTGGCGATGCTGGCCGATGAGGCTTTCGGGCTGGCGGGCGGGCGCATCGTGAAGACGGTGATCGCGTTGAGCCTGATCGGCTGGGTGGGCGTCATCTTGAGCGTGCTGGGAGCGACCGCGGGGGCGGCGATCCATTCCATTTATGGCGCGACGTTCGACTCCGCCTGGATCGGAGTGATCGCGGCGGTTGCCGTGACGGTCATTGCGCTGCGCGGAGTGACCGGACTCGAGCACGTCGGCATGTTGATCGCGCCGTTGTTGCTGGCCTTGATCGCCTGGACTCTATACAAGGGCTGCGGCTCGGCCGCCGTTGCGACGAGTGTGCCGGGCAGCCTGGGTTTCGGGGCGGCTGTTTCGGCGGTCGTCGGCGAGTATGTCGTTGGAATCGTCATCCAGCCCGACTACGGCCGCTTCGTGCGCCGGCCGGCGGGAGCGGGCGTTGCCGCCGGGCTCGCACTGGGAGTGGCGTTTCCCTGCATCCTCGCACTGGCTGCGATACCCACCTTCAATTGCGGCGCGCACGATCTCATCGGCGTCATGGTCGCGGTCGGGATCGGACTGCCGGCGCTGGTGCTGCTGGTCCTCGGAGCCTGGATCGATGCGTCCGCCTGTCTCTATTCCGGCAGCCTGAGCCTGACCAACCAGGTGAAGCGGTTCAAGCTGCCCTGGGTGACGGCCGGCTCCGCCGCCACGGGGGCGGCGATCGCGATCCTGCACGCGGAGCAGGTGTTCATGCCCTTTCTGGCTCTTCTCGGTGTAGCCTTCCCGCCCGTGGCTGCGGTGAATATTCTGCACACCTTGCGATATGGAGCCTCCGGGAATGTCGAGCCTCCCGCTCTGCGGCCGGTTGCGCTGCTGGCGTGGCTGTCGGGGTCTCTCACGGGCTATCTCACCGCGCACGGCTATTTCACTGTCACGGGTATCGCGTCGATCGACTCGGTTGTCGTGACGGCGGTGGTCTGGCTGGGCGGCATGGCGCTGGTGCGACGGGCGCCGGCCGTGGCCCTCAAACCGTGACGGCTGCAGAATCGAAGGCCGCGCAGGATTACGCCGGCGCGCCTGTCCCGGACGGCGCAACCGTTCACGGCCTGCAGATCGCCATGGTCATCGCGGGAATCGGCGCGACGCTGCCTATGTTCACGCTGGGCACGCAAATCGCCGGCGCGCAGGGGCTCAAGTCGGCGTTCGGGGTCTCTTTCCTGGCCTGCGGTCTCGTCGCGCTGCTCGCCGTGTTCACGTCAATCGTCGGCGCCCGTTGCCGGCTGTCGACGTATCAGGTGCTGGCCTTCACCTTCGGCTCGCGCGGCGCGCAGCTCGTCAACCTGATGCTGGCCGTCATGTTGATCGGTTGGTTCGCGACCACCGCGGACATGCTGGGCGGTGCCGTGCAACACGCGGTGGCCGGCCTGTCCGGTCGTGCCTTTCCGAAATGGCCCTACACGCTGGCGGCGCTTTCCTTGATGACGTTGACGGGTATCTTCGGTTTCCGCGTCATGGAGCGCTTTGTGCGTGTCACTGTGCCGCTGCTGACGGCTCTCATGGCGTACGTCGTATGGCTGTCGATCTCTCGTAACGGGCTGGCTTCGGGGTTGGCACGAGCCGGCGATCATTCTCTATCCGCAATCGACGCTCTCTCGTCCGTCATCGGGGCCATCGTGCTGACCGCCGTATTGGCGCCCGATCTGACCCGTTACGCCCGCGACGACCGCAATGCTCTGCTGTCCGTATTGGGCGTGGCGGTAGGATTTCCAGCCGCGTTGCTCCTGGCCGCGGTTCCCGCCGCGGTGTATGGCAGGAACGACCTGATGGACGTGATGACGGTGTTGCGGATTCCGGGCATCGCGATCGTCATCCTCGTCATCTCGACGTGGACCAGCAATACCAGCAACCTGTACTCGGCGACGTTGACTCTCGCGACGCTTTTCCCGGGCCGCTCGACACGGACCCTCGGCTTGTGTGGCGCGGTCATCGCGCTCGCAGCGGCGGCTGCCGGGATAGCGGACTACTTCATCCCGCTGCTGATCGTGTTGGGAATCCTCAGTGCGCCGCTCGCCGGCGTTTATGTCGTCGACTTTTTCCTGGTGCGCGGCGGTGTCTACGATGCGAGCCGGAAGCCGCCCGCTGTCCGGAGTGGAGCGCTCGCGGCCTGGATCCTGGGGTCCGCGTGGGGGCTCGTCGCCACCTATTCGGGTTACTCCCTGACCCGGATCCCTGCGGTCGACTCCATTCTCATCGCAGCAATCGGCCATGCGCTGCTGAACGTTGCGCGGCTGCGCCGTCAGCCGTTACACACACCCGAGTCCGTGCCATGACGTCAACAACTCATATTCCGGAGCCCGCGCCGCGGGTCGAAGTCGTCACCCGCGATTTCACGTTCACCATCGAAGTCCACGCCGTGGCGGCACCGGCCAGCAGCGCGTACTTCCTCGCGGATGTCGATGCGGGATTGTTGAATGGCTCGTCGATCTTCCGCATCGTCAATCTGCACAACCAGCCGGACACGGTTCCGGCCAAGATCGAAGTGTTGCAGATGGGGTTGCGGGAAACGAATGCCGCCATCGCGCCCGTGATCCGGCACGAGGCGACGGGCTCCACGGGCCTGCGGCATCGCCGCGGCACCGTCTCGCTGGCCCGCTTCGCTCCCGGGGCCGTCTATCACAGCATATTCGTTTGCATGCGCGACGAGCCTGCCCTGGATGAAGGCGGGGCCCGCAATCCCGACGGACAGGGTTTCGCGGCGTTTGGGTCCGTGGTGGCGGGATTCGCTCATCTGCAGCGTCTGTTCGCAGAGAACGCCCTGTCCGTCGAATATCCGCCGTCACCGACTCGTCTGCTGACCTTGAGGCGGATTACTCGTCAGGCGCAAGGGGGAGTCTGAACACGGGCTGAACGGCGGGTCCCCGGTCAACTGGCCGGGGCGCGCCGCGTTCAATGTAACAGGTGGGATCGAATGTCGATCCTTCGAGGAGCAGCGAACATGGTCAGGGTTCCAACACTGGTTCTGGGTGCGACGCTGGGGCTCGTCGGTCTGGGCGTGAGCCACGCGGCTTCAGCCGGGGTTCATTTTGGAATCGGCATCGGCCTGCCGATTCCCGCGGTGGTTGCCGCACCGCCCGTCGTCGTAGCCTCCGCGCCGGTCGTGGCGCCGGCCCCGGTCGTTGCCTATCCGCCGGTGGCGTACGGTTACTACGGCCCCGGCTACTATGGGCCCTACTACCATGGCTACCGTGCCTACCCGCGCGCGGTCGTCGGCTGGCACCCGGGATACGCTTACCGGGGCGGCTACTGGCACCGCTGAGCCGCGCTGACATCATCCAGTCGTAACCAACATCGCGGCGCGCCGGCACGGGATCGTGCCGGCGCGCTTGTTTTTGGGAACCGCGGGGAGCGCCGCGAGTCTCGTTCTGGCGGGAGACCTTCCGCCAGGAGCCGCTCATGCAATTTCCCGAATGGTTGACCATCGAGCCCCACGGCCAGTCCCTGCTGCAGCTGGGCGAGCTCACGCTCTCCCTGGTGCTGTCGACACTGATCGGCCTGGAGAGGGAAATCAGGGCCAAGAGCGCCGGGTTGCGCACGCACACTCTCGTCGGCGTCGCGGCCGCCCTGATCATGCTCGTTTCGAAGTACGGCTTCAGCGACATCCTCGTCAAGTACGCCGTAGTGCTCGATCCGTCGCGGGTTGCCGCGCAGATCGTGTCGGGAATAGGCTTCATCGGCGGCGGACTCATCTTCGTGCAGCGCGACGTCGTCCGCGGTCTCACCACTGCCGCCAGCATCTGGCTCACAGCCGCCGTCGGCATGGCCTGCGGCGCGGGTCTGCCGCTTCTGGCCCTCTTCGTCACGGCGACGCACTTCCTCGTCGTGTATTGCTACAGTCCCGTCAGCCGCCGGATTCTGTCGCAGCGCGCCCAGCTGGAAGTGCAATACACGCCCGGCAAAGGGGCGGTGGAGAAGGTCATGCAGCTGTGCGCCGGCCGGGGGTTTCTCATTCACGAGCTCACGCTCGAACAGTCGGAAGGCACCGACGTTCGCGCCATCCACCTGGGGTTGGCCGGGCGGCGCGGTATCGATGAGCTCCTGGTCGCGATGAGTGACATCAAGGGAGTGCTGTCGGCCCGGTTGTCGCAGGGCCCTCACGACAAGGACTGACCGGGGGCCCCGACGGACCGGGGGGCGAAACTGCGACTGGCGCCGATGATCCCCTGCGCTCAGCGGGTA
>DASZVD010000150.1:0-2917 GCA_035547375.1 Steroidobacteraceae bacterium
CGTCGATACGGCCTGGGGCTACGGCGACTCCGAGGTGGTCATTGGCAAGCTCGTGAAGGAGCTGGGCAACCGCGACCGGCTGTTCATTGCGACCAAGACACCGATGAGCGGCGCCCTGCCGGCGGGGTCCGCGGTGGTGGACCAGGCGCTGCGGCGTTTGCAGACTACCCGCCTCGATCTGCTGCAAGTCCACAATCTCCACGGCCTGGACGAGTTGTATCCCATCCTGGTCGAGGCCAAGCAGGCCGGCAAGGTGCGCTACATCGGCATGACCACGTCGAGCCCGGAGCAGCATCCGCAGATGCTCCAGGCGCTGCGCACGCGCCATTTCGACTTCATCCAGGTCGATTACTCCATCGAGGATCAGGACGCGGAGAGCCTCTTGCAGGTGGCCCGTGAGAAAGGTGTCGCCGCGCTGATCAACGTGCCCCTCGGCGGACGCCGTGGCAGTCTGCTCGGCAAGGTGAAGGACAGGCCGTTGCCCGACTGGGCGGGGCAGATCGATGCCGCGAGCTGGGCCCAGCTGCTGTTGAAATACACCATCGCGCACCCGGCCGTGACGGCGGTCATCCCCGGCACGACGAAGCTGGCCCATCTGCAGGACAATGAGCTCGCCGGCCGGGGGCGGCTGCCGGATGCGGCATTCCGCAAGAGGATCGAAGCGTTCTGGGCGACTCTCTAGCGCGGGACGGGGTTGATTGTCGCGCTCCTCGTTGCCATAGTGACACGGGTCGGCGTCGGAGGAGGACCTGTCGTCGTGGGCCGGTTGACCGATCGCTTCTTTCGGGCGGCCTGGCGGCTGAGCCGCGGTTTCTTTTCGTAGAAGGGGACTCTCATGGCTCTGTCACTCTATGCCGCCACCATCCCGTCCTACCGGCAGATCCTGGGCTCGGTGGCCGGCTTGATCGACAAGGCGGAAGCATTTTGCGCGGCGCAGGGCCTCTCCTGTGACGAGCTCATTCAAGCGCGGCTGGCGGATGACATGTTGCCGTTCGCGTATCAGGTGAAGTCGACGGCGGTGCACTCGCTCGGAGCCATCGAAGGGGTTCGCAAGGGTGCGTTCTCCCCGGACATGACAACACCGCCGGCCACCTTCGCCGCCTTGAGGGCCCGGGTGAATGACACCGTGACGGCTCTCGAGGCCGTCGATCCGGCCGAGGTGGAAGGCTTCATGGGCCGCGACATGGTGTTTGTCGCCGGCGAGCGCCGGGTGCCCTTCACCGCCGAGGAGTTCCTGCTCTCCTTCTCACAACCCAACTTTTATTTTCACGCGGCCACGGCGTACGACATCCTGCGTTGGAAGGGCGTCGCGGTGGGCAAGCGTGACTTCCTGGGGCGGATGCGGTTGAAGCGCTGAAGGCGATTGACAAATCCCACCTCGATGGACGACCGCGTCGAGGCGGCGTTGCGCCGCAGCGAGGCGAGTCTGGCGGCGGCGCAGTCGCGCGCCAAGATCGGCAGTTGGGAATGGGTCAAGGAGACGCGGGCCATCGCCTGGTCCGCGGAAATGTTGCGCATTCTCGGGCGGGATCCGTTGGGTGAGCCGCCGACGGCGGCCGAGGCGATCTCGATGATTCATCGCGAGGACCGGCACGCCTTCCGGCGCTCACTCATCCTGGCGGTGACGGCAAACCAGCCATTTGCGCAGGATGTGCGCATCGTCGGCTCCGACGGCGAGATCCGCTGGCTCGACTGCAGGGGGCATGTGCGGCGCGAGCCTGCCGGAAACGGCCTGCGAATGTTCGCGACCGCGCAGGACATCACGGTCCGAAAGCAATACGAGAGGGAGCTCGAGCGCCTCAACCGGCTGAACATGGCATTGAGTCATGTGAACCAGGCGATCATGCGCAACAGCGATCGCAAAGCGCTGTTCCAACAGATCTGTGCGGTGCTCGTCGCCAAGGGCGGCTTCCGCCGGGCGTGGATCGGATGGCTGTCACACAAGACCCGGCGTCTCGTGCCGATTGCGGTCAGCGGCGTGGACGAGGCTCTTGCCTCGGGTCCGATCTATGCCGACGACCGTCCGGAGGGACGTGGGCCCACTGGCACGGCATTCCGCCAGGGTAAACCGTACATTTGCAATGATGTTGGCAGCGACCCATCGACCCGGTTGTGGCGGGAGACGTTGGAGCGCCACGGCCTGCGGTCGTCGGCTGCGTTTCCCATCTCGCGGGGCGGCAAGCCGCGGGGCATCCTCTCCGTGTATTCGGATGAGGTCGGGTTCTTTCGCGACAAGGAGATCGCGCTCCTGCAAGAGGCTGCGGACGATCTGTCGTTCGCGCTGGATCACTTTGCAAGCGAGACGGCACGGCGTCGCGCGCAGGCGTTGGTCGACCGGGAGCGGTTGTTCACCGAGGCGGTGTTTCAGAGCCTGCCGGGCGTCCTATACCTGTACACCGAGCAAGGCCGCTTCCTGCGTTGGAATCCGAGCTTCCGCGAGATCACGGGTTACACCGACGAGGAGATTACGCGGATGCACCCTCTCGATTTCTTCGCCAGCACCGACAAGCAGCGGGTCGCGCGCGCGATCCGTGTCGTGTTCGAGCGGGGTGAATCGAGCATCGAGGCGTCTTTCGTCGCGAAGGACGGGATCGCCCGGCCGTACTTTTTCACGGGCAGGCGGGTCACTTTTCGGGGCGTCCCCTGTCTCATCGGCATGGGCATCGATATCACGATTCGCAAGAATGCCGAGGCGGCGTTGGAACAGTACGCTCGCCGGCTGCAGGCGACGTCGCATCGACTGTTGACCGTGCAGGAGACCGAGCGGCGCTACCTCGCCCGTGAGCTGCACGATGCCGTCGGGCAGGAGCTCACCGCTATCAGTCTCAACCTGACCATCATCGACGACGCGCTGCCGAAGGAGGTTGCGCCGAAGCTGCGCGAGCGTCTCCAGGACTCGCAGGCGCTGCTAGAGGAG
>DASZVD010000151.1:0-18189 GCA_035547375.1 Steroidobacteraceae bacterium
ACGTTGGCGCGGGCGTGCAGTCGGACCGATGGAGGGGCATATGGCGGCGATGCCGTGCCGCAATCGCGCGATGGGAGGGTCTTCATGTCTGGCGGAAGCGGAATGCAGAAGATCATTGGCAGCTTGGCTCTTATACTGACCGCGCTCGCGCTACCTGCTCTTGGTGCCCCCACGGACAGCCGAGTCGCGCCGTTGCAGCAGGTGCTCGACCAACTCGTTGCAGGCAACAGGCGCCTTGGCGTGGTGGCGAGCGTCGATGCTCCGAGTCTTCGTCTGAAGTGGTCAGGTGCAGCAGGAGCTCTCGGACGTGATTCGACCGTGCGCCTGCAACCGAACCAGCCCTTCCGAATTGCGAGCGTGACCAAGGTTTATGTTGCGGCGGCCGTCATTCGCCTGATCGAGGATGGGCGTCTCGGTCTCTATGACCCGATCACGCTGCGCATCTCCAGCGAAACTGCCGACGCGTTGAAGTCCGGTGGATACGATCCGGCCAGGATCACTGTTGCGGAATTGTTGGGCCATACCAGCGGCATCGCGACCTTCGGGCCCTCGGATGCCTACGAACGTGCCGTGATGGAACACCAGAAGGCGCACAAGGTGTGGACCCGGGCCGAGCAGATCGAGTTCACCATGGAACACGAGAAGCCCGTCGGGCAACCGGGGGAGAAGTACTACTACTCCGACACCGCCTACATCGTTCTCGGGGAAATCATCGAGCGGGTGAGCGGCAAGTCGTTGGCTGCCTATGTCCGCCAGTCGCTGAAGTTCAACGAGCTGCACCTGAAGTCGACGTATTGGGAGAAGCTGGAGCCGCAGCCCAAGGGACTTCCCGCGCGGGCACATCAATATTGGGGCGATGTCGACGTCACCGGATTCGACCCAAGCCTGGATCTGTTTGGGGGCGGCGGAATCGTATCGACGACCGCCGATCTGAACGAGTTCTTCCGCGCACTGCTCACCGGACGCGTCTTTCGGCGGCCTTCCACCTTATCACTGGCGTTGTTGCCGGTGAGGCCGGAGAAGACCATCGAGCACCCGCGCGCGCTCATGATCGCCGCTCGCCAGTTTGGACGCCATGAGTGCTGGGCGCACGGAGGCTACTGGGGAACCACCGCGATGTATTGCCCCGACATTGACGCGGCCGTGTCAATGACCATCGACCAGACGCTCGACGATAAAGGTGCTGCCGAGAATATGCGCCAGGTGTTGGACGGCCTTGCCGCTGCCTTGGATCAGCTGGCGCACCCGGCTGGATGAGACAGCGTTGGAGGAGACAGCATTGGCTGAGACAGCGTTGGCTGAGACAGCGTTGGCTGAGACAGCCACCCCTTGCGGCGTTCGTGTCGCTGAGATTTCCACGCGTTAGCCACAAACACAAGAGAGGATCGAGTATGGCCATTCGATGCGTCGTGACGGCAATTGCGCTGTCCACAGTGGGTATCGCCGCGGCACAGGACGCACAGCCTCCGAATGTCGAGTGGCGACAGTACGGAGGCTCGCAGGGCTTCGACCGCTACTCGCCCCTTGATTTGATCAATCGGCGCAACGTTGGATCGCTGAAAATCCTGTGGAAGCGGCCGGCGCTCGATGCTTCGCTCACCGAGAAGTACCCGGACTTGGTAGGGGGAGACTACTTCCGCTCCACACCGATCATGGTCAATGGTGTGCTGTACGCCTCGGACGGTGTGGGATTTGCGGAAGCCTTCGATGCCAGAACGGGCAAGACCTTGTGGGTGCAGAAGCCGGTCGGCTCGAAGCTGAAGGACGCAGCGGGATTCAGTACTCGCGGAGTCGCCTACTGGGAGGGCAAAACGAGCGCCTCGGTGTGCCGGACACGGATCTTCAGCATTCATGGCGACTATCTCAATGCGCTCGATGCCAAGACGGGCCAATACTGTCATCGGTTCGGTGTGGCCGGTCGTGTGAATTTGCGCTATCCGGGCTCCGGTACGGTCTACTTCAACTCCGGCGGTCCGCTGGTCGTTGGCAATGTGGTCGTATTGGGTGGAACGGGAGGGGGTACCCGCGGCGGAGACTACGGCGATCAAATGAAGTCTGTTCCGGAAGCGATCCGGGCCTACGACGCCGTGACGGGCAAGCTGCTGTGGCAATGGAGCCCGATGCCCGCGGAGGGTGACCCGGCCCGTGCCAGCTGGGGTGCGGGCTCCGCCGGGGTGGCCGGCGGCATGGGGGCCTACGGCACCTTGAGCGCAGACGAAGAGCTCGGATATGTCTACGTACCGCTCAAAACCCCCACTCCGCCCGCGTGGGGCGGCTGGCGTCCGGGCGACAATCGCTACGCCACCTCGGTAGTGGCTCTGGATGTCAAAACGGGGAAGAAGATCTGGGACTTCCAGCTGACTCATCATGACTTGTGGCACTACGACGTCGCCGCGCCGCCGGTGCTTGGGAACATCACGGTGGACGGGCGTCCCGTCAAAGCGCTGATGCAGACCGGTAAGAACTCTCTGCTGTTCACGCTGGATCGCGTGACGGGGAAACCGGTGTGGCCAGTGGTCGAGAAACCGGTGCCGCAGTCGAAGATCCCCGGCGAGCAGGCTTCCCCGACGCAACCTTTCCCGACGAAACCGACGCCGCTCTCGCGCACCGGATTTTCGTTGGACGACGTGATCGACTTCACTCCGGAGCTCCATAAGGAGGCGCTGGAGATTCTCAAGCAGTACACGTACGGCCCGATGTACTCTCCCCCGACCATCTACGACGCTGCACCCGGTCATAACAAGGGAACCCTGACCCTGCCCGGATCCGATGGCGGGTGTAATTGGAACTGCGGCGCATTCGACCCGGAGACGCATACCTACTACACCATTGCGGTGAATGTCGTCTCGGCGTACGCCGCTGAGAAACCGACGGCCCCTGGAGCCACGATGACATGGCGGATGCGAGAGGACGACCCCAAGGTGTGGGTCGTGCCGGGACCGCATGGGCTTCCGCTTATCAAGCCTCCCTATGGTGTGCTGGAAGCCATCAACATGGACACCGGTGAATATCGTTGGCAGGTACCCAACGGGGACGGACCGAGGGATAACCCGGCTCTCAAGGACTTGCACCTGCCGCCGTTGGGCACTCCGGGCCGTGCGGCGCCCCTCGTGACGAAGTCACTGATCTTTGTTGGCGAAAGCAGCACCGCTGTTGACATGGGTGAGCAGAGCAACGGCTACGGAGATCATTTCCGCGCGTACGACAAGCACACTGGCCAGGTGGCCGCCACGCTGACGCTACCTGCGGGCACCACCGCTGCGCCGATGACCTACGCCATCGACGGAAAACAATACGTTGTGGTGGCGGTGGGCGGCAACGGCGGCGAAGCGCAGTGGGTTGCGATGGGACTTTGAGATTGCGGGCCGTCGATCCAGGCACGGGCGGCCCTAGACCTGCTATCCAGTGATCGTGCTTGGTGGGGGCGTCGATTGGCCCGCGTGCGCACTGTTGAATCGCGGCCATCGGGTGACCGGCGCGCTGCGCTCAGCTGAGCTTCGCCTCGCGCGCTTCCCGCCCTAACGCCGTCAGCACCATCACCGCAATTGCGGCGCAGACCGCCACGATGGCGAGCGCGAAGGCGTAATTATCGCTGTCGCGCTCTGCGATCCACGTTTGGAGGATGGCGTTGGAGGATGCGATGAGGTTGCCCAGCTGATAGATCGTGCCGGGAAAGGTGGCGCGCACGCTCGGCGGCGACAGCTCATTCAGGTGTGCCGGAATGACTCCCCAGGCGCCTTGCACACAGACCTGCATCAGAAACGCGCCGCCGGCGAGCGTTACGACCGTCGTCGAATACGCCCACAGGTACGCTACCGGCACACACAGCGCCGCGGCAACGATGATCGCCCGGCGTCGGCCCCAAATCTGACTCCACAGGCCGAAGGTCCAGCCGCCGATGATGGCGCCAATGTTGTAGACGACGGCAATCGAGCCCGTCACGTGCGCATCGAATTTGTGTTGGAGTTGCAGGAAGGTCGGATAGATGTCCTGGGTCCCGTGGCTGAGGAAGTTGAAGGCGGTCATCAGCGCAATGCCGTACACGGCGATGCGCCAATGCTCCCTCAGCACTGCAAAGAGGTTGCTCCTGCCGGACTGCGCCGCGCTCCAGCCGGGAGACTCGGGGACGTGTCGCCGGATGTAGAGCACCAGGAAGGCGGGCAACGCGCCCACGATGAACATGCCCCGCCAGCCGAGGTGGGGGAACAGGGTCGCGTAGACGATCGCGGCGAGCAGGTAGCCGGTCGGATAGCCCGATTGCAACAGGCCCGAGACCAGGCCGCGGGACTCCGGCTTGATGGTCTCCATGGTGAGCGATGCGCCGATGCCCCATTCGCCGCCCATGGCAATCCCGAAGAGGGAGCGGATGATCAGGAAGGCGATGAGGTTCGGAGCGAAGGCGGTGATGAGCCCCAGCAGCGAATACAAGCCCACGTCGAGCATGAGAATGGGCCGTCGTCCGAACCGGTCGGCCAGGCTGCCGAAGATGAACGCGCCCAGGGGGCGCAGGGCCAGCGTCAACGTGATGGCCGCGGCCACGGCCTTGCGGTCCGCCCCGAATTCGGCGGCGATGTCCTTCATCACGAAAACGACCAGGAAAAAGTCGAATGCGTCGAGCGTCCATCCGAGGAAGCTCGCGATCACCACGCTCTTTTGAGCGCGAGTCCAGCCGGTGAAGGCGTTCGAGAAGGCTACGATCTCACCCTCCCGCAAGTCCGAGCGCAAACTCGTTTCCGCATTCGAAGGTCTCCCCTTGGAAAGGGCATCATATCGCAACCCTGGATCTGCAGCCGCGGCGGGTCGGCCGCAGGCGGCGGATCGAGGTCCAACAGGCTGCTACGGCCGCAGCTCCAGGGTGTCGGTCGTGACCGCATCGACCGCTTCCCTGGAGTAAGCCAGCTCGAAGAATCGGCCCGCCCGCCACAGCGGCAACAGGTCATCGTAGTGCGGGCTGCCCGGTTGGCCGCTCTGGCCGGGCACGTTGACCGCCAGCGAATGGTCCCAATTGCTCAGATCGAAGACCTCGCGATAGCTCGCTCCCGCGACCTGCTCGAATGTCTTGCGATCGACCGAGGTCGCCTGAACGACGTCACCGTCTCCCGAGCGCGGGAAGGGGCCCCGGTCGAAGAGGGCGGCGGCCCCGGGTGCAGCGTCGAGCGCATGACGGAAATAGACCTCGTGCAGGGCCCCCCATGTCCACTTCGCCGGGTCGCTGCCCTGCAGGGTTTCCAGGCGCTCCCGTGCGGCAGTCAGTGCCTGGAGCAGGATGAGGTCGCGTCCGTCGCCAAGGGTAGCCAACACACTCACCACTTTCGCGGTGGGCCAGGGTGGCACCACCTGTCGCGCGGCGCCCGGTACGACGCGGTCCATGACGAGTCGGGTCAGCTCAGGCGTCCACAATTCAAACAGCACAGCGGGCGCCGAATCCTCACGCAGCGCTCCATCCCAATGGAGCAGGAGGTCGGCCGCGGCCCGTGTCGAGGCGGCGACCGAATCTCCCTGGGCCGCGAGCGCGGCCTGCAATAAAGGCTGGAGCCGGCGAGCGATCAGGGACACGACGTCGGACTGCAGAGCACCCATGTCGTCCACGGTGACCTTGTGGCCGGTGCGCCTGGCTTCCTCCAGAACGTCGTGGATGCGTTGGAAGCGGGTCGGCGGCGCCCACTCGAACCCGACGGCGAACGCGTAGTCGTCGGGAATCATCTTGTGATTCGCCGTCGCAATGAATTGCTCCGCGGGGTTGAAGTGGTGCGGCAGGTCGGCGTTCCGCAGGAATCCCTGCCATTCGTAGTGACCGTTGCCCGGCACCGGCAGCAGTCCGTTGAAGCTCACGCGATGAGGCGCGAGTCCGGTGGAGTGCTCGCCGATATTACCGTTGCGGTCGGCGTAGACGATGTTCTCCGACGGCACCTTCCAGCGCGGCATGGCTTCTTCGAATTCTTTCCAGTTGCGGGCCCGGTCGAGCGAAAGGGAGCCAAGGTAGCCGGCGGTGCCCGGCTCCGCCCCCACCCAGCGCAATGCCAACGCGCGCTTGCCGTCTTCCCACAACACAGGGCCGTGCCGCGTGTACTTCAAGCTCACGGTGACCGGTGCGCCGCCTCGGACAGCGATCGTCTCGGACGATACCGTCATTGTTCGCCAGCCGCTCGGTGTCTCATAGCGATCGGGCTGAGCCGGATCGAGGGTCTCCAGGTAGAGGTCCTGTTGGTCCAACCCGAAGATCGTGAATCCCCAGGCAATCTGCTCGTTGTGTCCGGCGGCGACGCCGGGTAACGCGGGCTCGCCCGCCCCGATGACATTCCAGCCCGGGGCAACGAGGTGCACGATGTAACGCAAGGAGGGCTCCGCGATCACCCGGTGCGGATCGTTGGCGAGAATGGGCTTGCCCGTGGCGGTCATCGAGCCGGACACGGTCCAGTTGTTGCTCTCCTGCAGGCTCGAGGCGGGAAACGGGATGCGTTGGTCGCTGCTGACCACATTCGCGAGCAGCGCGGGGCTCAATCCTGAGAAATCGACTCCCGGAGCCGGTGTCAATTGGGCGTGGGGCTCGAAGGTGAAGAGTTTCGTGGCCTCCGCGGCGCCCAGCAACGCAACGAGCTGCGCGTGCAGGAGCTCGCCGGAGGCATTGTTCATCATCGAGTACGCGGCGAGCCGGTTGAGACAGTCGGTCGGCTGCCAGGGCTCGGGGGCGAACCCGGCGATCTGGAATTCCAACGGCAGGCCGCGACCGCCAGGAGCCTGGAGGGCTTTGATATAGGCGTTGATGCCGTCAGTGAACGCCCGGAGGATCTCGAGTGTATCGGGTGCGTAGCTCGCGTACTCGGCCTTCAGGTCGCCGCGATACCGCAGACGTCGCGCCTGCGCGTCCCGCTCGACGGCTGAGGGGCCCAGGATTTCCGCAAGACGCCCTTGCCCCGCACGCTTCCACATCTCCATTTGAAACAGGCGGTCCTGCGCCGCCACGAAGCCCTGCGCAAAGAACAGGTCGAGCGAGTCCGATGCATAGATATGGGCGACACCCCACTTGTCTCTTTGTACCCGAACGACGTGGTGCAGTCCCGGTGCTCTCGAGGCGCCACGACTGTCGGCAAGTGCCGCCTGTGCCCGCGCCGTGAGGGAGTCCGCCGCGAGAGTGTCTGCCGCGAGGGTGTCCGCCGCGAGAGCCACGGCGCTCGCCTGCATCAGCAGGCCTGCGAGCAGGATCGTCGTTGTCTTGCGCATGGTCATTGCCGTCATGTTGCCCCGAAGGGCGTAATCTCTCAGAAAAACCGATCCATCGGTTAAGTAATTCCTGGGTGATGTCGTTCTTCCGGCTGCCGTCCTGATAGTATCCGCTGCGCGGAAATGACAGCACTGCAGGGGGAGATCGACCATGTCCATTCTCAGGTTCCGTGGGATCCTGGCCGTTGCGATCTGCGCGGCGGCATTGCCCGCAAACGCGGAAGTCCTTCCGCAAACAGTCGCCGAAGGCGCGCGCATGGAGCGGGCGAACGCGCTGCCTCTGACGAGCTTCTACACCACGCCGTCGGACCTGTCCGCTTCGAAGCCGGGCGCGCTGCTGCGCAAAGAGGTCTTTACGGGCTATTCGTTACCGGCCGGCGTACGGGCCGAGCGCATCCTGTATCACTCGCTGGACAGCTTTGGTCACGACGTCGCCTCTTCGGCGGTCATCCTGATTCCCAACGGCAGCCCGCCGGCCGGAGGGTGGCCGGTGATCGCGTGGGCGCACGGGACGAGCGGCGTCGCGCGGACGTGCGCGCCGTCTTTGATGAAGGACGTTTATTACGGTACTGACGTCCTGGCTCCCATGGTTGCAGCGGGCTTTGCGGTCGTGGCAACCGACTACCACGGCCTGGGAACCGAAGGGCCGCATCAGTACGTCAATAAGATCGCGCAGTCGAATGACGTCATCTTCTCGATTCCAGCCGCTCGCTCGGCCGAGCGCTCCCTCGGCCGGAAGTGGGTCGTGGACGGACACTCTCAAGGAGGCATGACGGCCTGGGGTGTCGCGGAGGCCGAGCACGACCGCCGTGATCCCGATTTCGCGGGCGCTGTATCGGTGGCGGGAGCGGTCCAGAAGAATGCTTTCTTCAGAGAGCTCACGCAGACCCCGGATCTCGGGTTCTATCTGGCCTTCATGGCCGCGGGGATCAATGCCAGCTTCCCCGCTTTCGCGCCGAGGGATCTGCTGTCGGATGCGGCGTTAGCGCACTATGCCGACGTGTCGACGAAGGGGTGTTGGTATTACGCTTACGCCACGTATCGCTCCGTCCCCGGCAACACTCTGTTGCGCCCCGGTTGGGACAAGAACGAATATGTGGAGAAGTTTTTCGACAACCTGCAGGTAGGCTCGGCGCCGCTCGGCGGCCCGCTGTTCGTGATCGCCGGCGAGGCCGACCAGACCGTGCCTCTCAAGGGTGTCCAGGCGGCCGTCCACAACCTGTGCCGGGCAGGTCAGCCGGTGACCTTCAAGAGCTATCCCGGGCTCGATCACGACCCGGTGATGGACAATTCGCTGCCGCAGCAGCTGGCCTGGATCCGCGATCGCTTTGCGGGCAAGCCGCTCGAATCGAGCTGCGGCACGTGACGGCGCCGGCAGCCGCCGGGGCGTGACGGGCGGGCCGCCTTCCGCCAGTCAGGTGCGCGCTTGCTTGAGGGCGGTGTCCCCGTCCCACAGCTCGTTGAGATACGGGAAGTTCCACTTCTCCGGGTCTTCACGCGCTTCGATCTGGTCCGTGGCGTGGGCCGCGGCCAGATCGATGATCTGCGGTTTCAGGGGCAACCCGGCCTTCGTGGAAAAGAACAGCTTGACGCGCGGTTTGGTCAGGGACGCGGGGTTCTGGTCGAGCACCACGGCCAGCCGGCCCGAGCGCATCCGCACCAACGAGCCGGTCGGATAGATGCCCACGCTCTTCACGAAGGACTGGAAGATCGCGGTGTCGAAGTGGCCCTTCCAGGTGGCCATTTGCGCGAGAGCCTGGGACGGGTCCCAACCGGCCTTGTAGGGCCGGTCGGAGGTCACGGCGTCGTAAACGTCGCAGACCGCTCCCATGCGTGCCAACAGGGAGATCTTGTCTCCCGCCAGGCCGTCGGGATAACCGGTACCGTCGATCCGCTCGTGGTGATGGTGTGCGACGTCCTTTACACCGTCGCTCACGTCCGCAGTTCCCAGCAGCATCTCATAGCCGCGCACGGTGTGCTGCTTGATGATCTCGTATTCTTCCGGCGTGAGCTTCCCGGGTTTGTTCAGAACGTCCTGCGGCATCGCCGCCTTACCGAGATCGTGGAGCATGCCGGCCATGCCCGCTTCGCGACACTGGCCGTCGTCCAATCCCAGTTGGAGCCCGAGAGACACCATCAATGCGCATACGGCAACCGAGTGCATGTAGGTGTACTCGTCCGCGGTCTTCAAGCGCGCCAGGCTCAGCAGCGCGTCGGGATGGCGGTTGATGGATTCGACGACGTCATCGACCAGGGATACACAAACACCCGGCTCGATGGCTTTACCCAGGCGCGCCTCGCTGAACATGTGACGCATGGCCTGTGCCGAGCGCTCCCGCAAGCGCGCCGCTTCCTGCAGCTCATCCGACAGCTCGACGCGTTGGCGCCTGGCTTCCGCCGGCTTGTCGGCCCTGGGCGGGGCGGCTTCGGCCGGCTTGGGGGGCGCCACGTCGGCGCCCTGCGCCACGTCGATGAGGCAGAACCGCACGCCGCTTGCCTGAATCTCGCACAGGACCGAGTTGTCCTTGATCAGGAACTTGTTGCGCCAGAACGGGTGCTTCAGCCAGCTTTCCTCGAAGCCATGGACGAACATCCCGACTGTGAGCTGGTTCACAGGGATTTTCTTCAACACGGACCTGGCACTCTCATGCACCTGCCTACAGCAACTGTAGCGCCTCGTCCACCGTTCAAGCCGGGCGTGGATCACACGCCGCCGCGGAATCGGCCGTCCCGGATGGGTTTTGGGGGGCTTGGGAGCCCGAAGCGGACTCAAGGGCCGCCGGCTGTCCGGCGCCGTGTGAGGAACCGAGCCAAGGGCGCCACCAGCAGCAGGAGCGGCGCGCAGCTCAAATACACGGCGAGGCCGTTGGGTACCCACAGGTCCATGGCCGCGCCGCCGAGACTCGGTCCGACGATGCCGCCGGCGCAGTACACCACTACGAACGCCGCGTTGGCAGCTGCCAGCTCCTCGGGGGGATAGGAGTCGCCTACCATGGCGATTCCTTGCGTGTAGAAGCCGTACAAAGTGCCGCCCCACACGAACAGCAACGTCCACAGGAGCCATTGGGAGCTCATCGCGGGAATCAGCAGGAGAGGGCCGATCACGCCGACCACCGCACAGCCGGCCAAGGCACGGGACCGGCCGAGGCGGTCGGCCAGCACGCCGATCGGCAGCTGCAGGAGCACGTTACCGGCGAGGAACACGGTCACTAGATAGAGCGAGGACTGCTCATCGAGGCCGTGCCGCAAACCCAACACGGGCAGCAGTGAGATGTCGGCCGATTCCACCAGGCCTGCGCTGAGCGCCGCAAGCATCGCCAGGGGCGCGTCCCGCAGCAGTTGGAGCAACCGGCGTTCCGGCTTCGGCTTACGCTCGATCTCCGCCGCGCTCCGGCGCACCGCGAGCAGCGGCACCACGGTCAGTGCAAGGCACCCCGCCCCAATGTAGAAAGGCCAGGGTCCGGCGGTGCCGATGAGTTGCAGCAGAAGCGGACCGGCCATGACCCCTGCCGCGAAGACGGTGGAATAGATTCCCAACACCTTGCTGCGTGACTCGTCCGTGCTGAGGGTGTTGAGCCAGACTTCACTGGCGATCCAGGCGAGCCCCAGCCCGCAGCCGGACACGAAGCGCAGCGCGAACCACACCCGGATGTCCGGCCACTGCGGCATGACCAACAGAATCGCGATGGCGACGCCCACTCCGACCAGCATCGCGTTGCGCGTGCCGAGCTGTGTGATGGTGCGGGGATAGAGAGGGGAGAGCAGGAGCACCGCAACCGTGCCGATGCTCGTGACCGCACCGATGGCGGCACTCGAGGCGCCATCGCGTGACAGGACGAAGGCCATGAGAGGCGGCTGAAAGCCAAAGATCAGCCCAACGCCCAGGGTGGCGCAGCAAACCGCCCACAGACTGAAGGCGTGCGAATTCCAGAACAGGCGGCGATGGGCAGGGTTCGTCGCGGACATCCACGAAGATTACACCGTGGGCGGACAGGAAGGTTCTTCCTGTGTTCGCAATCGGCGGCGACTAACCGTATCGGCGGCTACTAACCGTGCAGGGAGAATTCGACCGGCACCATTGCAATGGCTGCGCGGGCCACACCGCCGTTGATGTAAGGTTTGAAGAGAGCACGTTGCACGGCGTCCCGGGCGGCTTCATCGAGTCGAGGGTGCCCGCTGGACCGGTAGACGGCGATGCGGCTCGCGTGGCCGGATTCATCGATCAACACCCTCAAGATCACCAGCCCTTCTTCACGCGCGCGCCGCGATTCGGAAGGGTAATGAGGCGAGGGTTGCTTGAGGTAGGCGACCTCGGACATGGAGGGCGGCTCTAGGGTTGCCGCCGGTTGCGGCGCCGGAGTTGGCGGTGCGGGAGGAGCATCTACTGCGGTGACCGCTGTGATGGCGGACGTGTCGGGCTCCGTAGTCACAGCTACATCCGGTACCACAATGGTGACGGGAGGCAGGGGCGTTAGCTTGGGGTCCGACTGGACCGGCATCTCCGTCGGCCGGGCCAGCTCCTCCAGAACATTCACGATCAGCGGCGGCGCCTCCGTCCGAACGGGCGGCACAAAAGTGCCGTAGGCGAAAAGGGCGATGATGCCCGCGTGCGCCGCGATGATGGTCGCTCCGAAGGCGCTGCGTCGCGCCGAGCCTCGATAAAAGCTGCTATTCGCCAGCATATCCACAGCCTACCGAATTCTTGAATCAGTTGCAAATGAGAGTGATTCGTATTTACGATGGAGGGGAGCGAAAGGTATACGAAAGCTCTTCTCCAGAAAAATACGAGGTCTCATTTCATGTCGAATTCCAAGTCCCGCAACGCTCTGGCGGTGGCGGCTCATCTGGCGCTGGGAGCAGGTCTGGGCGTCGCCGCGGCCGCCGAGCCGGGAGCAGCGGGCTCCGCTGACGGGGATCAGGCCGGAAAGGAGGCACAGCTTGGCAAGATCCAGGTCGATGCCGCCGTCGGGGAGTACAAGGTCGATCAGGCGCAATCGCCCAAGTACACCGAGCCGCTGCGCGATACGGCTCAGACCGTGACGGTCATTCCCGCCGAGTTGATTCAACAGCAGGGCACCTTGTTGTTGCGCGATATCCTGCGGCAGAACGTGCCGGGCATTACCTTCGGCGCCGGCGAGGGCGGCAGTTACGGCGACAGCATCAATATCCGCGGCTTCGCTGCCACGAACGACATCGCGGTCGACGGAGTCCGGCAGAGCGCCAACACCACGCACACCGATCCCTTCGATACCCAGGCGATCGAGGTCGTGCAGGGAACGAGCTCGGTCTACTCCGGTGTGGGAGCGCTGGGTGGCACGATCAACTACGTCTCGAAGCTGCCTACCGCCGCCGATTTCGCGAATCTCGGCATCGGCGCCGGTACGGCCGACTACGTCAGAGCGGCGGCTGACGTCAATCAGCGCTTCGGCGATCCGGACCTGGGCATGGCGTTCCGGGTCAATGCAATGGCCCATAGGAACGAAGTCGCCGATCGCGACGTGACCAGCTATACGCGTTGGGGAATCGCGCCGTCCTTCGCCATCGGCCTGGGTACGCCGACGCGCTTCACGCTCGCCTATCTTCACGAGCACGACCGGAACCTGCCGGAGTACGGCATACCGTTGCGCAACTTCGCGTTGGTGCCCGGCATCGATCGAGACAACTATTACGGCTTCAGCAACGTCGACGTCGAGAAGATCGACGACGATGCGCTCACCGGCATCCTGACTCACGACTTCGGCTCGAGCGCGGCCATCCGTAACCTTACGCGTGCCGAGCAATACGATCGGTACAGCATTACCGACGCAGCGGAAGGACGCATTTGCCTCGCGCCCGGCCAGTATCCGATCGGGACCAACCTGCAGGCCCCCGGCACGACACTGCGGTGCGCCGCCGCCGGCGCGAATCCTCTCGAGGGCGTTGGCGGCCCCACCTATACCCCCGGTGGGCCGATCGGCAACCTGCGCGATACCCGCAACCGCATCATCGCCAATCAAACGGACCTCACTTTGCGCTTTCGGACCGGCGTCATCGACCACTCCCTGGTGGTCGGCGCGGCGTTCTCGGGCGAGTGGTACTGGCAGACCACGGGCGGTGAGTACCGTAATTCCGACGGATCGACGTATCTCCTGTTGCCGCAGCCGCTGTACGACCCGAGTCACTACTTCACGCAACCATTGAATCTCACCGTTGCCGGGAAGGCGCGCTCCACTGTGGCGAATCAAGCGGGATACGTCTTCGATACCCTGAAATTCCAGGAGCATTGGCTCCTTGGCGTGGGCGCACGCTACGAGCACAACAAGGCCAGCTACAGGAGCTGGACCGCCACGCCCGCCGCTGGCCTCGGCGTGGCTCCGGGGCCGTTGGTACCCGCGTCGACCAATCCCCTGGTCAACGACGACGATCTCCTCTCCTATCGCGCGACGTTGCTGTACAAGCCCGTGGAGCCTGGCAGTATCTATTTCGCCTACGGCAATTCAAAGCTGCCATCGGCGTCAACAGTCAACGGCAGCTGCACGACTAACTGCAACGTCGATCCGCAGAACGCGGTGACGTACGAGCTCGGGACGAAATGGGATCTCCTCGACGAGCAGCTAGCGCTCACGGCGGCCGTGTTCCGTACCGATCGCACCAACTATCTGGTCGCCTCCGGCGACCCGAGCGTTCCGGCCCAGCAGCTCGACGGCAGGGCTCGCGTCGACGGGGAGCAGATCGGCCTTGCCGGCAACATCACCCGGAACTGGGCCGTTTTCGCAAACTATGCCCACCTGCGGAGCGAAGTGTTGCAGAGCGTGTCGAACCACACGCTTGCCCTGACGGGTATCGACGCACAGAAAGGCAACCCGCTCGCAAACACTCCGGGCAACTCCGCGAATCTGTGGACGACCTACAAGTTGCCGCACGGGCTCACGGTCGGGTATGGAGTGAGCTACACCTCCTGGGTGTGGGCGACCGCGAATAACGCCACTGCGACCGCGATCTACAACAGGGCCACCATCCCGGGCTTCGTGGTGCACAACCTCATGACGTCGTACAGCGTGAGCCGGCTCGTGAGCCTGCAGCTCAATGTCACGAACCTGTTCGACAAGGAGTACTTTACGCAACTGCGCACTGTCTCCACGACCAGCGGGTGGGTCTATCCCGGGGCCGGCCGCACCGCGACCCTGACCGCGTTGCTCGCGTTCTGACGGGCGGCACGGCCATGCTGCTGCACGTTCCGCAAGTGCTGAGCCAGACGGAAGTCGGCGAGTTCCGGCGCCGCCTGGCGGGTGCCGGCTGGGCCGACGGGCGCATCACCGCCGGTCATCAGTCGGCGCTCGCCAAGCACAACCTGCAATTGCCCGAGACCGATCCGGTGGCGCGTGAGCTCGGTGCCGCAGTGCTGCAGGCGCTGGATCGGAGCTCGCTGTTCTTCTCGGCGGCACTCCCCAGATCCATCTTCCCGCCGTTGTTCAATCTCTATCGCGAGGGGCACGGGTTCGGGAACCATATCGACAATGCCGTGCGCTACGACCGCTCGGTCACGCCGCCGCGGCCGGTACGCACGGACCTGTCGGTGACGTTGTTTCTATCGGCGCCCGAGGAGTACGACGGCGGTGAGCTGGTGATCGAGAGCCCAGCGGGGGTGCATCGCGTGAAGCTCCCGATGGGCGATCTGGTGTTGTATCCCGCCACGAGCGTCCATCGGGTCGAGCCGATCACGCGCGGCGAGCGCATCGCCTCCTTCTTCTGGCTGCAGAGCCTGGTGCGGGACGGCGGTGAGCGGCAGTTGTTGTTCGATCTCGACGTGGCGATTCAAAAGCTCAATCGCGACACCGCGAAACATCCTGCGCTGGTCGAGCTGACCGGTGTCTACCATAACCTGTTGCGACGTTGGACCGAAGTATGAGCACGACTGCCTTGGAGAGTGCCGCGGCCGTGCGCCGCCTGCGCACTCATCGACTGATCCGCAAGCTGCACGTGTGGATCGGGGCCTGGGGAGCCCTCGCCGCGGTGCTGTTCGGGGTGACCGGATTCCTGCAGAACCACCGGGCGCTGCTCAAGCTGCCGCAGGGTAGCTCCATCGAGGTTGCGCGGGTCGAGCTGCCCGTGCCGTCGGCGGCGCGGAATTCACCGGAGGCGTTGCGAGCGTGGCTGGCGAGCTCGCAGCATTTGAGCTTCGATCCGCCGAGAGCCCCGCCAGCGGTGCGGGAGGGGCGGGGGCGTTGGATGCTGACGGGCGGCAACGCGCGCACCACCGTGCAGGCAGAGTATTCCCCGGGGAGCGAAACCGTCGTGGTCCGAACGAACGAGCAAAGCCCGCTGGCCGTCATTGAGCGCTTGCACAAGGGCGTTGGCGGAGGAGTCGCCTGGATATTGCTGTCCGACAGCTTCGCGTTGGGAATGGTGGCACTCGGTCTGAGCGGGCTCGTGATGTGGTCGCGCGGCCGGACGCTCCGGCAAATGGTTTTCAGTATCGTCGGGACGGCGGCCGTGGTGCTGGGGCTGATCGGCCTGGGCGCGATAGTGTGACAGCTCGTTATGTGCCGAGGCTTTCAATGACGGGCGGCACGAACGCCCGCAGTGGCGGCGGGGTGCCTCGATAGCGCTCCACTTGCACCAGCGTCGACATCGGAGAAGGGCCTTGCGCCAGGCGGGACGTCCCCGCATCCCGGGTGAGTACGTTGGGGTTGCCGTGCACGCAAGTCACCTTCTCGGCGGCGGGATCGTCGGGATCGAGCCAGGCTCCCGTGGCGAGTTGGATTACGCCGCGGCGCACATCTTCCGACAGGACGACTCCCGCCAGGCACGCGCCGCGGTCGTTGAAGATCCTGATGAGGTCGCCCGATGCGATTTCGCGCGCGGCCGCGTCCGCCGGGTGCATGAGCGCAGGCTCGCGGCCCTTCACTTTCGACTCGCGGCTTACGACGCCGTGGTCGTATTGACTGTGCAGCCGGGTCCGCGGCTGATTCGAGATGAGATGAAGGGGATAGCGCCCGGCCAACGGTGCTCCCAGCCACTCCGTCGGCGCGATCCACGTGGGGTGCCCGGGACAGTCCGCGTAACCGAAGCTCTCGATGCGCTCGGAGAAGATCTCGACGCGTCCCGATGGTGTTTGGAGCGGGGCGCCGCTGGGGTTTTCGCGCAGGGGGCCGCACAACACGGGAGCTGCATCCACGGGTGGAAACTCGAACCAGCCCGCCTGCCAGAATTCCTCGAAGGGCGGCAGAGCGAGGCCCGCCGGGGCGCTGTACTGCCGGGTGCTCTCGTAGAGCCGTTCGATCCACTGGCGGTCGGACAGGCCTTCCGTGAAGGCCGCCTCGAATCCCAGCCTCCGGGCCAGGGCCGAAAAGATATCGTAGTCGTGACGAGCCGCGGCGAAAGGCTCGATGGCACGTCGCGAGGCGATCAGGGAGGTATCGGAGTTACCGCCGGACAGATCGTCGCGCTCGAGCGGCGTCGTCACGGGCAGCACGATGTCGGCGTGCTTCGCCAGCGCGTTCCAGAACGGCTCGTGCACGATGATCGTCTCTGGCCGCTGCCAGGCGGCGCGGAGCCGGTTCAGGTCCTGGTGATGATGGAACGGATTGCCGCCGCACCAGTAAACGAGCCGGATGTCCGGATAGGTGAGGTCCTGGCCGTTGTATTGAAACGGGGTGCCCGGAGCCAACAGCATGTCGGCGATCCGTGCCACGGGAATGAAGGTCTTGAGCGGATTCGCGCCGCGCGGGAAGGCTCCCAGCCTGGCTCGCCGCCGCACGTTGCCGACCGCGTGCTCGGCGGCGTATCCCGCTCCGAAGCCGCCGCCGCGGCGTCCCATGGAGCCGGACATCGCCGCGAGCGCGATGGCCATCCAATAAACCTGTTCGCCATGGTCCTGCCGTTGCACGGACCAACTGGCCGTTATGAGGGTGCGGTGCGTGGCGATCTCGCGAGCCAGCTCGCGCAGGGTCCGCGCGGCGATGCCGCAGATCGTTTCCGCCCATTCGGCGCTCTTCGGCTGCCCGTCGGCCCGGCCGAGCAGATACGCCTCGAAGCGGTCGTACCCCGTGCAGCAATCGGCGAGGAATGCCTTATCGTGCAAACCCTCGACTACGAGCGTATGTGCCAGACCCAACATCATGGCCACGTCGGTGTTCGGCACGATGGGGAGCCACCGCGCTTCGAGGGCGCGATCGATGTCGACCCGCAGCGGACTGACATTGACGAACGAGACTCCCGCGCGACGGCACTCCAGCTGCAGGTGGCGGGTCGTGTGGTTGCCGATGCCGCCCGCGTTGACCTGCAGGTTCTTCGTGGCGAGGCCCCCGAAGGCGACGACCAGCTGGCCGTGCCGCGCGATCTCGCGCCAACCCGGCATCGAGACGAACAGATCCTCGATCGAGCAGAGCACGTGCGGGACGATGACCTCCATCGCCGCGCAGCTGTAGGAATTGACGGAGCGGACGTAGCCGCCGAAGAGATTCAGGAACCGATGGACCTGGCTCTGCGCGTGGTGGAACCGCCCCGCGCTGGCCCAGCCGTACGACCCGCCGAAGATGGCCTCGTTACCGTGACGTTGCTTGACGTCCTGAAGCCGCTCCGCGACCAGCTCGAGCGCTGTATCCCAGTCTACGGCGACAAAGGGCTCGCGGCCCCGTGCGTTCGCGCCGAGCCGTGGTCCACGCTCCAGGTAGCCGGCGCGCACCATAGGCTGGGCAATGCGCACGGCGCGGTCGGTGGCGGCAGTCAGCGACCGGCCGATCGGCGAGGGATCGCTGTCGCGCTCGTGCGGCTTGACCGAATCGATGCGGCCGTCGACGACTTGCGGCTCGTAAACGCCCCAGTGTGTCGCGGTTTGCGGTCGATAGCGGTGATCCACGTGGGCTCCAGGAGCAAGAGTAACCCGAGTGTATACCGACTCGGGCGGCTCCGGCCCGGGAGCCCGGCGCGACACGCGCCGGCCTGCAAGCCAAACGCGCCCACCTCCGGCGGCAGCGCTCCGGCAGC
>DASZVD010000152.1:0-11309 GCA_035547375.1 Steroidobacteraceae bacterium
GCGTCGCACCCCTGTAGGCTCTGGCCCGGGTCCCTACCGGGCAAGCCCCCGGGAAGGCCCTTTTTCTCAGCCACCCTGGCGCTTTACGCGTTAGCCATTGCTCTTGAGCACCTGCTCCAACCGCCCGAGCGTCCGCATTGCGGGCAACACCTGCTGAACGCTGGCGTTGGGCTCGCGCTTCTCCCGGATGGCGGCGATGAATTCGCGATCCTGAAGCTCGATACCGTTCATCGACACATCCACCTTCGACACGTCGATGGGCTTGTTATTGCCATCGATGAGCTCGTCATAACGCGCGATGTAAGTGCCGTTGTCGCAGATGTAGCGGAAGAACGTGCCCAGGGGCCCGTCGTTGTTGAAGGACAGTGACAGGGTGCAGATGGCGCCCGAGGGGACCTTCAGAAGGATGCCCATATCCATGGCGATGCCGAGCTGCGGATGCGGCGGGCCCTGGACCGCGTAGGCGGTCGAAGCCACTTCGCCCGTCTGATAGGAGAAGAGATCCACCGTATGGCAGGCATGGTGCCACAGGAGGTGGTCGGTCCAGCTGCGTGGCTTGCCCAGCGCATTCATGTTCGTGCGACGGAAGAAGTACGTCTGCACATCCATCTGCAACACCTTCAGCTCGCCGGCCTCGATGCGCTTGTGGATCCACTGGTGGCTGGGATTGAAGCGGCGGGTGTGGCCGGCCATCGCAATGAGGCCGGTTTCCTTCTGCGCCTGAGCGACCCGCTCGGAGTCCGCGACGCT
This sequence comes from Steroidobacteraceae bacterium, assembly GCA_035547375.1. Taxonomy (GTDB): domain Bacteria; phylum Pseudomonadota; class Gammaproteobacteria; order Steroidobacterales; family Steroidobacteraceae; genus 13-2-20CM-66-19. Next base: position 751 of record DASZVD010000152.1, read on the forward strand.
GTCGGCCATCGGGATCTCGACCTGCACGTGCTTGCCGGCGCGCAGGCACTGCACCGCCTGGTCCGCGTGCATCTGCGTCGGGGTGGCGAGAATCGCGCCTTCCACGCCCGGCTGTGCCAGGCTCTCGGCGAGATTGCCCGTCCAGTGCGGAATGCCGAACTTCTTCGCCACTTCCTCGGTCTGCTGCGGATTGCCTCCGGCAAGCGAGACGACCGCGACCCCGTCGATCTTCTGCAGCGCCTCGAGGTGCTTCACGCCGAAGGCGCCCTGTCCCGCGACAACGATCTTCGTCACTTTAGCCATGATGCTGCAAACCTTGTTCTCGAGAATCAGGTGCCCCAGCGCCGTGTTGGACGCGGGTACGTGATAAAACCGATAGACCTCACGCACGTCCTTCTCCAACGCCCCACGCGAGATCAGCCACATGACGAGCTCGATACCCTCCGAGCCGGCTTCGCGCACGTACTCGATGAAGGGAATCCTCGCGTCCGCTTCCGGGTCCTTCACCAGATTGTCCAGGAAGCGGGTGTCCCACTCCTTGTTGATGAGGCCGGCACGCGCACCCTGCAGCTGGTGAGACATGCCGCCCGTGCCGAAGATCACGACACGCAGGTCCTCCGGGAAGGACTCGACGGCCTTCTTGATGGCCTTGCCGAAGTTGTAGCAGCGGTTGCCGGTCGGCGGCGGATACTGCACGACGTTCACCGGCAGCGGGATGATCCTGCACGGCCACTCTTTCGGCTGGCCGAACATCAGGGTGAGCGGCACGGTGAGGCCGTGGTCGACGTCCATCTTGTTGACGATGGTGAGGTCGAACTCGTCCAGGATGACGGACTGCGCGATGTGGCTCGCCAGCACCGGATGCCCTTTCACCACGGGCACCGGACGCGGGCCCCAACCCTCGTCCGCCGGCCGGAACTCTTCGGCGCAACCGAGCGCGAACGTCGGAATGATCTCCAGGGAGAAGGCGGAGGCGTGGTCGTTGTAAACGAGGATGATGACGTCGGGCGCGAGCTCTTTGATCCACTTCTTCGAGAAATCGAATCCCTTGAACACCGGCGCCCAGTACGGCGTGTCGGTTTTGCCGTTGTCCCATGCCGCGCCGATGGCCGGCACGTGCGAGACGTTCACGCTTGCAATGATCTTAGCCATGCTTGTTATTCCCATGGGCTGCGCCCAACTTTCCTGCGGGTCGAAGCGACCCGCAACATGTAGCGTCGCTGCGCGCCGGGGTAAGAGCGACTTCGCTCATTTCCTCGTTCATTTCCTGCTGCTCCATTCCGATTTGCTGCGGTTGCCGGTGATCGAGCGGCCGCCGTGCAGCATCATCTCGGCATACTGCTCCTGGGTGAGTCCCGTCATGGTCGCCGCCACGTGTTGGAACGACAGTCCGTCGGTGGAGAACAGCTTGGAGAGAAAATAAATGTTGCCGCCCAGCTCGATCATGCGGCCCCAGTCGCGGGCGAGGATGGCTGCGCGCTGCGCCTCGGTCATGGGCCACTTCATGAGGTAGGCCCGCTCGTCCTTCTTGAATTCCTCGCGGTTCGCCGCCTTCATGAGCGACATGCAGAACATGTTGACGTGGTAGCCCTGGCGCGAGCGCTGCGCGTCGAACAAGGTGGTGCCGGGGATGTCGTCGAAGCCCTGCGTCGGCTCGATCCGGGCTGCTTCTTTCGTGGCTGTCATGACTTTTCTACCTGGGAATCACGGCCTACGCGGCCTGACCGAACTCATAGAGACGGTGCGGGTTGTCGACGAGAATCTTACGCTGGATCACCGGGTCCGGCGCGATGAGCGGAATGAGATCCACGAGGTCGCCGTCATTGGGCATGTGCCTGGCGATGTTCGGATGCGGCCAGTCCGTGCCCCACAGAATGCGATCCGGAATGGCCTCGATGAGCGCCTGCGCGAATGGCACCGCATCCGTGAACGGCGGGCCCGCGCTCGAGATGCGTTCCGCACCGGAGACTTTGACCCAGCAATCCGGGTGTCTTCTCGCCAGGTTCAACAGCGCCCTGAAGGGCGGCTGATCGAGCCCGTCTCGGGTGGGCACGCGACCCATGTGATCGATGATGAACGGCACCGGGAGCTTCTGCAGGAAGTCGTCGAACTCGACCAGGTCGGCAGCGTCGAAGTGCAGGTCGATGTGCCAGCCCAGCGGCTTGATGCGCTGGAGAATGCGGTGGAACTCATCCATGTCGGGCATCCCGCCCAGGTGTTTCACGAAGTTGAAACGCACGCCACGAAAACCCTGAGAGTGGAGCCTCTCGAAATCACGCTCGGTGAACGAGTCGTCGGCGTTCGCGACTCCACGGTACTTCCCGCCGCTCTGCGCGATCGCGTCAACGATGACGGTGTTGTCGACGCCGTGGCAGCTGGCATTCACGAGCACCGCGCGCTCGAGGCCGAGAATTGATTGCAGCTCCTTGAAACGCGACAGCGGCGCATCGGGCGGGGTGTACGTGCGATCGGGCGCGTACGGATAACGGTCGCCGGGACCGAAAATGTGGCAATGAGCATCGCACGCGCTCCCGGGCGGGCGATATTTCGGCTTGTGCGTATCGGGATCGGGAGCTTTGCAAGTCGGAATGTTCATCGTACTGTTTTTCAAGGCTGGGCAGTGAACCGCCGGGTGTGACGGTGCGAACGTTTTGCTATCGTAGCGGCCGGCCTCCGCGCGCACAATCGAAGTGTGCGCGGCGCGTACGATGTTCGCACCACCGGCCATCGAACGTGCTGATGACACTCATTCGTGGCGCATATCCGCACTCACTGCGGAAGAGGATCTATGGCACCTTCAGCAGCCGCGCACGCGGCAGACGTCAGAACGGACTTCCATCTGCTCATCGGCGGTGAGCTGGTCGACGGCGAAGAATCCCTGGAAGTCATCAACCCCGCCACGGGTGCGGTGTTCGCGCGTTGCCCCGCTGCCGGCAAGGCGCAGTTGGATCACGCGATCGTCACTGCGCGTCGCGCGAGCGACGCATGGGGCCGCAAGTCCTTTGAAGAGCGCGCCGCGGCGATCAAGCACATGGCGGCCGTGCTCCGCAGCAATCAGGACACGCTGGCGGAACTGCTCACCCGCGAGCAGGGCAAGCCCATCGGACAATCGCGTGACGAGATCGGCCGCGCTTCGAGTCAGTCGGAAGGCATGATCGCCATCCGCATCCCGGTGGAGAAAATCGTCGACGACGCCGAGCGACGCATCGAGCTGCACTACCGCCCCCTGGGCGTGGTAGGAATCATCTCTCCCTGGAACGCGCCGGTGAATCTGGCGGTAGGCCCGATGGTATCCGCGCTCTACACCGGCAATACCGTGGTCTTGAAGCCCTCCCCTTACACGCCGCTCACCACGTTGAGGCTCGGCGAGCTGTTGCGAGATGTCTTCCCTCCGGGCGTCGTCAACATTCTGGCCGGCGGTGATGAGCTGGGACAATGGATGACGGAGCATCCCGGTCTCGACAAGATCTCGTTCACCGGCTCGGTCGCGACGGGAAAGAAAGTCATGGCGAGCGCTGCCGGCACACTGAAGCGCATCACCCTCGAGCTCGGGGGTAACGACCCGGCGATCGTGCTCGATGACGTGGATCCTCGTGTCGTCGCCCCCCGGCTCTTCTTCGCATCCTTCGTCAACAGCGGCCAGGTCTGCATGGCGGTGAAGCGCATCTACGCGCACGAGAAAATCCATGATGCCCTGTGCGACGCGATGGCGGAAGAAGCGCGCAAAGCGCGCGTCGGCGATGGGCTCGACCCGCAAACGCAGTACGGCCCCATCCAGAACCGGATGCAGTACGAGCGGGTGTTGAGCATCCTGGAGGATACGAAGCGCAGTGGCGCCCGCATCATCGCGGGTGGGGAGGTGCCGCGCAAGCCGGGCTACTTCTTCCCGCCGACCATCGTCGCCAACATCGACGAGCACAGCCGGCTGGTGCGCGAAGAGCAGTTCGGCCCCATCGTCCCCATTCTGAAGTACCGCGACATCGACGATGCCATCCGTCGCGCGAACGACACGCGTTACGGCCTCGCCGGCTCGGTATGGGGGCACGATCCCGAGCGCGCTGCGGCGATCGCCGCGCGGTTGGAAGTGGGCACCGCCTGGGTGAACCAACATCGGGCCACCGCGGCGACGGTGCCGTTCGGCGGCGCGAAAGAGTCGGGAATCGGCCGGCAATACTCGATCCTCGGACTCAAGGCCAACATGGAGCCCCAGGTGATCAGTGTCCTGAAGCAGCCGATGTAAGGATCGCCAGCAGCGCCGCGCCGTATCGCGCGAGCTTGGTTGCGCCGATCCCGCTGATCGCGCGCAACCCCTCGAGCGATTGCGGCCTCACCCGCGCAAGCTCCTGCAAAGTGCTGTCGTGGAATACGGTATAAGCCGGAACGCCGTGCTCCTTGGAGACCTCGCGGCGCCATCCGCGTAAGGCTTCGTAGACGCTTTCGTCCATCCCCGCAGCGGCCGTGGCGCGACTCTTATCCAACCGCTCTGCCTTCTTGGAAGATGTCTTGACCGGGCGCCTCAGGCGAAGCTGTCTCTCGCCTCGCAAGACCTCACGACATCCGTTCGTGAGCCGCAAAGTGTTGAACCGCTCGTAATCAACTCTGATGAGGCCCATCGTCACGAGCTGGCGCAATACCGATCGCCACTGTGCGACGTCCAGGTCCGCGCCAATGCCAAAGGTACTCAGGCGCTCATGCCCGAATTGCTCGACTTTCTGTGTTTTCTTGCCGCGCAGAACATCGACGATCTGCTGAGCGCCGAATGAGAATCCACTGGCCTGCTGGCAGCGCAGAATGCACGACATCAATTTCCGCGCAGCCTCGGTCCCGTCCCACTCCTCGGGAGGCGTCAGGCAGTTATCGCAGTTCCCGCAAGGCTTACCGGACTCACCGAAATACCCAAGGAGTCGCGTACGACGGCACTCCGCCGTCTCGCAAAGACCGAGAATGGCGTCGAGCTTCGCGGTGGAAGTGCGCTTGTACTCCTCGGAAGCTTCCGATTGCTCGATCATCCGGCGCTGCTGCACCACGTCGCCCAATCCGTAGATCATCCAGGCGTCGGACGGCAGACCATCGCGCCCGGCGCGACCTGTCTCCTGGTAATAGCCTTCGATACTTTTCGGCAGATCCAGATGCGCGACGAACCGCACGTCCGGCTTGTCGATTCCCATGCCGAACGCGATCGTTGCCACCATGACAATGCTGTCCTCGCGAATGAAGCGAGTCTGGTTCGCTTCGCGCGTGCCGTTATCGAGGCCGGCGTGATATGGCAGGGCATTCACCCCCTGTGCGGCCAGGAAGGCCGCCGTCTCTTCCACCGTTGCACGCGAAAGGCAGTAGACGATTCCAGACTCGCCGGGGTGTTCGTTACGGATGAACTCCAGCAGCTGTTTGCGTGCGTTGATTTTCTCAGCAATCCGGTAGCGGATGTTCGGACGATCGAAACTCGAGACGAACACACGCGCCTGCTGCAGGTGCAGGCGCGCTATGATTTCCTTGCGAGTCGATTCATCCGCGGTAGCCGTCAATGCGATCCGAGGAACGCCGGGATAGCGCTCGGCCAACAGCGTGAGCCGGATGTACTCCGGACGGAAATCGTGCCCCCATTGCGAGACGCAATGCGCCTCATCGATGGCGAACAGCGCAATCCGGCCCGCTGAATCGAGTAACTCCAGGCAGCGCTCCGTGAGCAGGCGCTCCGGGGCTACGTACAGCAGATCGAGCTCCCCCGCACGGACTTTGCGCTCGACGGCCTGCACCTGCGGCCAGCTCATTGACGAGTTGAGTGCCGCGGCGCGGACGCCGGCCTCTTCCAAGGCGGCCACCTGGTCCTGCATGAGGGCGATCAGAGGCGAGACGACCACGCCCAGGCCATCACGCAACAAAGCAGGAATCTGGTAGCAGAGCGACTTTCCGCCGCCCGTGGGCATCAGAACCAACGCATCGCCCCCGGAGGCCAGATGGGTGACGATGTCCTTTTGTTGGCCGCGAAACGCGGGATAACCGAATACGTCGCTGAGAACCCGCTCCGCCCGCGAGCTCAGATCGCCAGCCTCCTGCGCCGCTGCGTCCATAGAAATCGCCGCCTATCCGCCATCGCCAGTCGGCCCAATATACCGGGCTTCGACGCGCGCGCCACGCATGCCGCAGCGATGGCAGCGAAAGCGTGCCGCCATCCGGCCCAGCGGGGTCTGAGGAGCAAACAGGCGCAGCAGCAGCGCGATGTGCAACTCGCGCTCGTGATGGCAGCCGGGACGGCGGCAGTGAGCGATCAATTTATAGTCACACGCGTAGCGGCTCAGGACGTCGTCACGCCAGCCGCTGCGCACGTTGCGTTCAGGTAGTCGGCCACTCATGCCGCCATCCTGCGGCGACGTGGCACGGCTCGTCCATGCAGTTCCTCGACCTGCGCGCCACTGTATGGCGCAGGTCTCTGAAAGAACGGAATTTTTGGCGAGAATCGCCAAAAATCACACGGCGGGTGGCCCCGCCCGCCGTGGTGCAAAGACCGTCAGATCGGCGCGAATTCCGCGGCGTGCTTGGGCTTGTCGCCGCCCTCGCCTTGTTGTTCGCGCTTGATGCGCTCGTAGATCTCTTCGCGGTGCACGGCGACACTCTTCGGTGCGTTGATGCCCACTCTGACCTGGTTCCCCTTGACTCCCAGAACGGTGATCGTGACTTCGTCCCCGATCATCACGGTCTCGCCGACCCGTCGTGTTAAAATAAGCATGTTGTTGGTCCTCTATTCCTCTTAGTGCCAGGATCGGGAAAAGTGTGCGAATCTGGCAAAATCCGCCACCGCTCGCTTGACCAGCAGCTCGAATTCGACCGCTCGCAGGCAGCGCTCGCACGCAAACAGGTGCAGCTCGAAACGGGCCTGCGCGCCCGTGCGCAGCCGGCAGCTGACATACGGCTCGATGAGCCGCGCCTGCTCGCACGACGAGGCATACATGAAAGCGTGCGAGTCGTCACCGAGCTCGGGAAAATGGCTTGTGCGGTCACTCATCATGTTCTAAGGATGCCCCGCCCCATTGGGCTGGGACGGACTGCCTCGCTCTGTCGTGTGATGCTCGGAATTGCCGTCGCCCTTGAAGGTGAGAACGTACGCGTCGCCGATATCCGTTACCACGATCGTCCCGAATTGTTCGATACGCGCCAACGCCGCCGGCACGTCATGAATGGGCAGGGTCCCGCCGATGTCGCTGCCTTCGGCCGTCAGGCGCGGATCGGCAATCAAGATCCGCTTGCTCGAGTAGCGGTTGAGCTCCTCGACAATGGTAGCGAGGGATTGCCCCTCCGTCTCGAGCAGGCCCTCGCGCCAACGGACCGCCTTCTGCGCCGCCACGGGGTGTACGTCGGCTACCAGGCTGGAGGCGGTGTATTCGATCTGCTGGTCGGAGCTGAGCCGCCGTTCCGCCCAAGCCGGGGATGATCGGCCGGCGGTGAGCTCCTTCACGGCCACCTGGCCGCTGAGGACGGTCACGACCACATCGCCATTGGACTTGCGGTAGACATCGAACTGGGTCGCTAAATCGCGGATTTCGCTATTGTCGACCGTGACGTGGAACGGGCGCTGCGGGTCGTGAGCGACTTCGAACAGCACCTCGCCTTGTATCAGGGCGACACGGCGCGACCCGACCCAGCGGATCCGGCTTTCCGTATTCAGGTGGGCGACGGTGCCGTCGCGCAGGATGACGGTACGCGACTCGCCCGTCTCGGTCGAATAGGTCTGGGTGACGAGCTCCCGGACCGGCCGGAAGCCGAACCAGGCTCCAGCCGCCAGTGCCGCCGCCGCCGCGGCGGCCACGGCCGCGAGCCGCAACGGCCGCGCAAACAAAGCGAACAGGCCGGGGAAGCGTGCCTGCGGCAGCGGCAAGGCCCGCAGCGTGTGCGCCTTGTGCTCCGGCAAGCCCTGGACCAGGCCCAGCAGGGAGCGGAACTCGCCCAGCGCCCTGACATTGCGCGGCTCTTCGAGCCAGGCATGGAAGGCCTGCCTCTGGCTGTCGGACATCTCGCCGCTTTCCAGCAGCGTGGTCCAGCTGGCGGCCTGCTCGACTGTCTGGTGCGACCCGGTACGGACTGCTGACATGCGATTCTCCGGAGGTCCGCTCAGTCGACGTGCAGCAGGTCGATGCCGAACGACTCCATGCGCTCGCGCAAGGTCCGCAGGGCCTTCGTCATGCGCTTGTCCACCCGCTTCAGCGAGATTCCCAGCTGCTCGGCGATGTCCTTGCGGGCGACCCCCTGCACGTGAGCCATGATGAGGACGGCGCGCTGGTTCGGGGGCAGCCCCTTGATGGTCTGCACCAGGCGCTCATTGATCTCCTCGGCCATGGCACGCTTGTCCGGAGCGGCCGCCTCGTCGGGCACCTGCTCCATGCCGGCAGAGCCCGTGATGATCGTGCTTTCCAGGCGCGCGCGACGCAGCCGCATCAGGGCGAAATTCGTCGCGATCTTGTAGAGCATGGCGCGGGGGAACAGCACGTCTTCGGGCCGATATAGCTTGTGAATTCTTTCGTAAGTGTCCTGGAGGACCTCACGGGCCACGTCGCCGCGTCCGAGCATGCGCGTCAGGTACTGCAGCAGCTGCGACTCGTGTTCCCGGCACAGCGCCTCGACCAGCTCCGTACGCCTCCCTTGTGGTGAGCTGCCGCCCATGTCGCCCTTATCCATTTCCTCCCATCCTGACGGTTGAGATGCGCGATGAAGACATACACCCCCCACCCCCGCAATAAAAAATTCATGCGGCGGCGCGCCTCCCGCCCCCGGGGACCCCCCAGTCCCCGCGCGCACCGGATGGGCCGCGGAACGAGGCGCCGCCCGCGCCGGGGCACCGTTGTGCTGCGCACAAATCTTGGGGAATAATGGCGCCGCACGTTTACCGAAGGTCGTATTGACGAGCCTCGAGCCCGGATGGTAACTCGTGCGCGGGCGGCGCGCCCGGCGGGTTGTATCGCACCGTGCACAACTCGCCCATGACGCTCCGCACCAATCAACCCGTAAGTGCCCTCTGGAGGAAATCGTATGAACGTGGATCCGAAAGAAGCGCCCCGTGAGGACGTGCCGGCCGAAACCGCCACCGCCGCGCCGGAGCTCGTCGAGGTAGGCACCGTCTCCGCAACACAAGGCAGTGTCTTCGGGACGAAGCCCGACAACGGTGTCGGCCTGATCTTCGGCTGACGCGACGTCCCCGGCTGACATGACGTCAGCCTGGAGATACGGTGCGTCGCGGACTCGGAGGCCGCCCCGCACCGTATCCTTCGAGTCACCAGCGCTTGCGCACCGAGAAGCTCAGCACCCTGCCGAGCGATTGATAGTTGGCCACGTCGTAGCCGAACTGGTTGTCGACGAACGGCGGGCTCTCGTTGAAGACGTTCACCGCATTCAGCGCGAATTCCATGCCGCTGAGGAAACCCGCCGCCGTCCCGGTGCGATACCGCAGCTGCACGTCCGCCGTGGTCAGTGAATCGATGCGCGGCAGCAAGGCGCTGCCCGGGTTGTCATAACCGTTGCTGAAATTGATCGCCAGGCTGGCACCCAGGCCGGCCTCGGCCGCGGGCCGCTGGTCCCACCCGGCGCTCGCCCGCAGGCGCAGCCTCAGCTGGTTTCCCATCGTGTTCAGGATATCCACGGCCGGCGAGTCCGCCGTGACGGCCTGGTCGAAGTGCAGCACATAGCTGCCGGTCATGCCGAAGTCGAAAACGCCCGCGCCGGTGCGCAACTTCTGCTGCACGTCCAGGTCGAGGCCGTTGACCCTGGTCTGGGCGAGGTTGGCGAGGCGGAAATCGACGATGGCGGCCGGGGTGCTCGCCAGGCAGGCGGTGCGGGAGTAGACGTAGTCGGGCCGGTTGCACACCGCCGCAATCTGCGCCGCGGTCGGGTTGCGCGTGATGACCGAGGCCCACTCGGCCTCCTGCATCAGAATTGCAAAGGGATTGCCCGCGCCCGGCGTGGCGATCTGTCCGGTGTAATCGATCGAGTAATACGTCAATGACAGCTTGAAACCAGGGTCGAAGGCCGGCACCACATCGAAGCCCGCCGTCCAGGTGGTGGCGGTCTCCTGCTTGAGGTTTGGGTTGTCGCCCTGTATGCCGAGCACGGTGGAGCGCCCGGTCGGTGAACGGGGATCCGGCAGTGAAACCAGGTACGACGCGTTCTGCGCCGAGTCGTACAGGTCATCCAGCTTCGGCGCGCGGAAGGAGCGGCCCCAGCTGCCGCGCAGCTTCACCGAGTCGATGGGGATCCAGCGCAGCCGTATCTGCGGATTGGCGGTGTGGCCGAAGTCGCTGTAGTCCTCGTAGCGCCCCGCCACACTGAGGTCCAGCCGCGGCGCCGCGTTGGGCCTGTCCGCGCGCCCGATGAGCGGCAAGGACAGCTCGCCGAATGCGGACCCGACGTGGCGGCTGTAGCGCCCGGTGACGAGGTCCTCGAGCGGGTCGGCCGGATCGGGCACGGAATGATCGAGGCTCTCCTCGCGCCGCTCGAGGCCGACGGCGAGCTTCGCGGCTCCCGCCGGCAGGGAAAATACGGGACCGTCCGCTATCAGGCTCGTCGTCTCGATG
>DASZVD010000153.1:0-2029 GCA_035547375.1 Steroidobacteraceae bacterium
CACGGTGCTGCGTACGACCATCGGCGCCGCCCAATGCGTCGCCGTCGCGATCGACAAGGCTGCCTGGCCCGAAGTGGCCGGCACGATCTCCGGCGACGACACCATTTTCATTGCCACCGCCACCGCCCGCGCGCAGGACGAGCTCGTGAGCCGCCTGCAAGCCATCTTCCGAGTCTAAACAACCATGTCCAACACTGCCGCCCGCTCGGGCTCCAAGCCCATTGTCCTGGCCTATTCCGGTGGGCTCGACACCTCGTTCCTCGTTCCCTGGGTCGCCGAGAACTACGGCCGGCCGGTCATCACCGTCCCGGTCGATACCGGCGGCATCGATGCGGCCACGGCCCGCACGTTGAGTGAGCGCTCCCGCGCGTTGGGTGCGATCGAGCACCGCCAGATCGATGCGCGCGCCGATTACTTCGAGCAGGTTCTGCGCTTTCTCATCATGGGGAACGTGAAGCGCGGCCAGCTCTATCCGCTGTGTGTCGGTGCCGAGCGCGTCATGCAGGCGCAAACCATCGCGCACATGGCGCGCAAGCTCGGCACGAACTCGATCGCGCACGGCTGCACGGCTGCCGGTAACGATCAGGTGCGTTTCGAGGTTGCTTTGCGCACCCTGGCGCCCGAGCTCGAGATCATCGCGCCGGTGCGCGACCGCGCTTTCAAGCGCCAGGAGGAGCTCGAGTACCTGCAGAAGCGCAATCTGCCCGTGCCGCCGCACGGTGCCGCCTATTCGATCAATCGCGGCCTCTGGGGTGTGACGATCGGCGGCAAGGAGACGCTCACGTCCGCGGGCAGTATCCCCGACAGCGCCTGGGTGTTGAGTCGCGACGCTTTCACGAATCCGCGTGCGCCCGCGCGCCACGTCATCTCGTTCAAGAAGGGACGTCCCGCCGGCCTCGACGGGAAGACGCTCTCGCCCGTGGAAGTGATCGAAGCGCTCGAAACCCTGGCGGCGCCGTTCGGCATCGGGCGAGGCATTCACCTTGGCGATACCATCATCGGCACGAAGGGGCGGGTGGCTTTCGAAGCCCCTGCGGCCGAGACGTTGCTCACGGCCCATCGCGAGCTCGAGAAGCTGGTGCTCACGGGGCGTCAGCAGCGTATCAAGGAGTTGGTGGCGCAGCCCTACGGCGACCTCGTCCACGAGGGGCAGCTGCTCGATCCGGTGTGCCGCGACATCGAGGCGCTGTTGACTTCCTCGCAGGAGCGGGTAACGGGCGACGTGCACGTGCTGTTCCGCCCGGGGAGCCTGTTCATCGAGGGGGTCGAGTCGCCCTATTCGCTCATGGCAGCCTCCAAGGGCGTGTACGGCGAGTCGGTGGGTGAGTGGTCGCCGGCCGATGCGCTGGGCTTCTCGAAGATCGTGTCGCTGACGGGCGTATTCCATCATCGCGCGGGCGAACGCGCGAAAGGCGCATAGAGATGAATCGCATGCGAAGCGTGGTCGTCGACAAAGTCGCCTCGATCACTCAGGCGCTGGGCCTGTCCAACGAGGTACGTATCGCCACCGACAACATTCCTTCCGAGGAAGGGGTGGTCGTGGTCGCCGAGGTCCTCACCAACAAGTCGACCTACAACACCCTCGAGCTGACCAGCGGCCGCATGGCCAAGGTCGTCAAGGGCGACATCGTGATCGGGGCCCTCGGGCATCGCAAGGCGCTGTTCGGCTATTCCGGCCACGTGCCTGCCGCGGTACAGGCCGGCGACGTCATCCAGATGCTGAATATCGGTGGGGTGCTCGGCGTCTGTGATTCAGTCAATCCTGACAAGGGCAAGCCGTTCGATTGCCGCGTGTTGGGTGTCGTGCTGCAATTTCCCTACCTCGGGGAGCGCATCGGCGTGCCGGCTCGTGTGGGTGCCAGGCGCCTCGATCCCGATGCGAAGCTCGACACTCACGGCGTGCCCGTGGTGGCGCTTGCCGGCACGTGCATGGAGGCCGGTAAGACCGCGGCCGCCTGCGCAGTGATCAGCCGCATGCGGCACCGTGGCCTGGTCGTCGACGCGTTCAAGGCGACGGGCGTTTCGCTGC
>DASZVD010000154.1:0-2123 GCA_035547375.1 Steroidobacteraceae bacterium
AGTCGTAAGTGACCGGCTGTGGACACTTGTACACCGTGCAGAAATCCAGATGATCCTGCAAGCACGCCCCTACGTCGGGGGAAGGCGCTACGACGCGGATGCCGAGGGCTTGCAACGCATCCGCAGGCCCGATTCCGGACAACAACAGAAGGTGCGGGGAGCCTATGGCGCCGCCCGACAACACAATTTCCCTCTCCGCGTACGCCGTTCGTGACCCGCTTCGGTCCCGGTAGAGGACTCCGACAGCGCGGGTGCCGGAAAACACGACACGGCTGACGCGGGAATGCGTTCGAACCGACAGATTGGCGCGCCGCGCCGCGGGTCGCAGATAGGCGAGCGCGGTGCTGCAGCGCCGGCCGTCCCGCTGCGTGACTTGATAGAATCCGGCGCCGTACTGGGAGGCCCCGTTGAAGTCGGGGTTGCGGGGCAGGCCGCTTTCTACCGCCGCTGCAACGAAAGCGTCGCTGAGAGGGTTGCGATACCTCAGGTTCTCGACCGACAACGGCCCGTCCGCGCCGTGGTATTCATTCGGGCCGAGGGCTTGGGACTCCGCTCTGCGGAACCACGGCAGGACATTGCGGTAGCTCCACTGGTCATCGGTGAGTTTTGCCCACTCGTCGTAGTCTCCTGGATGGCCGCGCGTGTAGCACATGGCGTTGATCGAGCTGCTGCCGCCGAGGACGCGGCCCCGTGGCCAATAGAGCCGCCTGTGGAGGAGGTTGGGCTCAGGTTCCGTGTAGTAGCCCCAGTCCAGACGCGTGTTCCCGGCCAGGCGCGCTATTCCCGCCGGCATGTGAATGAGCGGACTCCAGTCGCGCCCGCCCGCCTCCAACAGGAGCACGCGAATGTCGGGCCGCGCGGTCAGCCGGTTCGCAAGGACACAACCCGCGGAGCCCGCCCCGACGATGATGTAGTCATAGGTCTCTGCACGCATTGGCGTACTCCCGGCGTTTCAGCGGCTGTGGAATCGGGATCACACGCCATCCAGCAAGTGGTTCATGAATGCCGTCTCGCGCTCTGCGATTGCACTCAGCAGGCGTTGCGGATCCGTCATCTTGCGGAAGGCGTGATAGCCGCGCTCCAGGAAATCCTGCAACGCGTCGAGCCCGGACAAGCGGGCGGGAATTCTCGCAGCGCGCAGCGCCAGCCCGATCGCCGGATGGTCGACGAGGCGAGTCAGGTCGGTCCCGATCGACAGGACGAGATCGATCTGGCGCCGGCGCTGCCGGACTCTGCCGAGCGCGCGGTAGGCCTTTTCGTAAGTCAGGCGGTCGACGGGGCCGTCTGCCAGCCGCGCCATCATCTCCTGGTCCAATTCGGCGCTGAGGACCTCGAGCTCGATCGCGTCACCGAGCACTTTGAGCGCGGCAGCCGGCAAGGCACGCTTGAGCGGCCGCCAGGCGCGCTCGAAAGCGGCGTCGCGCCGGGTGAGATCCTGAGGCCCATAAACGTCGCTCAGGAAGAACTCGATGGCTTCACGGCACTGCGGCTCGTGGCGCAGGTCGGCGTACGTTTGCGCCAGTCGCGCGGCCTGCCAGCGCCTGAGCTCGGCGAGACGCCGCACGGCCGCCGGCGAGGCGCTGATTCGGGTATCGAGTTGGCGCTTCGTCGCAAGGAGCGAGTCGAGCGTGCTTACGTCGGACATTGCGCCGGTGCCAGCAAGGTGGCGAGCGTGCGGTCGATCGACTCACGAGCGCTCAACAGACTCAGGTGCCCGAGGCCGCGCAGCTCGATCAGCCGCGCCCCTTTCAGGGCGGCGCTCTCGGTCGGCCGTACGATATTGTCGCTGTTGCTATAGATGCAGGTGAGCGGAACCGGGAAGTGCGGCTCTTGCACGGCGTTGAGCTCCTCGAGCCACGCGGACTGCGGGCGCATCTGGCTGAATGGCAGTACGTGCAGGAGGCGGGCCAGTCTGGTGCCGTGGTGAGGCGAGGCGAGCGTGATCAGTTGGCTGATCCCAGCCGAGTCGACCAGACGCAGCGCGGCACGGGCCACGAGGCCCCCCATGCTGTGCGCGATGACGGCGATGGGTGCTCCGTCGCATTCATGACTCAGTTGCCGCAACTCACTCGCGAGCCGCGCAGCCTGCGAGTCGAGATCGGCCAGGAGCGGCTCGAGGTTGA
>DASZVD010000155.1:0-27041 GCA_035547375.1 Steroidobacteraceae bacterium
ACTTCCACGGGATCGTCAAGACGTCATGGCACGGCAGGGCATTCAATCGATCGAGGTCGGAGCCCGCATCCTGCAGGCCTTGGCGCGGGCGCCGCACCCGCAGATGCTGCGTGACCTGGCTGCCGCGGCGCAGATGCCGGCCGCCAAGGCGCATCGCTATCTCGTGAGCTTTGCGCGGATGGGACTGGTGGAGCAGCAAGCCGACACCGGCCTGTACGACCTGGGCAGCTTTGCGCTGGAGCTGGGCCTGGGCGCCCTGGCGCGGCTCGAGCCGGTCACGCTCGCCGGGCCTGTTCTGGCCGAGCTGCGTGAGGAAACCGGCCAGACGGTGGCACTGGCGGTGTGGGCCAATCTCGGCGCCACGATGGTTCGCTGGCTCGGGGCCGATACGCCCGTTTCCGCGAGCTTGCGGATCGGCTCGGTCATGCCGCTCACTCGCTCCGCGACCGGCCTGGCCTTCCTGACCTTTCTACCGCGGGAAACCACCGCTCCCTGGGTGGAGCGGGAGCTGGCCGAGCACGCTCGGCAGGGCCTGAGCCCCGCTACCCGGGAGGAAGTGGAGCAACTCGTCGCGCAGACCCGCCGGCGGGGGTTCGCGCGGACCAGCGAATTCATCCCGGGCATCGGCGGCATGGCCGCGCCGGTGTTCGATCATTCGGGCGCGATGACTCTCGCGCTGGTCGCGCTGGGGTACAGCAAGCCGTTTGACGCCGCGTTCGAGAGGATTCGCGCCGCGGTCGTCGACAAGGCCGCGGCACTGTCCAAGCGGCTGGGCCATTCGGGCTGAGTCGTCGGCGAGGCGACTGTTCGGAAGCGACTGTTCGTGCAGGGTGCGCGCCCGATTCGGGGCCTTCTACCTGCGCGCCAGCTCTTTCTCCATCAGATCGGCGACCGCCGCCGCCTCCGGCGAGCCGGTTTCGCGCAGTCCCGCGATGGCCCCCAGCACGTTCGCGGCCGGGTGATTCTGATTGAGTTTCAACTTCAGCTGCACGGAGTCGGCGCGCAGCTCGAAACCGACGATGCCCTTCAAACGCGCCCGGTTGGCCGGGTCGGCGTCCTCGAGTCGCCAAGGTGCGGCGGGGGCGCCGTTTGCGGACGGCACGGGGATGCCGGCTTCATATTGCGCGGCAAGCGCTATGACGATGCGCTCCAGCTCCGGGCCCTCGTGGATCGCCCGGATCGTGCCGTACACATGGGCCGCAATGTAGTTCCAGGTCGGCACTTGCTTCGGTGCGTCGGCGTACCAGCGGGGCGAGATGTAGGCGTGCGGGCCCTGGAACATGAACAGGACCCGCTGTCGCTCGATGTCACGCCATTGCGGGTTCGGCCGCGCCCAGTGGCCGCTCAGCACGACCTGGCTGTCGCTGCGCCGATAGAGCACCGGTAAGTGGGTCGCGAAGGGGGCCTCATCGACCTGCGACACGAGTGTGCCGAAGGCATGGCTCGCAGCGAGCCAGTCGAGCCAGGAGAGGTCGGTCGACGTAAAGTGCGCTGGGTTGTACATGCCTCCCAGTGTAACCGCTCGCGGCGGCGGCGCCTCAAGTCCGGCGGGCGCGTCAGCTGCTATCCTCTTGGCCGTGCCGAGGCCGCCGGAGGCGCTGGATGACCGCTGAATTCTCCTTGGTTCTGGACTCCCAATGCGCCTTGGGCGAATCGCCCGTGTGGTGGGCGGAGGCCGGTGTGCTGGTCTTCATTGACGTGACCGGCCGCCGCCTGCACCGTTTCGAGCCGCACTCCGGGCGTCACGAGGTCGACGCGGTTGCCGAGGATATCGGGTGCGTCGCGCCCGCGAAGGGCGGCGGCTATGTCGCCGGAATGCGCTCCGGGATCTGGCTGCTCGATGCCCGGGGTCAGCAGCGGCGCAAGCTGGCCGATAACGCCGAGAGCCCGGCCACGAACCGTTTCAACGATGGCCGGGTCGACCCGCGCGGCCGCTATCTGTCCGGCACGGTCGATGAGCCCAAAGCCGGCGGCACGGCGGGACTCTATCGTTACGACCGGCGCGGCCTGGCTCGCCTGGATGCCGGCTTCATGACCTCCAACGGGCTGGCTTTCTCCCCGGACGGACGCACCCTCTATTTCTCGGATACCCCGCGCTTCGTGATCTATCGCTATGACTACGATCTCGAGACGGGCGCGGCTGCGAACCGGCGCGAGTTCGTTCGCATCGAGCCGACGGCAACCGACCGTGGCCGGCCGGACGGCGCCGCTGTCGACGTCACCGGGTGTTATTGGTCATCGCAGTACGAAGGCTCTCGTGTACACAGATACGATCCGGACGGGCGCCTGATGGCGCAATACCGGCTGCCGGCCCGTAATCCGACCATGCCTGCCTTCGGCGGACCTGATGGAAAGACATTGTTTGTCACTACGGCGCGTGACAAGAACGGGGGGCCGGGAGGCGGCCTCTACGCGCTGCCGGTCGACGTCGCGGGAGTGCCGGGCACGCTGTTCGATCCCGAGGCCTGAAGCAACCGATGCAAGAATCGAGCGGCGCGGCGGGCGCACCCATTTTCGATCTGTTGGTTGTCGGTGGCGGAATAAACGGAGTCGGGATTGCCCGCGACGCCGCCGGCCGCGGCCTTTCGGTCATGGTGGTGGAGCGCAGCGATCTGGCGAGCGCGACTTCATCGGCCTCCTCGAAGCTGATCCACGGCGGCCTGCGTTACCTCGAGCAGTATGAGTTCCGCCTGGTGCGCGAGAGTCTTGCGGAGCGGGAAGTTCTGCTCGCGGCGGCGCCGTACATCATCCGGCCGCTGCGTTTCGTCCTGCCGGTGCACAGTGGCTTGCGGCCGCCCTGGCTGTTGCGGCTGGGACTGTTTCTCTACGACCATATCGGCGGCCGCAAGCGCTTGCCGGGCACGCGCACCGTGCGCCGGGACGACGCGGTGTTCACGCCGCTGGCGCCCGGATATCGGTCCGGCTTCGAATACTCCGACTGCTGGGCCGATGACGCGCGGCTCGTGGTCGTGAACGCGCTCGATGCCCAACAGCGTGGTGCTCGGATCGAGACGGGGTGGGCCGTAACGGCCGCTCGCCGCGACGGCGCGCTGTGGAGTGTCGGCATGACTTCGCGCCTCGGAGATCACCGTACCATCAGTGCTCGAGCGCTCGTAAATGCCGCGGGTCCGTGGGTGGAGGACATACTGCGCGCAGCCGGAGCGTATCGACAACACCGGTCGCTGCGGCTCGTCAAGGGAAGTCACATCATCGTGAAGCGCCTCTATGACGGTCCACAGGCTTACACGTTGCAAAATGCGGATGGGCGGGTCGTCTTCGCCATCCCGTACGAAGATGACTTCACGCTCATCGGTACCACTGACATTCCCTTCTCGGGTGATCCCACGCACGTCCAGGCCGATGGCAACGAGGTCGCTTATCTTTGCGGTCTGATCTCCGGTTACCTGAGGGCGCCCATTTCACCGAAGGACGTGGTCTGGACCTACTCGGGTGTGCGCCCGCTCTACGATGATGGAGGCACGAGCGCATCCACGGTGACCCGTGACTATGTTTTCGACATGGATACCGTGGAAGGGCAGGCGCCGCTGCTGTCCGTGTTCGGTGGGAAGCTGACAACCTATCGCAAGCTGGCCGAGCACGCGTTGTCGAAACTGTTGCCCGTGATGCGGATCGACAGACCGGAGTGGACACGCCATGCCACTCTGCCGGGCGGAGACTTGCCGGGCGCTGACCTGGCTGCATTCACGGCAGAGCAGTTGCGACGTTACGCGTTCGCGCCCCCGGAGCTCACCCGCAGGCTTTGTCGTTCCTACGGCACCCGCATCGAGCACATCTTCGGCACCGCAAAACGCCTCGGCGAGTTAGGAGCAGAGGTTGCGCCTCGGGTGTATGAGGCCGAGTTGAATCTCATGCGCGCGCAGGAGTGGGCCCGCACCGGCGCAGACGCTCTTTGGCGCCGCTCGAAGCTCGGGTTGCACCTGGACGAGGCGGGGCGCGACCGGGTCACCGCTTGGTTCGGAGCCTAGGAGCCTGGGAGCGTGTCGGACTCGAGGATGCTCTCCTAGCTCGTTCTCACTCTTTTCACGGCTTCGCGCCATCCCGCCAGCTCTCGCTCGCGTGCGGCCGCGTCGAGCCGCGGTTCGCACCGTGCCTCAGCCTGCCACAGGCGTGCGATCTCCGAGAGGGAGCCGTACAGACCGCAACCCAGCCCCGCCAGGCAGGCCGCCCCGAACGCGGTCGACTCCGCCAGCTTGGGCCGCAGGATGGGCAGGCTCACGATGTCCGCGAGACGTTGCAGGAACAGGCCGTTCTGCGCCATGCCACCGTCGACCTTCAGGGAGGCGGGACGGATGCCGTCAGCCGCCATCGCATCCAACAGGTCCGCGGTCTGGTACACGACGCTGTCGAGCCCGGCGCGAGCGATCTCACCGCGGCCGGACGCACGAGTGAGGCCGATGAGCGCGCCGCGAGCATCGGGGTCCCAGTACGGCGCACCGAGGCCGGTGAAGGCCGGCACCAGATAGACACCGCCCGAGTTGGGGACCGAGCTCGCCAGCGCCTCGACTTCCGGCGCTCGCGAGACCAACCCCAGCCCGTCGCGCAGCCATTGAATGGTTGCGCCCGCGGACAGGATCGAGCCTTCCAGGGCGTATGTGATCCGGCCATCGAGGCGGTATGCGATGGTGCTCAGCAGGCGGTTGGCGGAGCGCACCAGATGCCGGCCGGTGTTGAGAACCAGGAAGGCACCGGTGCCATAGGTGCTCTTCAGGTCGCCTTCCGCAAGGCAGGCCTGTCCGACCAACGCCGCTTGCTGGTCGCCCGCGACACCTCGAATGGGCACTGCGGCGCCCAGGACGTCGGGGTCCGTCGCGCCGAAGTCACCGGCGCTGTCGCGAACCTCCGGCAGACAGCTGGGCGGAATGGCGAAGAGCTTGCAGAGCTCCTCGTCCCACCGGCCGGTCCGGATGTCGAAGAGTGCGGTGCGGCTGGCGTTGGTTGCGTCGGTGACGTGCAAGCGGCCGCGCGTGAGACGCCAGATGAGAAAGCTGTCGATGGTGCCGAAGGCCAGGTGTCCGGCCTTCGCCAGGTCACGCGCTTCGGGGACCTGCTCGAGGATCCAGGCCAGCTTCGTCGCCGAGAAGTACGGATCCAGGCGCAGCCCGGTCTTCTCGCTGACCTCGGGCTCGTGGCCGGCCTCGGCCAGCTTGCGGCAGCGCTCGGCGGTGCGCCGGTCCTGCCAGACGATCGCGTTGTGCAGGGGCCGGCCGCTGCGGCGATCCCAGACCACCGTGGTTTCGCGTTGATTCGTCAGGCCGATCGCGGCGACAGGGCGTCCACGGACTCGCTCCATCACGGCGCGTGTCGCCGACAGCACCGTCGCCCAGATGACTTCGGGATCGTGCTCGACCCAGCCGGAAGCGGGATACAGCTGTGCGAACGCCTGTTGCTCGGCGGCCAAAACCTGCCCGTCAGGCGCGAAGGCGATGGCGCGACTGGAGCTGGTGCCCTGGTCGATGGCAAGGAGTACCGCGTCGTTGCGCATTTGCCGCTCCGGTTCCTGGAGCGGCTATGCTACCCCATCGCCTCGGCGCTCATCTTCGGGGAGCCTGTCTGACGGGTCGTGCACCCGGCACGGCGAACTCGCAACAGCCGTCCGCCGTGCCTGTTCCCTGTGTGCTTCAGCTCGTCATAACTTCGTAGCCGGCTTGCCCGCGATGGCGTGATAGAGCACGAGAACCACGATTGCTCCAGCCACCGCGACCAGCATGCTGTAGAGGTTGAATCCGGTGACGCCCGACATGCCGAACATGTGGAACAGCCACCCGCCGACGACCGCGCCGATGACACCCAGAACGATATCCAGCAGGACGCCTTCGCCGGTCTTGTTGACGATCTTGCTCGCAATGAACCCCGCTATGAGGCCCAGTACGATCCAGCCAATCACAGACATAGCCCTCTCCCACCCATTGGATGCGCAGTGCACCGGCTCAAGACTACGCAAGAATCACACCTGAAATCAGCCGCGAACGCGGTGAGGTGAAGTGCACCACCGCGGAAGTCACCTCACTGCACCGCTCCGCTATAGCTCAGGAGGCGCCGGATCGGCGTAGACTGACGCCTCGGCACTCTCGTGGGCGGCCTCCATGGCGACACTCGACTATCGGATCGTGAACGTCTTTACGCAGGACAACGATCCGTTCAGCGGTAATCCGTTGTGCGTCTTCGAGGACGGCGCGGCGCTCGATGCAACCCGGATGCAGGCCCTGGCCCTGCAGTTCAATCTTTCCGAGACGACGTTCCTGCTGCCGTCGCAACGGGCCAATGCCCGGGTACGGATTTTTACGCCCCATTATGAAATGCCCTTCGCGGGACATCCGACACTGGGCACCGCGCACGTTTGCCGCGCGTTGGGACGGGGCACCGACAATCTTTCACTGGAGATGCCGGCGGGGATCATTCCCGTGCAGGCGGCCGGCCGTCGCTGGACACTCCAGGCGAACGCACCCACCTGGCGGGAAGTCCCCGAGTCGCGTGCGACGCTCGCCGCCCTCTTGAGCCTCGAAGAGCAGGAGATTGGAGATCGGCCCCTGTGGGTGAACACCGGCTCGGAGCAGCTGGTCGTCCCGCTCAACAGCGAGGCCGCGGTGCGGCGCGCCAGAGCACAGTCGCAGCTCCTGGGCGAGTTGCAGGGAAAGCAGGGCCAGAACCAGGCCTATGTCTTCGCCCACCGCGACGTTCCAGGGCAGCTGTTGGGGCGCTTCTTCTTCGAGCAGGGCGCCGCGGCGCTCGAGGACCCGGCGACGGGCTCGGCCACCGCCAACCTGGGTGGCTGGTATCTCGCTATGGAGCGCGCGCTGCCCCAGTCCTTCGAGATTTCACAGGGTGAATACACCGGCCGGCCTTCCACGCTCTACCTGCAGGTCGGCGCCGATCGCAGCATCCGCGTGAGCGGTGATGTGATCGAGATCGGTCGCGGCACGATCGTCCTTTGATCGGCGCCCTGGTCGGCGCTTTGACGCGGCGCTTTGCTCTGGCGTTTTGACCAGGCGCTCTGACCCGGCGCTTTGCCCCGCTTTAGACCGGCCGCGTCCGACCTGTTAGTCTGCGCCCCCCCAGCGTCGCGTTGGGACGAATGCCTGAAGAGGAAATGATGAGCACTATCGAGCGTCTCGAGACCGGCCCGCGCATGAGCCAGGCGGTCATTCACAACGGTACCGTGTATCTGGCCGGACAGGTGGCCGCCGATGCCCAGGGAGCCCCGGTCAAGGACCAGACCCGGAATATCCTGCAGCGCATCGATGCGCTGCTGGCGGCCGCCGGCACGGACAAGACGAAGATTCTCTCGGCGACGGTCTGGTTGGCGGACATGCGCACCTTCGATGAGATGAACAGCGTTTGGGACAAATGGGTGCCGCAGGGGCACACGCCGGCGCGCGCCTGCGTCGAGGCGAAGCTCGCTACGACCGCTTACACTGTCGAGATCGGCATCATCGCCGCTCGTTGAGCGCGGAAGTCCGTCAAGGATGTCGGTTACGGCACGGTAGCCGACATCCTTGGGTGAAGACGGATCATCAGCGATGCTGCTCGTGTCACGCCTGATGAATGGCTTTCGTGACCAGGCACGCCGCGAGCCCTTCAGGTCCGTCTTCCGCTCCAAAGCCGCTTTCCTTGACGCCTCCGAACGGCGAATCCGCGGCAGCCATGCCGACGGCATTGATGCCCACCATGCCCGACTCGATCGCATCACCGATGAGCAGCGCCCGCTTCGCGGATTCAGTGAAGGCGTAGGCGGCGAGTCCATAGGGGAGACGATTCGCTTGCTCGACGGCGTCGTCGAACGTTGCGAATGGAGCTAACACGGCTACCGGTCCGAACGGCTCTTCACTCATGATGCGCGCGTGGAGAGGCACGTCGGAGATTACGGTGGGCTGGAAGAAGAAGCCTTCCTTCCCGAAGCGCTCGCCGCCGGTGTGAATCTTACCGCCGTGCGACTTCGCGTCGCCGAGGAACCCCTCGATCGCCGTCGGGCGGCGCGGATTCGCCATCGGACCCATCTGGCTTGTGTCCAACAATCCGTCGCCCACGTTGATTTTGCGGGCGCGCTCCGTGAACGCTTTGACGAACCTGTCGTAAATGCCCTCCTGCACATAGAAGCGGGTGGGCGAGACGCACACCTGTCCCGAGTTGCGAAACTTCGCAGTCGCGAGCATCTCGACCGTACGAGGGAGGTCGCAGTCATCGAACACGATGACGGGGGCGTGCCCGCCGAGCTCCATCGTCGTGCGCTTCACCGTCGCCGCGGCAAGGGCCAGCAGGTGTTTGCCCACGACCGTGGAGCCCGTGAAGGACAGCTTCCTGATGATGGGCGAGGCCAGCAAGTGGCGCGATACTTCGTCCGGTACTCCGAATACGAGTTGCGCCACACCCGGCGGAAGCCCGGCGTCCAGCAGCGCCCGCACCACTTCGATCGCCGCGGCCGGGGATTCTTCCGCGGGCTTCAGGATCACCGAGCAGCCGGCGGCGATCGGCGCGCCCAGCTTGCGACCGGGATTGGCGATCGGAAAATTCCAGGGCGCGAAGGCCGCAACCGGGCCGACCGGCTCCTTCACGACGACCGAGCGAGTGCCCGTGGGCCGAACGAGCACGCGCCCGTAGGTGCGGCGGCACTCTTCGCCGTAGAACTCGAAAAGGTTCGCCGTCACCAGCGCTTCGATACGTGTTTCGGCGAGAGTCTTGCCTTCCTCCAGCGTCGCGACACGGGCGATGTGCTCGACTCGCTGCCGAATGAGTTGCGCGGCGCCTTTCAGCACGCGGGCGCGCTCTTCGGCGGTCGAGCGCTTCCACAGGCGGTAGCCGCGATCGGCGGCGTGCAGTGCGCGATCCAGGTCGGCGGCGTCGGCGAGAGGAAGCTCGCCCAGGGTGGCGCCGCTCGCCGGGTTGATGACCCTGTGCGCGCGCCGTCGGCCGATGCCCAGCCACTCGCCGTCGATGTGAAGTTGCAGATCCGAATAGGAAGTCGTCATCAGTACACCCCTTCCGGGAGGCCGGTCCGTTGGTGATCCAGTGGGATCCGTTGGTGATCCAGTGGGAGTTTTGTCAATACTTCGAGAGGCGAGTTTCCTGACACGTGATGAACTCCAGCAGCGCGGGCTTGCCCGCCTGCGTTTGCGCGATGCCACGCTTGATCGCCGGGATGATCTCAGCCACCGAGGCGACACGCTCGCCGTATCCGCCGAGTGCACGCGCCATTGCGGCGTAGTCGCCGGAGATGTCCGTGGCGCGATACTTCTCGGTTGCCTTCGGCATGATCGCGAGCTCGATCGCCATGGACGAGTTGTTGAGAAGGATCGAGAGGATCGGCAGCCGCTCCCGTACCGCCGTCTCGAAGTCCGTGCCCGTGAAGCCGATCGCGGCATCGCCCCAGACGTTGATGCAGAGCTTGTCGGGATGGACGAGCTTCGCGCCCATGGCCAGGCCCAGTCCGTAACCGAGCTGCGTCGTCTTGCCCCAACCGATATAGGACAGCGGGACTTTCGACTTCCAGAACGGCATGAGCTGGTCGCGCGGACTGCCGGCGTCGTGAGTGATGATGGTGTTGGCCACATCCACCGTGTTCTGCAGATCCCAGAGGACGCGATACGGGGTCATGGGCTCCTGGTCGGAGGTCAGCCGTGGCAGCCACTCCTTCATGTGCTCGGCGCTGATCTTTTCGATCTCGCTCGTGACCGGAGTCCAGTCGCGTTTCTGGCTGACGTGCGTGCGGACGGCCGCCAGCAACGCTTTCAGCGTCAATCTTGCATCGCCCACGAGCGCGTACTGCGCAATTACCGACTTGTTGATGTCGACGGGATCGAGGGTCGCGTGAATGAGCGTCTTACCGGTCGGGATGGTGCTGGCGAACGCCGATTCCGTGAAGCTGCAACCGATGCCTAAAATGACGTCGGCGCTGCGGAGGAAGTGCGGCACCGTCTTCGGATGAGCGTTACCTCCGGAGCCGAGGGCGAGGGGATGGGTCTCGTCGAAGGAGCTCTTACCCGGGAGGCTGGTACACACCGGGATGGCGAGCAGCTCGGCGAGCTCCTGCAGTTCCCCATAGGCCTCGGACCAGTGGACGCCCTGACCGGCGTAGATCACCGGGCGCTTGGCTTTCAACAGGACCGCGGCGACCCGGGTCACGTCGTCCGGGTCCGGAGCCGACTTGGCACGCACGACCGGCGTGTAGTCGAGCGGCTCGGGCACTTCATCGTCGAAGGAGTCGTAGGGAATCTCGATGACCACCGGCTGCGGGCGGCCGTTGCGCAGCTGCGTGAAGGCGCGGCGGAAGATGTTCGGCACTTCGGCACCGACCGTGACCGGCTCGCAGTGTTTGGAGACGCCGGCCATCTCCCGCGTGGAGTTGAAGTTGAAAGGCAGATAGGCGTTGCGGCGCGCATAACCGGCCGGGAGCACCAGGACGGGCACGGATTCGCTGTAGGCCTGTGCGACGCCGCCGTAGGCGTTTTCCGCACCCGGCCCGTGTTGCATGCAGAACGCGCCCATTTTCTTGCCCCGCGTCATGCGGGAGACCGCATCGGCCATGTGCATGCCGATGCGTTCCTGACGGACGATGATCGTACGGACGTCAGCGACGGCGGCCGCCTCCAGCAGCGGGTTACGGGGATAGCCGAACAGGACGTCGATTCCCTCCCGTTTCATGATCTCCACGATCGCGGCGGCGGTCTTCACGCTTCGATACTCCGAATGCTCATTGCTTTACCCAGGAAAAGAGGGTGCCCGTACCGCGGCGGCATTCGCCTGTCCGTCCTGCAGGATGCGCCCGTCGTAACGGTGCAGGAACAGTGCTCCCACCAACGTCAGCAGCGCACAAAAACACATGTAATAGGCCGCTCCCACGGGCGAGCCCGTCCGGGCGACGAGATAGGTGGCCGCAAGCGGCGCGATGCCGCTGAAGATCGAGAAGGCCAGGTTGAACGACACCGCGACGCCGCTGAAGCGGATGCGGGTTGGGAAGAGGTCGGCGACGACTCCGCTCATCGGTCCGTTCACCAGCGAGGCGGCGACGCCGGCGCAGGCGAACAGGGCGAGCAGGCCCATGCTCCGCTCGTGGGCGGCGTTGAAGAAGGGCACGCTCAAAAGCAGCAGCGCCAACGCGCCGCAGCCCAGAATCCAACGCCGCGGGATCCGGTCGCCCAGCCACGCGGCCGTCAACAGGCCGAACGACAACACGACGAGGCACACGTTCTGCGCCTTGATGGCATCGACCGGCGTGTAGCCCATGACGCGGGGCAGGAAGGCGGGCATTGCAAAGAGCAGGCCGTTGAAACCGGCGGTCGCGACCATGGAGGAGATGCCGATGATCACGGGCGCCGGATGGGACTTCATGAGCTCGAGGAACGGGCGCTTCGCGGCCGTGTGGCGCAGCAGCTGGAACTCCTTCGTTTCCTCCAGCGACAGGCGCAGCCAGAAGCTCACGAGACCGAGCAAGCCGCCGAACAGGAAGCCGATGCGCCAGCCCCACGCGACGATCTGCGGCTCACTGAGCACCTCGTGCACGACGAGGCTCAGGCCGGAGGCCAGGGCAACGCCCGAGTTCACGCAGAAAAAGATGAAGCCGGCCGCGAACCCCGCCGTGCGCGGGGCCGTCTCGACCACGAAGGTAATGGCCCCCGGTAATTCACCGCCGAGGCTGAAACCCTGCAGCAGCCGTAACGACACCATGAGCACCGCCGCGGTGGTGCCGATGGATTCGTGAGTCGGCAGCAGCCCCATGCCGATCGTGGCCGTCGACATCGCGAGGATGGAGACGATGAACACCCGACGGCGGCCGTACTTGTCGCCGAAGTGGCTGAACACGATGCCGCCCAGCGGACGGGCGAGGTAGCCGACCGCGAATACCGAGAACGAGTACATCAGCGAGTCGAGCGGGCCGGTCGCGGGAAAGAACGCCATCCCGATGTACTGGGCGAACATGCTGTAGATGACGAAGTCGTAGAACTCGAGCGCGCCGCCGAGACTCGAAAGAGTGATGACCCGCCATTGCGAGGAGGGGATACCGGTCGTGGCTGTCGTCATTGCGCGGTCATTCCTCTCGGCGCATCCTAAGTCCGACACGCTCCTGGGGTGGATTATTATCGGATCGAGGCGCCGCCGGCGCGCCGACTTCAAGCGACACCATGGCTGATGAGAAAAGGCTGGTATGGGACTTGCCGTTGCGGCTGTTCCACGGGCTGCTGGTCCTGAGCATGATTGCCTCGTATACCACGGCGAAGCTGGGCTTCGACTGGATGCCGTGGCATTTCTACCTCGGCTACTGGACGATCGGCCTGCTGGTCTTCCGCATCCTCTGGGGCTTCTTCGGCCCGAGGCACGCGCGCTTCAGCAGCTTCCTCCACAACCCTTCGGCCGTCTTCCTGTATGTGAAAGGCCTGTTCCGGCGCGACAGCCCGCCGAGCATCGGCCACAATCCGGCCGGCGGCCTCATGGTGTTGGTGATGCTGCTCCTGGTGAGCGTGCAGGCGGCTTCGGGCCTGTTCACCACCGACGATGTCGTGTGGGCGGGCCCCTACAATCCCGCGGTGAGCTCGAGCACGGCGAGCCTGCTTTCGACGGTGCACGACAGCAACTTCGACCTGATCCTGGTGGCGGTCGGCCTGCACATCGCCGCGATCCTGTTCTACGCCTTCTACAAGCGCCAGAACCTCGTCGTGCCCATGCTGCACGGACGCAAGCCCGCGCAACTGGTGCCCGAGCACGAGATGATCGGCAGCTCCCAGCTGCTGAAGGCGCTGGTGATCAGTGTCGTCGCGGCCGGCTTCGTCTACTGGCTGCTGGCGCACGCGCCGGTTGTGCCCATAGGCTGAAAGCCGCCTGCGGCGCTTTCAGCAGACAGCCGCTTCCAGCTTCGTTCGACGGCCAGCAAAAAGCGTGGTTTTTGCTGGCAGAACGCGGCCACTCTGCGTGGCGACGGCGATCAGGCCTGCGCGCGTATCGTCTAGGCTACTTGTTGCGGAAGTTGTCGTGGCAGGCGCCGCACGCCTTGCCGACCGCGTTGGCGGCCTTCAGCGTCGCCACCTTGTCGCCGGCCTTCGCTGCATCGATGAGAGCGGTCGCCGCCTTCACCAGGTCATCCGCCTTGGCGTTGAAATCAGCGGTATGGGTCCAGATGCCGTCCTGCGCCTTGGTCTTGGTGCTCGTCTTGTTACGCGTGTCGAACGCGAACACGTCCGGGATCATGGTGCCGAGCTGCTCGATGTGCGTGGCGCTCTTGGCGGCCACGGTGGCATCGAACGGCACTTTGTTCTTCAGCATGGCGCCTAACGGGCCCATGTACATGCCCATCACCTTCAGCAATCCCTGGCGGGTCAGTACGGCCTGCTCGGCCTGCTGCTCAGGGGTCGGCGGGCCGGCGTTCTGGGCCAGCGCGGCGGATACGGGCACGAGAGCGCACAGCGCGATCAGGCTCGACTTGGCGAAACGGTTCATTCGACGAATCCCCTTGGAGGCGATGAGAAGGCCATGGAAAACGGTCGCGCGAGTTTAGCGGAAGTCTCGCCCACGCCTCTCGCACGGCCTCGCTTGGGGCAGCGGGTCGCCATCATTGTCCCCAGCGGCCCAAAGAATGCGCCCCGAATGTGCTCACCGCGTGACGGACCGGGACACCCGGAAGGGGTGCCCGGGGACGGGCATAAGGACTAAGCTCTCACCTCGCCACGCATCTATCTCTTTGATTCGATGCGTGATATTCCTCCGGATAGTGCGAGCCGGCAGTGGTCGAGGGTGTGGGAGAGCGAGATGGCGTACACGATCAGGGTAAATGGAGCGGCCCGGACGGTCGATGCCGAGGGGGATACCCCTCTGCTGTGGGTGTTGCGCGACCTGCTGGACCTGAAGGGGACGAAGTTCGGCTGCGGCCTGGCCTTGTGCGGCTGCTGCACGATCCACCTCGACGGAGCCCCCATCCGCGCCTGCGTTACCCCGCTGGCCGCTGTCGGCTCCCGCGAGATCACGACCATCGAGGCGATCGGTGACACCCCGACCGGCAAGAAGGTGCAGGACGCCTGGCTCGCCCTGGATGTCATGCAGTGCGGCTACTGCCAGGCGGGTCAGATCATGTCCGCCACTGCGCTGCTGAACCAGAAGCCTCATCCCAGCGACCGGGACATCGATGACGCCATGAGCGGCAACATCTGCCGCTGCGCGACCTACACGCGCATCCGCAGCGCCATCAAGCAGGCCGCCGGCCTCCCCACCGAAGATACGCGGGAGGTTTGACCATGAGCGCCAGCGTTCCAGCCAACGCCGCAGCACTCTCGCGGCGCGGTTTCCTCCAGGCCAGCGCCTTGGCCGGCGGCGGCCTGCTGTTGGATTTGAGCATCAGCACGAGCGCTGCGGCGGCTGGCCAGGCCGGTGCGGCGGCGTCCGGCACGATCAACGCCTACATCAGGATCGCCTCCGACGAGACTGTCACCATCGTCTGCAAGAACCCCGAGATCGGGCAGGGCATCAAGACCGCCTTCCCGCAGATCGTCGCCGAGGAGTTGGATGTCGAGTGGAGTCAGGTCCGCACCGAGATGGCCGTGGTCGACCCGGTGAAGTACGGCCCGCAGTTTGCCGGCGGCAGCTTCAGCATTCCGATGAACTACGACACGCTGCGTCGCGCCGGGGCCGCGGGCCGTCAGATGTTGATGACGGCTGCGGCGAAGACCTGGGGCGTGCCGGTGACGGAGTGCGAGACGACGCCCGGCGTCGTTCATCACAAGGCGAGCGGCCGCTCACTGAAATACGGCGCGCTCGCGTCCAAGGCGGCTGCGGTGCCGCCGCCCGACTTGAAGTCGGTCGCGCTGAAGGACCCCAAGGATTTCCGCATCATCGGCAAGCCCTACGGCGGTGTCGACAGCGCGCTCATCGTCACTGGCAAGCCCATCTTCGGTATCGATACGAGCGTGCCGGGGATGTTGTATGCGGTGTTCGAGAAGTGCCCCGTACACGGCGGCAAGCTCGTCAGCGCCAACATCGATGAGGTAAAGGGGCTGCCGGGTGTGCGCCAGGTGTTGGTCGTGAACGCGCCCGACGCGGGTGCGGGGCCGTACGTCGGCATGCAGATGGGCTTGCTCGATGGCGTTGCGGTCGTCGCCGACACTTGGTGGCAGGCCAGCAAGGCCGCCGGGAAGCTGAAGATCGAGTGGGACAAGGGTCCGCACGCGAACCACAGCAGCGCCGGCTATGCGAAGCAGGCGGCGCTGCTGGCGAAGCAGGATCCCGTCAAGATCGTCCACAGTGACGGCGATCCCAAGAAGGCCTTCAGCGAAGCGGCCCACAAGATCGAGGCGTCGTACTTCTATCCGTTCGTGGCGCACTCGCCGCTCGAGCCGCAGAATTGCACAGCCGACTTCAAGGACGGGAAGTGCGAGATCTGGGCCCCGACACAGAATCCGGGAGCCGGAGTCGCGCTCGTCGCGAAGACGTTGGGCATCCCGCCGCAGGCCGTGACCATTCACGTCACGCGTTGTGGTGGCGGTTTCGGACGCCGTCTGGCGAGCGATTTCATCGTGCAAAGCGCGGTGATCTCCAAGATGGCCGGCGCACCCGTGAAGCTGGTGTGGGATCGCCGGCAGGACCTGCAGCACGACATGTATCGCCCCGCCGGCTTTCATAACTTCAGCGCCGGCCTGGACGCGCAAGGCAAGCTGGTCGCCTTCCGTGACCACTTGATCACCTTCGGCATCGGCGACCAGTTCAACGACGCCGCTACGTTCTCCAACACGGAGTTCCCGGCGCGCTTCGTGCCGAATATCGAGCTGGCGATGTCGTCCATGCCGTTTGCGCAACCGACGGGCCCGATGCGGGCGCCCGGCAGCAACGCTCTGGCGTTCGCCTTCCAGAGCTTCTTCGACGAGGTGGCCTTCGTCACGGGGCAGGACCCGCTGGACTTCCAGCTCGCCATCCTCGGCGAGCCGCGTTCCCTTCCGACACCGCCCGGCCGGTTCGGTCCCATGCCGCCCTATGACACCGGGCGCATGCGCGGGGTCATCGAGGCGGTCCGCGAGAAGTCCGGTTGGACGAAGAGCGGGCTCAGCGCGCTCGCGAGGCGTGGCCAGGGTAAGACCCCCAGCGGTGAGCGCGTCGGTATGGGATTCGCCTGCTACTACTGCCACCTCGGGTACTTCGCCGAGGTCGTGAAGGCGAGCGTCGACGAGCTCGGCGCGATCCGGGTCCGCAAGGTCTGGGTGGTCGCCGACGTCGGCAGCCCGATCGTCAATCCCAGCGGGGCGCTCAATCAGGTCCAGGGCGGGGTGCTGGACGGCATCGGCCAAGCCCTGGGCCTGGCCATCACCATTGAGAACGGGCAGGCCACGGCGACGAATTTCCACGAATTCCCGCTGCTGCGCCTGTACCAGGCGCCCCAGGTGGAGGTGCACTTCCTGCCGACGAGCTTCCCGCCGACCGGCCTGGGCGAGCCGGCCCTGCCGCCGGTGCTGCCGGCGCTGGCGAACGCGGTCTTTGCGGCCACCGGGACGCGGGTTCGCCACCTGCCGCTGCAGGCAACGGAACTGAAATCCGCCTGACCCCCGCCGGTATTCCTCCGAGGGTATGATGCATTCCAGTGCAGACCGGAGGAATTATGACGAGAGTGCTCGTCGTCGAAGACGACGCCCAGACCGCCGCGGAGATCGCGGCAGCGCTGGGTGATCATGGCTTCGAGGTGGAATGCGCGCACACGGGACAGGACGCCCTGGATCGTGCCGTGGCGGACCGGTATTCGGCAATCGTGCTGGATCGTATGCTGCCCGGCGGCATCGATGGGTTGACCGTCCTGTCGACCCTCCGCGGCATGCAAGTCGATGCCCCCGTCCTGATCCTGAGCGCCTTGTCGGCGGTCGATGAGCGGGTCCGGGGCCTGCGGGCCGGCGGCGACGACTATCTCACCAAGCCTTTCGAGTCCCTCGAGCTCACGGCCCGGATCGAGGTGCTGCTGCGCCGCCGCAGCGTCCCGGATCGCGAGACCATGCTGCGGGTCGGGGATCTGGAAGTGGACCTCCTCAAGCGGGAGGTGCGGCGCGGCGATCACACCATCGATCTGCTGCCGCGCGAGTACAAGCTGCTGGAATACCTGATGCGCCACCCCGGTCAGGTCATCACGCGAACCATGCTTTTCGAGGAAGTCTGGTCGTACCGCTACGACCAGCGCACGAACGTGATCGACGTGCACATGGGGAAGCTGCGCCGGAAGCTGGACGAAGGCGGCCTGCCGTCGATGATCCACACGGTGCGCGGCTCGGGATACATCCTGCGTGCGCCTGACTGACCTTCCCCGCACGACGAGCTTCCGACTGTCGCTGTTGTTCCTGGCGCTGTTCGGCGTCGCCTCGACCGTGTTCTTCGCCTTCCTCTACTGGCAGGCCACGAGCTACCTCAACAGCTCGGTCGAGCACTGGATTCAACGCGACTCCGTCGTGTACCTGGGCAGCCCGGGCGAGATCGTGCAGCGCCTGTTGACGCACGATGAGCGCGATCCGGACAGCTGGCGCCCCTTCGGCCTGTTCGACGCCTCGGGCCGTTTCATTGCGGGCAACTTGCGCGCCTTGCCGGAACGGCCGGTGCGGTTCGGGCGCTACTTTGAATACACGTTGCAGCGAAATGGCCGCGAGGTCCCGTTCCGCGGTGCGGGGTATCGGCTGGCCAACGACGACATCCTCATCCTCAGCTACAACGTCAACGAGATCTCCGGCTTCAAGCGCCTCCTGGTCGATGCCATGGCGTGGGGCGGCATCATGGTGTTTGCCGTTGGTATCGCGGGCGCGATCATCACGGGGCTCGGCGCCGTTCGGCAGATCAATGGGATCACGAGCGCCGTCGAGCGGATCGTGACCGGTAATCTCTCGGAGCGCCTGCCCACCCGGCGCGGCGCCGGCGACCTCGATCGGCTCGTTTCTCTCGTCAACGGCATGTTGGATGACATCGAGCGCCTGATGTGCGAGGTCAAAGGAGTGACTGACGATATTGCACACGACCTGCGCACGCCTCTGACACGGCTCCTGGGAGGGCTGGAGCGGGCGCGCCGTCGTGGGGCGTCGAGGGAGGAATACGCGAAAGCCGTCGATGCCGCGATCGCTGAAACGAAGGCCGTCCTGGGTACCTTCAGTGCGCTGCTGCGTATCGCGGAAGTGGAGGATGGCGCTCGCCGCGCGGGCTTCACACGGGTCGACCTCGGGCAGATCGCGGCCGACGTGGTGGAGTTTCACGCGCCCGTGGCGGAGGAGCGGGGCGTGTCGCTGTCGTTCGATACGGATTCGCCGTCGCTGACCCAGATGTCGGGCGACCCCAGCTTGCTGTTCGAGGCCATCAGCAATCTGGTCGACAATGCCATCAAGTTCAGCCCGGCGGGGGGCTGCGTCGCGGTGCGAAGCTTCTACCACCAGGGGCGGATCGGCGTGGCGGTGACCGATAACGGTCCCGGCATTCCCGCATCCGAGCGCGATGCCGTGCTGCGCCGGTTCCACAGGCTCGAAAAGAGCCGGCACACGCCCGGCAGCGGGCTCGGGCTGAGCCTGGTGGCCGCCGTCGCCAAGCTCCACGGGCTCACCTTGACGATCGACTCGTCGTACCCGGGGTCTTGTGTGACGCTGGAGCGGGATCAGCCGCAACTCGGAATCGGCGGCCCGGCCGTGCTGGCTCCCGCTGCGGCGTCCGCGGTGACGGCGTCTCCTGCGATCGCAACGGCAGCTTCTGCGAGTGCAACGGCGGCTTCCGCGACCGCCTCTCGCGTGGGGCCCGAAGCGCACCGGGTCGCATGAGCCCGCGCTCGGCAACATGAGCAAACACTCGGGCGCCATTGCCGCTCTGTCGTCAGCGCTCCTCTTCGGCGTGACCACCCCCGTTGCAAAGCAACTTCTGTCCGACACCCACCCCTTGTTGATCGCCGGACTGCTGTATCTGGGCAGCGGGCTCGGTGTGAGCGCACTGCGGATGATCCAGGATCAGGGTTGGCGTCCCACCGGCCTGACCGTCCAGGATTGGCCCTGGCTCGGGTTGTCGATTCTGTTAGGCGGCATCGCCGCGCCGGCGCTCCTCATGACCGGGCTCGCGCACGCGGACGCGGCCGTGTCATCTCTCCTGTTGAATCTGGAAGTCGTCTTCACGGCGGCGCTCGCGTGGCTGGTGTTTCGGGAGCCTGCGAGCTCCCGGGTGGTGGTGGGGCTGGCGGCCATCTTCGCCGGAGGGCTGATTCTGGTCTGGCCGTCCCGTCTCGCGTCCGCCGGCTTTACGTCGTCGGCGAGTGCTCTGCCGGCGCTGGGCGCCATCGTTACCGCGTGCGCGTGCTGGGCAATCGACAACAACGTAACCCGCAAGGTGTCGGCGGGCGATGCCCGGGTGCTGGCCGCGATCAAGGGGCTCGTCGCCGGCGCCACCAGCACCACTCTGGCTTTCAGCCTGGGGGCGTCACTGCCGGCCTGGTCTCATGTGCTGGCGACGATGGCGCTCGGTTTCCTGGGGTACGGTCTGAGCCTCGTGTTGTTCATCGTCGGATTGCGGCAGTTGGGAACGGCACGCACCGGCGCCTACTTCGCTACCGCGCCTTTCATCGGTGCCGTGGTCGCGATGCTCCTGTTCGGTCAGCCGAGCGATGCGACCTTCTGGTTGGCCGCCGCGTGTATGGGTATTGGGGTTTGGCTGCACGTGAGCGAGCACCACGAGCATGAGCACGTGCACGAGCCCATGTCGCACTCCCATGCTCATTCCCACGACGAGCATCATCGCCACGAGCATGGTTTCGACTGGGATGGGCGCGAGCCGCACACTCACGAGCATCGGCATGGCTGGCTGCGGCACTCCCATGCGCACTTTCCCGACATCCATCACCGGCACGGCCATCGCCATGTGTGACGAGCGCGAACATTGCCATGTGTGATGAGCATGAACATTGCCATGTATGACGAGCACGAACATCGCCACGTCTGACAGGGGAGCGAGCAATGATGCAACTACGGGACTTCAAGGCGCTTACGTTCGACTGCTACGGCACGCTGATCGACTGGGAGACGGGGCTCTATGCAGCGCTGCAACCCTTGCTGCGCAAGGGGGGAGTGACCCTGCCACGCGAGGCGGTGCTGGCGGCTTTCGCCCGACACGAATCCGCGCAGGAAGCCGCCACACCGCAGATGATCTATTCCACCCTTCTGGCCGAGGTGCACCGCCGCCTGGCTCGCGAATGGAATGTGAGCGGCGCGGAGGCTGAGGCCGTGGCCTTCGGCCGGTCGGTGCCCGACTGGCCCGCGTTTCCTGACACAGTCGCCGCTCTTCAGTACCTGCAACGCTACTACAAGCTGATCATTCTCTCGAACGTGGACCGCGACAGCTTCGCCGGCTCGAATGCCCGGCTGGGCGTGACTTTCGATGCCGTCTACACGGCCCAGGACATCGGCTCCTACAAGCCCGACCCGCGCAACTTCACCTACCTCATCAACGGCGTGGCCGGACTCGGCGTGTTGAAGCGAAACATTCTGCACACGGCGCAGAGTTTGTATCACGACCACGTTCCCGCTCAGGCGGCGGGCCTGAGCACCGCGTGGATCGATCGCCGTCACGAGCAGGAAGGGTGGGGCGCCACGACCCCTCCGGCCGGGACGCCTCGTTATGATTTTCGCTTCACCAGCCTCGCGGAGATGGTGCAGGCGCACCAGCAGGAGCTGCGGGCCTGAGAGCAATGCCTTTCAGCTATAATCACCAAATGCAATACCGCAAGCTGCCGGCTTTTCTCCTCGCTGCCCTCTGTCTCATTGCTGCCCCTCACGTGTGGGGAGACACAATGCGTTGTGGTAACAGGCTCATTGTGGGCGGTGATTCCATGGCAACCGTGACGGCGCTTTGCGGTCCCCCCGCTGTGGTGCAACACGGCTTCAAGGAGAGTGCAACCACCGTAGAGGGTCCCACGAGCAGTCACACCGTCGGCGCCGCAGTTCCCGTCGAAACCTGGACTTATAACCGCGGGCCGAACCAGCTGCTGGTGAATATCCGCTTCGTCAATGGGCAGGTCGTCTCGATCGAGACACTCCACCAGCACGGCTTCTAGGCCGACGTGCGCATAGGCCGACGTGCGCAGGCTCGGTAGCTCAGACAGCTCCAGCCGATGCAGCGTGAGGTTACGGACGCCGAGTCCACCGTCAAACTCTGATGCCTGATAACAGCAGCGATTCCACCGTGTGTACTGACGCTCGAAGGCACACGGGTGGTCATGAATTTCCGCGCGAACACGGAGGTTATTGTCGTTGGATATCTGTGCATTCGCAGTTAGGATGTTGGATATCAGTTGACCGTCAGTGGAGTTTGGGCAATGGATTCGTTTGAAGAGATTCGACAGGCGTTGCAGCGGCTTTCCGGCAGCGATCGGCGCTTGATCGAGGTCTGGCTGCGAGGGCTCGAGCCAGAGGTCGTCACGGAGTGGCAAGTTCAGGAGGCTTTGCCCAGCTACGTGGCGACGGACCCCGCCTTCATGACGCTCGAGGAGTACTTCGCGTTCGAGGAGAAGAGTCCCTGGAAGCACGAATTCGTCAATGGCGTCGTCTTTGCCATGAACGGCGTCAGTGTGGCCCATGCCGCCATCACCCAGAATCTTGTCATGGCATTTGGAGCACATCTGAAACGCGGTTCGTGCAAGGTCTTCTCGTCGAATTTGCAGGTGCTGATCCAGCGTGACGTGAATGAGATGACTTACTACCCGGACGTGGTTGTCGATTGCCGGTCGGATACGCGTGGAACGCATTACCTCCGCGACCCCAAGCTGATCGTCGAGGTGCTTTCCCCGTCGACCCAGCTCATAGACCGTCGCGAAAAACTGCAGAACTATCGACTGATCGACTCGGTCGAGGAATATGTACTCGTGGCACAGGAGGAGCACCGGGTGACAGTCTATCCTCGTGCGGAGCGTTGGAAGCCGCGGGTCTATTGCGAATCCAATGCGGCCGTGCATCTGCGCTCGATCGGTCTGACGCTGTCGCTGAACGAGGTGTATGCGGACGTTCTGCTGGGCTGAGGAAACGGCGCCGCCCGGACTGATCGCCGGCAGTCCTCAAAGGCCCGCGATCAGCCGTCCCGGATTGAAGATTCCGTGCGGGTCGAATCGATCCTTCAACCGCCGGTGCACAGTAGCGACAGCGGGTTGCAGCGGATGAAACCGCGTCCCGTCGGGCGCAGGTCCGCGCCAGAGCACCGCTGTTCCGCCCGCGGCCGTGGCGACATTGCGGATGTCAGGGTGATCCGCCGCATACCAGCGTAACGCGCCTCCCCAGTCGATCAGGGGTTCGCCGGGCAGCGCCAACGGGGGCGTCGTGTCGGGAACCGAGAGGCGCCACAGCATGTTGCTCGAGAAGATCGGGTGGTCATGATGGCGTAGAGCGTTCCACCATCGCGTGGCCTCTGTTGAGTCGACTCGTTCTCCACCGAGGCGTTCGAGCGCGGCGCGCACTGCGGCCGTGGCACCGGATAACCTGACCCAGGCGACGCCGGCGCACCAGGCTGCTGCTGACAGCGGTAACGGTTGCCCGCTCCAGCGATTGAAGGTCGTCACCGCATCGGCCGCCGACATTTCGAATCGCAGCGTTTCTTCGGCGCGCGGGCGTGGCAGGACCTTGAGGGAGACCTCGGTGATGACACCCAGTATCCCGAGCGAGCCGCACAGGAGTCGGGAAACGTCGAAGCCGGCGACGTTCTTCATCACCTGTCCGCCGAAACGGAGAATCTCGCCCTCGGCGCTCAGCAGCGTTGCCCCTAACACGAAGTCGCGTGCCGCGCCGGCGTAAGGTCGTCGTGGCCCGGATAGCCCGGCGGCGATGACGCCGCCAATGGTGGGCTCACCGCCGAAGGCGGGCGGCTCGAAAGCGAGGAATTGGCCGCGATCCGCCAACAGAGTGTCGATCACCGACAGCGGCGTGCCGCAGCGTGCGGTAATCACCAGCTCGGAAGGCTCGTAGTCGACGATGCCGCGATAAGGGCGGAGGTCGAGAAGCTCTCCGGCGGAGGGCGACTCCGCGTAAAAATCCTTCGTCCCGGCGCCCCGCAGCCGCAGGGGGGCCCGGTTGCGGTGAGCGGCGTTAACGCGCTCGCGCAACTCCTGCAACGTGGCTTGCGATGAGGGGTCCATCAGACTTGCTGGAGTGCGGCCATAAGGACGGGCGACGGGTCGGCTAGAAGCGTGGCAGGTCCGGGTGCGGCAGCTCACCGGCATGGATGTGCATCTTGCCGTACTCGGCGCAGCGGGCCAGAGTCGGGATGGTCTTGCCTGGATTCAACAGCCCGCTCGGATCGAAAGCGGCTTTGACGGCGAAGAACGCCGCACGCTCGGCGTCCGAGAATTGCACACACATGGAGTTGATCTTCTCGATGCCTACGCCGTGCTCGCCGGTGATCGTGCCGCCGAGGCGGACGCAGAGCTCGAGAATCTCGGCGCCGAACTGGTCGGCGCGCTCCCATTCGCCGGGGATGTTGGCGTCGAACAGGATCAGCGGGTGCAGGTTGCCGTCGCCCGCGTGGAAGACGTTCATGCAGCGCAGAGCGTAGCGCTCTTCCATCATCTCGATGGCCTTCAACATGGCGCCGAGGTTCTTGCGGGGGATGGTGCCGTCCATGCAGTAGTAATCGGCCGAGATCCGGCCGGCGGCAGGGAAGGCGTTCTTGCGGCCCGACCAGTAGCGCAGGCGCTCGGTTTCCGAATTCGAGGCCACCCACGCGGTGGCGCCGGCGCTGCGCAGAACGGCTTCGATGTCGGTGATCTGCTCGGCCACCTCTTCGGGTGTGCCGTCGGCCTCGGCCAGCAGAATGGCCTCCGCAGCCAGATCGTAGCCGGCCTGCACGAAGGGCTCGACGGCGGCAGTGGCTTTCCGGTCCATCATTTCGAGGCCGGCGGGAATGATGCCGGCGGCGATGATTGCCGCGACCGCGTTGCCTGCGGCCTGCACGTCGGCGAACGACGCCATGACCACGCGCGCCAACGGAGGCCGCGGGATGAGTTTCACCGTCACTTCGGTGATCACCATCAGCAGCCCTTCGGAGCCGATCACCAGCGCCAGCAGATCCAGGCCCGACGGGTCGGGCGCGCGGCCGCCGAGCTCGATCAGATCGCCGTCCACCGTGAGTCCGCGGACGCCGAGCACGTTGTGTACGGTGAGGCCGTACTTCAGGCAGTGCACGCCACCCGAGTTTTCCGCGACATTGCCGCCGATGGAGCACGCGATCTGTGATGAAGGATCCGGCGCGTAGTACAGGCCATGCGGAGCCGCGGCTTCGGACACCTTCAGGTTGCGCACCCCCGGCTGAAGGCGCGCAATGCGTGCTGCCGGATCGATCTCCAGGATCTGATTCAGCCGTGCGAGCGAGAGGAGCACCCCCGTTTCGTGCGGGGTCGCTCCGCCGGAGAGTCCCGTCCCGGCTCCGCGCGCCACCACCGGCACTTCGAGCCGTCGGCACGTGAGCAATACATCCCGCACTTCTTGCTCGGTGCGCGGCAAAGCCACGAGCATGGGCTTGCACCGAAACACGCTGAGCCCGTCGCATTCGTACGGCCGCAATTCTTCAGGGCGCGACAGAACACAGTCCGCCGGCAGCACCCGCCGCAAGGCGGCCGCGACCTCGGCTTGCCGCGTTGCGTGCTCAGGACCTGTTTTCGGGGCGGGAGCGCTCATGTCGCCATCGTACCCTGATCACAGGGTCATCGGTCGATCAGCCGCAGTGCGGTGGCCCCCACACGCCGGTCGGGGCCTGCAAGCCGGCCTCCATCTTTGCTAGTGTCGCGTCATGGAGAAAGTTTGGTACTTCTGGAGATCGATTCTGGTGCTGGGCCTCGGCACCGTCATGATCTCGGTACACGCGCCAGCCGCCGCGGCCGCCGGCGCACCCGCGGCCGCCCACGTACCCGCGGCCGCCCACGTACCCGCGGCCGCTCGCGCACCTGCGGTCGCACACGCGCCTGCGGCCGCACACGCACCTGCGGCACACGCACCTGCATCTACCGCGCCTGCCCAGGGGCCCGCATCTGCAGCAGCTGCTGCAGATGCCGCTGCCGCGCCGGTATTCCCTTTGACCTCGGATCAGGTTGCCGCCCACATGGGCGAGACCGTCGATTGGTTTCACCACCTGGCGCCCATAGAGCAGCTGCAGGTCGCCACGGCCGATTCCACGACACGCGACCGGCTACATCAACAGGCCCTGATGGCCGCCCAGCTTGCGATAGCTTTCGGTAAGGCGAGTGCCGTCTTGCTGGATGCACAGTCACGGGCAGCGCAAACCAACACTGCGCCCTCCGGTCCAGACGCCAACGGCGAGGCCAAGAGCGGCGCGGCCGGCCGGCTCGACAAGGCGGCCGCTGCTGTGGCGCAGCGTATCGCCGCGTTGCAAGCGCAGGCGTCCGGTCTCGATGAACAGATCGCGCACGCGCGTGGAACGGAGCGAGCGACGCTGCAGGCCCAACAGGCACAGGTAAACGCGGCGTTGAAGCTGGCCCGTGAGGTGCAGAACAGCGTGCAGAGCATGGAAGACTTCGAGGCGAGCTCGATCGCGGGCGACAAGGGAAATCTAAGCCCCCTGGACGGCCAGATCATCGATATCGAGCGCTCGGTTCCCGAGCTGGCGGCGATGGCGGTGAAAGGAGGCGCCTACAGGAGGGCATTGTCCTCGGCGTCCGCGACATCCTCTGGAGCAACATCCGGGAATGCAGCGGGCGCAGCGCCCTTGGGAGCTATGCCCGGAAATGCGGCAGCGTCTCCGAGCGCAGCGGCGTCCGCATCTTCTCCGAGCGCCGCGTCTGCAGGCACCGGTGCGCAGGGCAGCGCCTTTCGGGCTGACTCGGCCGGTGTCATCGCGCTGATCACCGAGTGGTTCTCATTGAACGATATGCGGCGTCAGCTGCGCGACTCCATCAAGGAGACCTCCGACTTGCAGGAAGAGCTCGACCGGGTGCGCACGACGCTGACGAACGAAGTTCGCAAGGTCGTGGGCAACGGACTAGCCATCAGCACCTCGACGGATCCGGCGGAATTGCTTGCGCAACGGCAGCAGCTGGAGGCGGATACAGCGCGCTTCAAACAGCTGTCCACCACCCTTGTCCCGCTCGGGGAGCAGGCATTGGTTGTGGAGAACGCGGCCGGCACGCTCGATGACTGGCGTGAATCTCTCGACAGTCGTATGGCGTCGATTGCTCGTTATATCGCGCTCCGTGTGGGCGTGATGCTCGCGTGGGTGGCGGCCGTGCTGATCATTTCGGAGGTCTGGCGCAGGGCGACCTTCCGATATCTGCACGATGTGCGCCGGAGGCGTCAGTTCCTCGTATTGCGGCGGGTGGCCGTAGGCGCCGCTCTGGTGGTGGTGATCGTATTCGGCCTGGTATCGGAAATCGGGTCTATTACGACCTACATCGGCTTCGTCACCGCGGGTATCGCGGTGGCGCTGCAAAACGTGATTCTCGCCATCGTGGCGTACTTCTTTCTCATCGGTCGCTACGGTGTGCGCGTAGGTGACCGCATCACGCTTGCCGGCGTCACGGGGCGCGTGGTTGATATCGGTCTCGTGCGGATCTATTTGATGGAGCTGGCGGGGCCCGATCTGCACGCCACCGGCAGGATGGTGGTGTTGTCGAATGCGGTGTTGTTTCAGCCGACCGCCATGTTCAAGCAGATTCCGGGAGCCGACTACGTCTGGCACACGGTGACGTTGACGATTGCGGCGACCGCTGACGTGGCGGAGGCGCACAAACGCTTGAAAGCGGCTTCCGACACCATTTACAACACCTATCGCCACGCGATCGAGCGCCAGCACGCCATGGTGCAGCGCTTCCTCGATTTCGATGCCTCCAGCCCGCAGCCGGAGCTGCGCGTGCGGCTCACCGAGAATGGGTTGGAGTGCTCGGTGCGCTATCCGGTGGAGCTGGACAATGCCGCGGTGATCGATCAGCAGATGCTGAAGGCGCTGCGAGACGCCCTCGAGCACGATGAGCAATTCAAGCTCGTGTCGTCGGGCGCCGTGGTGCTGAAGTCATCCGATTAATTTATTTATGGGCTGAAAGTCGCCTGGCGGCGCTTTCAGCGAGACCCTAC
>DASZVD010000156.1:0-6456 GCA_035547375.1 Steroidobacteraceae bacterium
CTCGATGCCGCGGGTCAGGGGCTCGGGCTCATCCGGGAGCAGAAGCGTCGAGCTCATGATGGGCTCGCCCAGCTCCTCGAGCAGCATGCGGGGCACCGGATGGTCCGGAATGCGCACGCCGATCGTCTTGCGCTTCTCGTGCTGCAAACGCCGGGGTGTCTCGCGAGTGGCGTGCAGCAGAAAGGTGTAAGGCCCGGGCAGGCAGGCCTTGAGGATGCGGAACTGCCAGGTGTCGAGCTTGGCGAAGTGTCCCACCTCGGCCAGCGTGCCGCACACCAGGGTGAAATGGTGGTGCCGGTCGGCCTGCCGCAGGCGGCGAACCCGCTCCTGCGCGTTCTTGTCGCCCAGGTGCCAGCCGAGGGCATAGCACGAGTCCGTGGGATAGGCGATGAGCCCGCCCCCGCGGACCATTTCCGCCGCCCGCCGGATGAGGCGCACCTGCGGATTGATCGGATGCAATTCGAAATATTCGCCCATAGCTCGTCATTCGACTCGAGATCGCCACGGCGGGGGTTGCCCCTTCGCCAATTGGAAGTTGCCCGTCACGCGTGAGACTATACGCGGCCATTTTTTGCTGGCCTTACGCGCCCCCAAGCACACCCGGACCCATGCAGGCTTTGCTCGAGTTCGCGCCGCTTTTGGCGTTCATCATCGCTTATTACCTCGGCGGCCTCTATACGGCCACCGCGGTGCTCATGGTCGCCATGGTCGCGCTGCTGGCGGCGGATTACCTCCTGCAGCGGCGCATCCCGCCCATGCACGCCTTGAGCGCGGTGCTCGTGTTCGTGCTCGGCGCGGCGACCCTGTTGTTTCACGACAAGCACTTCATCCAGCTCAAGCCCACGGCGCTGTTCTGGCTCGCCGGCGCGGCCTTCCTGGCAAGCTATTGGATCGGCGAGCGCACCCTCACCGAGCGCTTGCTGAGCGCCGCATTGCAGGGCCAGGTGCAGGTGTCGCGGGGTGTCTGGCAGCGGCTGAACGCGCTCTGGGTCGTGTTCTACGGCGCGATCGGCGCGGCCAATCTGGCCGTGGCCCACTATGCGAGCGAGCGCGCCTGGGTGAATTTCAAGGTGTTCGGACTCACGATCGCGACGTTGGTTTTTGTCGGCGCCCAGGTCATCTGGCTCTCCCGGCGCGCCGAGGAGGAGCCCCGTGCGGCGCGTGTCGAGGAGCCGCCGGCCGCATGAGTGAAAGCCCCCTCGTCAGCGAGATCCGCGGCGCGCTGCAGCGCGAGCTCGCACCCCTGTCCATCGAGATCCTGGATGACAGCGCCCGGCACGCCGGTCATGCCGGCGCACGCGAAGGCGGACACTTCAAAGTGACGCTGGTCGCACAAGCCTTTCAGGGCAAGGCGCAACTAGAGCGTCACAGGCTGGTCTATGCAGCCGTCGCGCCGTTGATGGGGCGCGGCATTCACGCCCTGAACATCGTGGCCCGCACTCCTGAAGAAGTTTCTTAATTCATCCTCCTATCCCACTGAGAAAACACATGAATTATCCTCGAATCCTCGTCGTGGCCGTGGCGC
The DNA here is from genome assembly GCA_035547375.1 of Steroidobacteraceae bacterium. GTDB lineage: Bacteria > Pseudomonadota > Gammaproteobacteria > Steroidobacterales > Steroidobacteraceae > 13-2-20CM-66-19. The sequence goes on from DASZVD010000156.1 coordinate 1,526, forward strand.
TGGGCGCGCTCGCCGCCTGCCAGCCCAAAGGCGGATCAGCCGGCAGCGGGGACACCTCGCCGGTGCTCGCCACGGTGAACGGCACCCCCATCACCCAGAACTTTTTCGACTTCTACATCAAAACGGTGGCGGGCAAGCCCTCGAGCGCCCTGACGCCGGAGCAGCGCGCCAACGCGATCGACGGCCTCATCCGTGCTGAGCTGGTCGCTCAGCAGGCGGACAAGGACGGCGTCACGAAGGATGCCGACACCCAGGAGGCCTTGGAGCTGACGCGTCTGAACGTCCTGCAGCAGACGATGTCCGAGCGGTATCTCAAGGACAAGAAGCCTACCGAGCAGGAGCTGCGCCAGGAGTACGAGACCCAGGTGGCGAACCTGCCGAAGCTCGAATACCACGCGCGCCACATTCTCGTCGCGACCGAGCCGTTCGCGCAGAAGGTGATCGAGCGCCTGGAGAAGGGCGAGAAGTTCGAGGACGTCGCCAAGAAGGAGTCCATGGACTCCTCCAAGGACAACGGCGGCGATCTGGGCTGGTTCACGCCGGACCGCATGATGAAGCCGTTCGCCGATGCGGTCGTGTCGCTGAAGCCGGGCGAATACACGCACAAGGCCGTGCAGACGCAGTATGGCTGGCACGTGATTCAACTCATCGATACTCGCGACCTCTCACCTCCGCCGTTCGACCAGGTGAAGCAGCGTCTCGAGCAGGTGGTGCAGACCAAGAAGTTCAGGGCCTACACGGACCAGCTGATGAGCAAGGCGAAGGTCGAGCGTAAGGACGCCGCTCCGGCCGCCGCCAAAACAGGCTGAAGCCACGACGCGAGCGCGTGACGCGCTCGCACCCCTAACACGCCCCCCGGCAAAAACCACGCTTTCTGCCGGGGGGCGCCCAGCCGAGGGGCCGTAGGCCGGCGGCCGACTGTGTAAGGTCGCGCTGAAAGCGCCGCGCCAAAGCGCCGCCCGAACGCGCCATCCGGCGCCCCCTAACGCGGTAGCCAGCAAAAACCACGCTTTTTGCTGGCGGCCGACGTGTAGGGTATCGCTGAAAGCGCCGTCAGGCGTCTTTCAGCCTATCCAATAATTCCAGAAAGCCCTTCTCGTCCAGCACGGGCACGCCCAGCTCCTGCGCCTTCTGCAGCTTCGAGCCGGGATCAGAGCCCGCAACCACGTAGCTGGTCTTCTTCGAGACACTCTTCGACACCTTCGCCCCCAGCGCGATCAGAGCCTCCTGTGCCTCGTCGCGAGTCATGCTTTCCAAGGTCCCTGTGACCACGAACGTTTGCCCAACAAGCGTGTCGTCACCGGCCGCGGCCGGTAGGGGGGCGACGTCGGGCCATCTCACGCCGAGATCGCGCAAGCGCTGGATGACATCCCTATGTTCTTTGGAGGAGACGAATGCAGCGACATGGGCGGCCACGACGGGGCCGATGTCAGGCACCTGCTGGATCCGCTCGACGTCCGCCGCCAGAAGCGCCTCGAGAGTACCGAAATGCTGTGCGAGCGCCAGGGCCGTCGCCTCGCCCACTTCGCGGATACCCAGGGCAAACAACAAGCGCGGCAAGGTCGTCTGCTTGCTCTTCTCGATCGATTCGAGCAGGTTCGCCGCCGACTTCTCGCCCATGCGCTCCAGGTCCGACAGCTGCTGCAGCGTCAGCGTGTAGATATCCGCGGGCGACTTCACGAGATCACGCTCGATGAGCTGCTCGATGAGCTTGTCGCCGAGCCCCTCGATGTCCATGGCGCGCCGCGCAGCAAAGTGCCGAATCGCCTCCTGTCGCTGCGCCCGGCAGGTAAACCCGCCGGTGCAACGAGCGATCGCCTCCCCTTCCACCTGCAGTACTTCGGAGCCGCAGACGGGACACACAGCGGGGAGTTGCACCACCGGGAGCTTGTCCGGATTTTCCGGCCACTCCGGCCGCCGCTCGAGCACGACGCTCACGATCTCGGGGATGACGTCGCCCGCGCGGCGCACGACCACTGTATCCCCAACCCGGACGTCTTTGCGGTGCACCTCACCAATGTTGTGCAGGGTAACGTTGCTCACCGTTACGCCACTCACGAACACAGGCTCCAACCGAGCTACCGGTGTCAGGGCACCGGTGCGCCCCACCTGGAACTCTATCTCGCGCACCACGGTGAGCGCTTCTTCGGCCGGAAACTTATGCGCGACTGCCCAACGCGGAGCGCGCGACACGAAACCGAGGCGCTCCTGGTCGGCGCGGCTGTCGAGTTTGTAGACCACACCGTCGATCTGGTACGGCAGCGCGCTCCGCCGGGCACCCATCTCCCGGTAATAGGCGAGCAATCCCTCGACGCCGTGCACGAGGCGCGCATCGGGGCAAATCGGCAAGCCCCAGCTCTTGAACGCCGCCAACAGCTCACTCTGCTTCCCTGGAACACTGCCCCCTTCGACGACACCGAGGCTGTAGAAATAGATCTGCAGCGGCCGCTTCGCTGTAATGCCAGGGTCCAACACGCGAAGGCTGCCGGCGGCGGCGTTACGCGGATTCACGAACACCTTCTCCCCGCGATCGCGCGCGATCCGGTTCATGCGCTCGAAACCCTTCAAGGGCATGAACACCTCACCGCGAGCCTCGAGCACGGCAGGTGTTTTGCCGCGCAGCGTCTTCGGCACGGAGCCGATCACCCGCACGTTCGCGGTGACATCCTCACCCCGCACCCCATCACCGCGAGTCGCTGCCTGCGCCAGCTTGCCATCGCGGTAGATAACGGTCACGGCAAGACCGTCGAGCTTCGGCTCAGCCCAGTAGTCGAGATCCGCGGTCACGTCCAGTCGCTCGTGGATCCTGCGGTCAAAAGCCTGCACCTCCTCCGTGCTGAAGGCGTTGTCCAACGAGAGCATCGGGATCTTGTGCACGATCTCGCCGAACGACTCGCTCGGCGTACCAGCGACGTGTTGAGTCGGAGACTCGGGGGTGATGAGGTCCGGGTACTCCGCCTCGAGCGCGCGCAGCTCGTTCATCAACTTGTCGTACTCGGCGTCCGGTATCTCCGGGTCGTCGTGTACGTAGTAGCGCTCGTCGTGGTGTACTATTTGCGCCCGTAGCTCTGCGATCCGAGCTTCGGCATCGCGTCTCATGACACTTCCGCGCTCAGGGCCTCTCGCAAGCTCGCGATCCGCATCGGCGTGAGCGGGCCGCCCCGCTCATCCTGCAAAGCCCCCTGCAGGCGGTCGTTGAGATTGCGGGCCGTTGCCAACAGATCCTCGAACGCCTTGAGCGGCGGTTTCGGGCCGGGCAGGACCGCGAACAGGCTCAAGCCGCCATAGCGAGCCACGTCCATGGTCTCGATATCGAAGGTGCCGGGCTTGCTCAGGCTGGCCGCGCTCAGTACCGCGCGTCCGCTATCGTCCGGCTTGTGGAAGATCGAGAACTTACCCAACACGAAACCTTCCGAGGCCAGCGCCAACCGCAACGTGCGGCCCGCGATGCGCTCGGTAGGCGGTGCGACCAGGCGCAAAGCGACGATGCGTCGCTGGTCGTCCGGCGGCCACTCGACAATCGGCTCCGCCATGGGCGCGATATCGTCCATCGTGAAGTGCGGCTGCGACGCCTCGGCGGCCGGTTCCGTCGACGACGTGTCGCCGCTCGTATCTTCCTCGGCAATATCAGGATCGTCCGGGTTCAGATCGGTCGCCCTGATCTGCTCTGATCTGGGCGGGGCGGCCGTGTATTCGGCCTCGATCTCAACGATGTGCGGCTCCCCCGCAGCGGCCCGTGGCCCCGCGTCGGTCCATGGCTCACTATCCTCTGCCGCGTTCTCGCTATCCTCCGCCGTGTTACCGAACACCTCGTCGTTGAATGACTTCTCGTCCTTATCGGCGCGGTTGGCGCGATCCAGCACGGAGCCCGCGAGATCGATTTTCGGGGCCACCCGCGGCCGCCCCCGGGAATCCTGCCCTTCCGGGAAACCCTCCCCTTGCGGGGAATCGGCCCGCGCGGGCGTGTCGAGACGCGGCACCTCGCCAATGGCAAAGCGGCCCGAGTCCGCCAGATCCAAGTCGGAAACCCTGGGCTCGGACTGGCGGCGGGCCACCAGTCCCGATGACATGACGGGGAGCGACAACGTCGGTGGCTCGGGCGGCGCAGCATCGCTTTCCGCGTGACGGGCGGTCAGTGAATCCTCTTCGATCTCAACGACCGGCAGCTCGTGTGAGGGGCTCGGGTCGCGGGCCCGCATTTCAGGCAACGTCAGCACAGGCTCGCGGAAGGTGGAGCTCGAAGCCGAGAACGAGGCGGGACCGCCCTGGACGGTGGTGTCCTTCTCCGATCCTGAATCCGTGAACAGGCGCCGCTGGCGCCGGCGCTCGATCCAGACGAGCAGGATGATGAACAACACCCCGAGGCCAAGAAGCGTCCAGCGCAACTGAGGCATCGTCGGGCCGCTCCCTTTTGTCAGACCGCGGCGAGCCGCACGGCTTCGTCGACGTCGACGGCCACGAGCCGGGACACACCGGGCTCGTTCTGAGTCACGCCGACGAGCTGGGACGCGAGCTCCATGGTCGTCTTGTTGTGGGTGATGAAAATGAACTGCACGTTCGTGGACATCTCGCGGACGATATCGCAAAACCGGCCGACATTGTGCTCGTCCAAAGGCGCATCGACCTCATCGAGCAGGCAGAACGGCGCCGGGTTGAGGTCGAAGATGGAGAACACGAGCGCGACCGCCGTCAGCGCCTTCTCGCCGCCCGACAACAGGTGGATGGTGCTGTTCTTCTTGCCCGGAGGACGCGCCATGACGGCCACTCCGGCGCCCAGGATATCGTCGCCCACCAGCTCGAGGTAAGCGTGGCCGCCGCCGAACAGGCGCGGGAATTTCTCCTTCATGCCGGCATTGATGCGCTCGAACGTCTCCTCGAAGCGGGTGCGGGTCTCCTTGTCGATGCGCTGCATCGCCTGCTCGAGGGTATCG
>DASZVD010000157.1:0-8126 GCA_035547375.1 Steroidobacteraceae bacterium
GGGTCGGCGGCGCCGCTGCGGCTGGTTCGACTCCGTCGCGCTGCGCCGCTCGATCGTGCACTCCAGCGTTTCGGGCCTGTGCATCACGAAGCTCGACGTGCTGGATGGGCTCGATGTCATCCGCATCGCCACCGGCTACAAGATCAACGGCGAGGTCACTCCCGAGCCGCCGCTGTGCCTGGAGAGCTACGGCGATGTGCAGCCGGTCTACGAGGAGTTGCCGGGCTGGCGCGAATCGACCGTTGGCGTCAGGGATTACAACGCACTGCCGGCGAATGCGCGCCGCTACCTGGAGCGCTTGCAGACGCTGGTCGACGTGCCGGTCGATATGATCTCGACGGGGCCGGATCGTGACCAGACGATCACGCTCCGGCATCCGTTCGGCTGATAACCCGGCCGCGACTGCGGCCCGACATTGGCTCGACCGAGCATCCGGCATCCGTTCGGTTGAACGTCGTCAGACCGTCGCCGCGACGGGTGGCCGTACGCTCGAGACGCGTCCCGCCGCAGCCTGCAGCGCCTTCTCGGTTGCTTCCGGTCCGAAGGCAACGCCCTCGATGCTGATGACCTCCACGTCCGTGATGCCGATGAAGCTGAGCACCCGCTTCAGGTAGGTATCCTGGAAGTTGAACGACTGCATCGGGCCTTCGGAGTAGACGCCACCCGAGGCCTGCACGATGTACGCCTTTTTCCCCTTCACCAGTCCTTCGGGACCCTTCTCCGTGTAGCGGAACGTGCTGCCCGCACGCAGCAGATGGTCGATATAGGTTTTCAGGGTCGAGGAGATTCCGAAATTGATCATTGCCGAGGCGATCACGATGACGTCCGCGGCGAACACTTCCGCAATGATTCGGTCAGAGAGAGCGACGGCCGCGCTTTGGGCCGGGGTGCGCTTCTCGGCGGCCGTCCCCAGGGCGCTCACGAAGTCCTCGCCGATATGGGGCAGGGGCTCGCGGAACAGATCGCGGCTGACGAGGGTCGAGCGGGGGTCGGCCGAGGCAAGCTGGTCGGCCAGCGTCCGGGCGATCTTGCTCGAGTGCGACGCGGCCCCTCGCGGACTGGAGGTGACCAGAAGGACTTTGCTCATATCGGTTCCTTTATGTGGCTTGGTTACTGTTTGTAACTAGCGATAGAATGGTGGCAACCGGGGAAACCCGCAAGAAGGCACTTTCTTGAAACCCAGTAACATTGATGAGCCTAGGGGGCCCGCCGCGACGGCGTACGCGGATGAGGCGAGCGCGGATGAGGCGAGCGCACGGGCCAAAGAGCTGACTGAGCGCGATCCGGAAGACTGCCGGATGGTGAGTGAGACGCTCGCGCGGATCGGCGACAAATGGACCGTGCTCGTGGTAGAGCTGCTGTGCGTCGGGCGTGGCCCGATGCGCTTCAACGAGATCCGTCGCACGATTCATGGCATTTCGCAGCGCATGTTGACTCTCACGCTGCGTAGCCTCGAACGCGATGGACTCGTCATACGCACGGTTCACCCGACTGTTCCACCGCGTGTGGACTACGCTCTCACAGAGTTGGGCCGCACGCTACGCACGCCGCTGGTCGCGGTCGCCGAGTGGGCGAGGGCGAACCGGGCGGCGATCGATAAAGCCCGGAAAGAGTTCGATGCCACGAGCACGGCGAGCCCGAGCTCGCGGCAGGTGCGCCGGCGGCGCCCGGCGTTGTTGGAAGATGCTCGGGGACCGCGGCCTGAACGCGGATGAGTATCGGGAGCTCTGGAGGTCCCGGCTGCCTGGGACGATGACAACTCCGGTCGACACCACGGCGGCGCCCGCCACGGTAGTACCCACGGCGTCAGCATCCATGGCGGCGGCGCCCGCTGCGCTGGCATCCACGACGTCGACGCCCACGGCGTCGGCGCCTGCGGCGCCCGCGACCGCGACGGCCGCGCCTGCCGCATCCTTTGCCGCGCGCGTGATGCTTACGCTGTTGATTCTCGGCGCTTGCGCTTTGTCGACTACGACCTGGCGCGTGTATTGCAACACCTGGGACGAGCCTGAGCACCTCGCGGCAGGCGTCGAGCTCCTCGACCGGGGCCGCTACGAGTACGACACCGAGCATCCCCCGATCGTGCGTGCGCTCATGGCGTTGGGGCCCTATCTGGCAGGGGCACGCTCCTTCGGCACGCCGCCTCCGGATGGGGTGCAGGAAGGCATTGATATTCTGTACACGGGGGGGCACTACGATCTGTACCTCACCCTGGCGCGTCTCGGTACCTTGCCATTCCTGGCGCTGCTGTTGTTTTCCACTTGGCTGTGGGCACGACGGCTGACGGCCTCCGAAGGCGAGGCACTGCTCGCGGTGCTGTTCGTCGCGTCGGTGCCGCCGATACTTGGGCACGCGGCGCTTGCGACGCTGGACGTGGCGGCCGCGGCCACCGTCCTGTTGGCTTTCTATGCGGCGCAGCGCTGGCTCGAGAGCGCGCGGCGGCGGGACGCGCTCTGGCTCGGGCTCGCTGTCGGCCTGGCGGTGGCCTCGAAGTTCTCCGCCATTCCTTTCCTCATCCTGGGATGCACGGTGTTGGGCGCGGCGCGTGCCGCATTGCGCCGGCGGAAGGGGCCGCTTTCCGCCTCGCGCCGACGCTGGGCCGGTGTCGCGATCATCCTTCTGGCGGCGGCCTTGCCGGTCTTCCTGGCTTACGGGTTTCGCCCGGCGGGCAATACCGTGCCGCGCCGTTTCGATTGGGCCGTGACCTTTCTCCTGCACGAGCAGGGGCTGTCCCATCTGGCCGGCATCGTGCTGCGCAACGTCTGGCTGCCTGACTGGGTGAAGGGTTTCGCCGAGGGGATCATCGCGGTCAAGGCGCACAACGACTCGGGGCACCTGTCGTTCCTGTTGGGACAGTTGCGCTCGAGCGGATGGTGGTATTTCTATCTGGTGGCGCTGGCGGCGAAGACACCGCTGCCTCTGTTGATTTCCGGCCCCATCGGTCTCGTGCTGTTGGCGCGGGACGGGTGGCGGGAGGGCAATGCCTGGCGCCTGGCGCCGGCACTGTTGTTCGTGACGGTGCTGGTGTTCGCGAGCTCCTTCAGTCACATCAACATCGGTATCCGCCACGTGTTGGTGCTTTATCCTTTTCTCGCGCTGGGCGCGGCGTACGCGGTGGCGGCGGTGTGGCGTGCCTTGCGCAAGGCGGCGGTGCGGCCGTTGGCCATCACGGGGTCGGCGTTCCTCACCGCCTTCGTGGGCTGGCAGGTCCTGACTTTGTGGACCGCGAGTCCGGACTACCTGCCGTACTTCAACGAGGCGGTGGCCCATCCGCAGCGGGTGCTGGTCGATTCGGATCTGGACTGGGGCCAGGATCTGTGGCGCCTGGAGAAACGGGCCGCGCAAATCAGGATTCCGCGATTGCACCTGGCCTATCGCGGGACGGCGGATCTGGCGCGGGAGCCTTTGCCGCCTTACGAAGTGATGCCACCCGGGAAGCCCGCAACGGGATGGGTGGCGATCTCGGCGCTGGCCAAGGTGCACAACCCCAAGGGGTATGCGTGGCTGGACGCCTATGAGCCGATGGAGATGATCGGGAAGAGCATTACGCTCTACTACATTCCGGCGCCACGTTAGGGCGCCAGTGAGTCGGCCCGGCGCGAGGGCGATTCAGCGCGGCGGTGAGTGCGAGCGGTGCAGCCGGCAAAGACCGCGCTCTTTGCCGGCGGGCGACAGGGTCATGTCCGCCGAAAGCGCCGCAGGCGACTTGCGGCCAAATTGACTAGTGTGGCGCCGCGGCGGCCAGGCGGCCGATCCGCTCCAAAGCCGGTGGATGTGAATAATGAAAGGCCACATACACCGGATCGGGCGTCAAAGTGCTTGCGTTGTCGCGATAGAGTTTCACGAGAGCGTTGGCCAGCTCGCTCGCATTCGCATGTTGGGTCGCGAATGCGTCCGCTTCGAACTCGTGACGGCGCGACCAGAACGAGCCCAGCGGCGTGATGAAGAACGTGAAGAAAGGCGAGGCGGTAATGAATAGCAGCAGCGCCGCGTGGGTGGATGGCGTCGGCACTCCGAGCGCCGAATAGAAGGCCGGCTCCTCGGTCAGCCATCCCAGGATCGCGAGCGCTATGAACGTCGTCGCGACGGAGACGATGAGGCGCTTGCGGACGTGCTTCAGGCTGAAGTGGCCCAGCTCATGCGCCAGCACGCCTTCGACCTCCTGATGCGTGAGCCGGTCCAACAGCGTATCGAAGAAGACGATGCGTTTATTCGTGCCTATGCCCGTGAAGTAGGCGTTGCCGTGCGAAGAACGGCGCGAGTTATCCACGACGAAGACACCCCGTGACTTGAACCCGCAACGGGTAAGCAGCGCTTCGATACGTGATTTCAGCACGTCGTCCTTCAGTGGCGAGAACTTGTTGAACAATGGGGCGATGAAGGCGGGATAGGCCCAGGTCATGATGAACATGACGGCCAGCCACAGCAGCCACGCCCAGATCCACCACAGCCGCCCCGCGCGCTCCATCAGCGCAAGGGTCGCCACCAGCAGCGGGCCGCCGATCAGGACGGACAGGAGCAGGCTCTTCGCCAGGTCGGCGATGAACAGCGCGGGGGTGGTGCGGTTGAAGCCGAAGCGTGCTTCGAGCTTGAAGGTGCTCCAGACCGACAGGGGCAGGTGGATCACCGCCGTGAGCAGCAGGACGCTGCCGACGACCGCGGTCCCCAACCAGGGTTGCGACCAGCCGGTGTGGCGCCAAAGGGCATCGATCGCCGCGATGCCGCCTCCCAGAGTGAGCACGAGAGTCACTACCGCGTTGAGGACCTCGGCGACGCGGCCGAAGCGCGCTTTGGCGATCGTGTAATCCGCAGCCTTCGCATGCTCGTCGGCGGAGACCGCGGCCGCGAACGGCTCGGGGACACGATTGCGGTGTGCCGCGACAGCGCCGATCTGGCGCTGTGAGAGCCAAAGCTCGAGCGCGGTGCTGAGGACGACCGCGGCCAGGAAAAGCAGGGTGAGCCAGTGCATGGCGCGATGATGCCGAACTCGCCTGCGGTGCGCTAGGAACACCGCCACGTTCGCATTTGGCATCTCGGGCGCAGCGCCTCCCGCCCTACCATCCAGGCTCGATCAGCGTGGAAGGATTGCTGTGGAAGAACAAGCCCGGTTCGAGGGGGTCGGCGAGAATTTCGACCTGCGGATGATGATGCTCACCCGGCAGAAAACCCAGGAGGCCATTCAGCGGATTGCGGCCGCCATCAAGCCGGGGATGGCCGAAGAGGCCGCGCACGAATGGGCGCGGACGGTGCTGCGCGAAGCTGGCCTGCTGCGCGGCTGGCACGGCATTCAGCTGCGTTTCGGTCCCAACACGCTCAAGCCCTTCGGCGCACCCTCCGAGCCGGGTGTGGTGCTCCAGGACAACGACATCTTCTTCATCGACATCGGCCCTGTCTGGGACAAGTGGGAGGGCGACGGCGGGGCAACGTTCGTCGTCGGCAACGATCCTGACATGCTGCGGATCGCCCGCGACGTGCAGGAGGTCTTCGCCCGCGTACGAAGGAAGTGGCTCACCGAGCGGGTGTCCGGGCGGGCGCTCTACCAATACGCCGGTGAGGAGGCGCGTTCCCTCGGCTGGGAGCTCAATTTGAAGATGGCCGGCCACCGGCTCGCCGACTTCCCGCACGCGGCGATCCACAAGGGCTCGCTCGCGGACGCCGCGTTCGCGCCGTCATCGAGCCTGTGGGTCCTCGAGATCCAGATCCGCCATCCCGAGCGGCCTTTCAGTGCCTTTTACGAGGATCTGCTGCTGGCGGACTGACGCCGGGAGGCGATCCCGATGGAGAAGACATTGAACGGCAAGCCGACCGGGGCCGCTGCGAGCGAGGCGGAGCTCATTCGCAGAACCTACGAAGGCCGACTGTTGCCCGACGTGCAGGTCGACACCTTCCGCAACACTCACCTGATGTTTGCCACGCGCACCGTGCGGCGCGCGGGCCCCGTGCAAGCCCTGGAGCACGCGCCCGCGGACCTGATCGACGAGCTCAGCATCGAGTCGAAGGGCGCTGAATACGATTTTTACGACTATCTCTCACGCAATCGCGTGGCGGGGCTCCTCATCCTCAAGCGCGGCAAGATTGCGCTGGAGCGTTACGATCTGGGCTACTGCGCGGACGCCGGCTGGCTGTCCATGTCGATGGCAAAGTCCGTCAGCACTACGCTGATCGGCGCGGCCATCCAGGACGGCCTGTTGCGCAGTGTCGAGGAGCCGCTCACGGCGTACCTGCCGCAGTTGAAGGGCAGTGGGCTCGACGGGGTCTCGATCCGGCACCTGTTGCAGATGACCTCGGGGCTGCGTTGGAACGATACGCACACGGATCCAACTTCCGAGCGCCGCAGGATGCTCGAGCTGCAGATCGAGCAGCGGCCCGGGGCGATCCTGAGTTATGTCGCCGGCCAGCCCAAGGTCGCGCCGCCGGGCACCCTGTGGAACTACAGCACCGGCGAGACCCACGTCGTCGGCGCGTTGCTGCGCGCACTGACCGGCCGCTGGGTCGCGGACTATCTCTCCGAGAAGATCTGGTCGAAGCTGGGCATGGAGGCCGATGCCACCTGGTGGCTCGAGGCTCCCGGCGGACTGGAGGTCGCCGGCAGCGGCATCAGCGCGACATTGCGCGACTACGGACGATTCGGCCTGTTCATGCAGAACGACGGGGTGATCGGCACCGAGCGCGTGCTGCCGCCCGGCTGGGTGCGCGAGTCGGGCGCGCCGCGTGAAGTCGGCGGCAAGCGGGTCGATTACGGCTACATGTGGTGGCCGGTGGCCGGCCGGGACGGCGCTTTCACCGCGGGAGCCTTCAGCGCGCGCGGAATTTTCGGACAGTTCATCTATATCAACCCGCGTGAGCAGGTGGTGATCGTCGTGCTCAGCTCGCGCTCGAAGCCGAAGGGCGCCGAAGCCATCACCGACAACGATTTCTTCAACGCGGTCGTGGAGGCCCTGCACCAGGAGGAGACAACATGACACCGAATTCGTCGTCCCGGCCGACCAGCGAGTGGCAGGCGCTCGATCGGGCCCACCACGTCCATCCCTTTACCGACCCCAAGGCCCTGGCCGCGCGGGGCACGCGGGTGATGACCCGCGCGGCGGGCGTGTATGTCTGGGACAGCGACGGCAACAAGATTCTCGACGCGATGGCGGGCCTGTGGTGTGTCAACGTGGGCTATGGCCGGCGCGAGCTCATCGATGCGGCGCTGAAGCAGCTCGAGCAGGTGCCGTACTACAACAGCTTCTTCCAGAGCTCCGTTCCATCACAGATCGAGTTGGCGCAATGCCTGGCCGGGCTGACGCCCAACGGCCTGCGGCATTTCTTCTATGCCAACTCCGGCTCGGAAGCCAACGACACGGTGATCCGCCTCGTGCGCCGCTACTGGGCGCTCAGGGGGCTGCCGAAGAAGCGCACTTTCATCGCACGTACCCTCGGCTATCACGGCAGCACACTCGCTGCCGTGAGCCTGGGCGGCATGGCGCCGATGTGGGCCATGGACGGCGAGACGTTGCCGGGCTTCGAGCACATCGAGCATCCGCACTATTACACGCAGGGTGGCACGCAGAGCCTCGAGGCCTATGCGCTGGAGGCGGCCCGCCGGTTGGAAAAGAAGATTCTCGAGCTCGGCGCGCACAACGTCGCGGCGTTCGTCGGCGAGCCGGTGCAAGGTGCAGGCGGTGTTTATGACCCGCCGCCGGGCTACTGGGCCGAGATCCAACGCATCTGCAGGAAGTACGACGTGCTGTTGGTCGCGGACGAGGTGATCTGCGGCTTCGGCCGCACGGGGAGCTGGTTCGGCTCGCAGACCTACGACATCCGGCCGGATCTCATGCCGATGGCGAAGGGCCTATCTTCCGGCTATCTGCCGATCTCGGCCGTAGCCATGACCGGGGCGTTCTTCGATGTCATCAACGAGGGCGGTACGCTCTCTCACGGGTTTACTTATTCCGGTCACCCGGTCGCTTGCGCGGTGGCGATCGCGAATATCCGGCTGATGCAGCAGGAAGGCCTCGTGGAGCGCGTACGGGACGACGTGGGGCCTTATCTGCGCGCCGGGCTGGATGAGCTCTGCCGCTCCCATCCGATCGTGGGAGAGATCCGTGGCGCGGGCCTGGTGGCTGCGATTCAGCTGGTCAAGG
>DASZVD010000158.1:0-2644 GCA_035547375.1 Steroidobacteraceae bacterium
TGACGATGTCGGCATCGAGCGCCTCGCGCCGCGCGATCGCGACGTGGCAGCGGGAGATCTCCGGGCATTTACTCCCGAGACAGTTGTCCCTCGTCGAGGTGACCTTTGGCCACACGGGATGTGAGTCGGACAAGCCGCGGACCTCAGCGAGGTCTCCTTGGCGCGTGGTCAGGGCCCAGCGGGCGATGCGCGCGAGCATCGTTCCCTCGCCGGCCGTCTCGTCGGACGCGCCATCGATCGAGAGCTGCTCACCCCGGCCGGACCCGAGACGGGCGAGACGATAGCGGCACAGGTAGTTCGTCCGCCCTTTGAGCAAGGCGATGCGGGCCGGACGGCCCAGGGCCGCGGCCACCAGCGGTAAATCCTTGGAAAACAACTGATCCTGCAGGGTCCGGGTGCCGGTCGAAATCAAGACCCGGACGCCGCTCAGCAGCGCGGGAATGAGATATGCGAACGTCTTTCCGGTGCCGGTGCCGGCTTCCACCACGAGAGTTTCCCGGCCCTCCAAGGCCGCCGCCACCCGCTGCGCCATGCGCAATTGCTGCCAGCGGGGCTTGAAGCCCGGCAAGGCACTCTGCAAAGGCCCCCCGGGGCCGAATATGTCATCCAGATCCAGCATCCCCACCATGATAGCGGCCGGCTGGCCCCCTCGGAGGGCGTGATGTGTGCGGTAATGGAACAAATTCGGAGGTTTTATCCTATTAATAAAGGCGTCCGGGCCGCCGTGGCTATACTGGTGCAAAAGTCGAGAGTGCCTTCGGCCCTCTTCCCGGCGCGTAGCGCGCTGGCCCACTGGCGCTGGCCTATTTGGGCTGGCCCATCTGGGCTACGTGCAGCGGGCCGCTCCGACCCGCAGGAAAGTTGGGCGAAGCCCTTAACAAGAGGATCTCTGGATGGCCACTGCAGCACACATTCTGACTCCCCTGCCCCAGCTGAGCCCTGCGGTGACCGACTGGGTGGATTCGGTTCGTGAGCTCACGCAGCCGCGCGAGATCTACTGGTGCGACGGGTCGGAGGCCGAGCAACGCGAGCTGACCTCGAAGCTGCTGCGCGACGGCGAGCTGCTGGCCCTGAACCCCGACTCCTTCCCCGGCTGCCACCTCGCCCGCTCGAGCCCGAGCGACGTCGCGCGCGTCGAGCACCTCACGTTCATCTGCAGCCGCTCGAAGGACGAAGCGGGTCCGAACAACAACTGGATGGACCCGGCCGAAGCCCACAAGAAGATGAATGACCTGTTCCACGGTTGCATGCGGAACCGAACGCTGTACGTCGTTCCGTACTGCATGGGACCTCTCGACTCTCCGCTGTCCCGTTGCGGCGTCGAGATCACCGACAGTCCTTATGTCGTTCTCAACATGATCATCATGACGCGTGTGGGTCGCGCGGCTCTCGAGCGCATCGCGGCCGACGGCGGCCACTTCGTGCGCGGCCTCCACTCGATCGGCGAGTTGGATCCGAACCGCCGCTTCATCATGCACTTCCCCGAAGAGCTGTCGATCAAGAGCTTCGGATCGGGCTACGGCGGTAACGCCCTCCTCGGCAAGAAATGCCACGCGCTGCGCATCGCCAGCTACCAGGCGCGCACCGAAGGTTGGCTCGCGGAGCACATGCTCATCGTGGGCCTGCAGAATCCGAAAGGCGAGACTCACTACGTGGCCTGCGCCTTCCCGTCGGCCTGCGGCAAGACGAACCTCGCGATGCTGATCCCGCCGGAGACGATGCCCGGCTGGAAAGTGTTCACGGTCGGCGATGACATCGCCTGGCTGCACCCTGGTGCGGATGGGCGGTTGTGGGCGATTAACCCGGAAGCGGGTTACTTCGGCGTGGTGCCGGGCACGAATGCGGAGACTAATCGCAACGCGTACGACACGATCCGGCGCGACACGTTGTTCACCAACGTGGCGCTCACGGCCGACAATCAACCGTGGTGGGAAGGCTTGCCGACCGGCACTCCCGTCATTGACTGGCAGGGCCGCCCCTACGATGCGAAGAACGGTCCTGCAGCACATCCGAATTCGCGTTTCACCGTCTCCGCGAAACTCAACCCGGCGTACTCTCCACACACGGAAGACAAGCAGGGAGTGCCGATCAGCGCCATTGTGTTCGGTGGTCGCCGTCGCGAAGTCGCGCCGCTGGTGTACGAAGCGCGTGACTGGAAACATGGCGTCCTCGTCGGCGCCTCCATGGCGTCCGAGACGACCGCCGCCGCGGTCGGCCAACAAGGCGTGGTTCGCCGCGACCCGATGGCCATGTTGCCGTTCTGCGGCTACAACTTCGCGGACTATTGGCAGCACTGGTACAACATCGGTGCGAAGCTGGCTCGCCCGCCACGCATCTATCACGTCAACTGGTTCCGCCGCGACGCGCAGAACAAGTTCCTTTGGCCGGGCTACGGCGAAAATTTGCGCGTGCTGAAATGGATGCTCGACCGCAGTGCCGGCAACGCGGGCGCCGTCGAAACCCCCATCGGCCACCTGCCGCGTCCGGAGGACATCGACACCAAAGGCCTGAACATCGCCGCCGACGCGATGAAGGCGCTACTGACGGTGGATCCGACCGCTTGGAAGAAGGAAGCCGCGGATATGCGCGCTTATTTCCAGCAGTACGGCAGCCGCCTGCCGGCCGCGCTGGCCGAAGAGCTGAA
>DASZVD010000159.1:0-4782 GCA_035547375.1 Steroidobacteraceae bacterium
AGTCCGGGCGCGCCGATCAACAGCAGGACCAGACGCCAGGCCGCCAGCGATGCGAGCGGTGTGTGGGCCAGGGCGCCGATTTCCACCAGGCGCAAGACCCCGCCGCCGATGAGAATCGACGCGCCTTGTCCCATGGCGATGCCGCTCAGGAAGCAGCCCACCGCGATGCCGCGCCGCGAGGGCGGAAAGTAGTCACTGATGAGTGAGATCGCCGCCGGCGACAGGACCGCCTCGCCGAGGCCTACCACCATGCGTGCGAGGAACAGCTGCTGGAAGCTGTGCGCGCCGCCGCAGGCGAGGGTGCCGGCGCTCCAGACCAACACCCCCGCGAAGATCAGGTTGCGCCGCGAGCTGCGGTCCGCGAGGAACCCCAACGGCAGTCCGGCGAAACCGTACACCAGGGCGAAGGCCGGCCCGAACAGCTGGCTCATCTGGCTGTCGACGATGTGCAGCTCGGCGCGGATCGGGTCGACGATCAGGCTCAAGACCTGGCGGTCCGTGTAGGACAGAACCGCCGTGGCGATCAGGATCGCCACGACGTTCCAGGCGTATGCCCGGCTCGGGTAGCCGGTCTCTTGCGTCATTTTCGGCACCGGGAAGGGCCCTGCCTTCGCTTGGCTTCACAGGACATACTAAAATTTGTAGTTGAGATCGATGCCGATGGTACGGGGCGGGTTCGTCGCGACCCGGTTGAAGATCTCGACGTTTGCGGAGAGCGCGCCGGTGTCGCTCAGGAGCGCCTTCTTGTTGGTCAGGTTGTCGACGAACACCAGCGCGGACCAGCGGTCGCCCTCCACGCCGAAGCGCGTGTTGACGAGGTCGTAGGCCGGTAGGGTGTTGCGGCCGAAGGTGATGTCCTGAATGGAGCTGATGTAGCTGTTGTTCAGGCGCACGATGAGGTTCAGGGCCGTCAGCACCGGCAGGGGATAGCGATAGGTTGCCGAGGTGTTGGCGGTGACCTCGGGAACGTCGAGCAGACGATCGCCGGACACGACGCCGGCCTCCGGCAGGGTCGTCGAGTTCGTGGCGTGGGTGTAGCCGACGCTCTGCGAGAGAGTGAGTCCCGTGACCGGAATCACGGCGATCTCGAGCTCCGCGCCGTACACCTTGGCCTTGCCGGCGTTGGTGGTGAACTTGTACCCGCAACCCGGGGCGACCTGCTGTTGGATATTGGCCCAGTCCTCGTAGTAGATGTCGCCGTTCACCGAGACACGGGAATCGAGGAAGCGCAGCTTCTCGCCCAGCTCATAGCTCCAGACGCTGTCCGGCCCGAACTGGGTCGGCGCGGGGGAGCACGGCGGCGGGATCGGCGAGTTCGGTCCGCCCGGACGGAACCCCTTGGAGATCGTCGCGTAGTAGGTCGTGTCGTCGTCCGGGAGATACGCGAAGCTCACCTTCGGCGTGGCGCCCGAATTCTGCGCATTGCCGTACAGGGTGGCGCTCGTGCCGTTGGCCGACACGCCGCTGACGGAGGTGGCGGAGTTGCTGTGGTAGTTGAAGTACCGCACGCCGGCCGTCGCTTTGAAGTGATCCGCTATCAGGTACGAGGTCTCGCCGAACAGCGCCCACTGATCGACGTCCAGCAGCCGATGGTTGTCGGCCAGGTTGTTGGTGCCGAACAGCGCCGTGAAACCGTCGTAATACGAGTAGACGTGCGATGTGGCATGGAAGCTGCTGTAGTAACCGCCGGCGAGCCATTGCCACGGGCCGTTGCCGGTGGAGGCGACGCGCAGCTCCTCGCTCACCTGGCGCGTGTAGTCGTCTTCCGAGATCGAGCCGGCGCCCAGGCCGCCGTCGGCGGTCGAGAACGGGAAATCGGCCGGGGGGCCCAGGAAGCCGCCGATGTAGTCCTGCATGGCCTCGGAGATATCCTGGGTCTGCAGCTGATGGCGGGTCCAGTTCGAGGTGGCGGAGACGATCTGGAAGCTGTCGAAGTCGTATTTCACCGTCAGGGTGTCGAGATTGAAGGCGTCCTCGAACGGCTCGGCGACGTCGAAGGGCTGGTAGTGCGCCTCGTTTCCGGGCGGCACGTCGATGGTATTGGGGCCGCCTTGGTTGATCGATTGGTAGAGCACCCCGAAGGTGATGCTGAGCGCGTCGGTGGGTTTCACCAGGAGCGAGGCCCGGCCGCCCTTGAGCGACTCCCAGTTGGCGCCGGTGAAGCGCTGGGTGATCGGTGCGTTGTAGACGGCGCCGCGTTGTGTGCTGTTGTTCACTTCGAGCGGGAAGGGGCTCACCACGTCGCGGTCGATCCAGCCGTCGGTCCACTGGTACGTGCCGACGAGGCGCAGGCCTATCATGTCCTGCGCCAGGGGCAGGTTCAGCATCGCGTTCTCGGTGTGGTTGAAACCGCCGCCGGCCGTGCCCGAGAAGATGCCTTCGGCGTTCACTCCGAACTGCTTCAGGTCCGGCTGGTTGGTCACGAGCTTGATCGTGCCGCCCATGGAGCCCGCGCCGTACAAGGTGCCCTGGGGGCCGCGCAGGATCTCGACCCGGTTGAGGTCGAAGAGCGTCGGATCGATCACTACTTTGCCGTTCTGCGCCATCGCCGGTGGTGTGAGCGAGGTTTCGTCGAGATAGAAGCCGACGGTGGGCGACTCACCTCCCGTGGAGGTGAGACCGCGCATCTCGAACTCCGTTTGGCCGGGGCCCGAGGTTTTGAAGGAGACACCCGGCACCTGCTGGGCGACCGCCACCATGTCGCTGACGCCCTGCGACTGCAGGTCGGCGCCGGTGATCGCGGTCATGCTGATCGGAGTCTTCTGTACCGTGGAATCGCGCTTCTCCGCGCTGATGATGACTTCCTGCAGATCCGTCGCTGGAGCGCGCGCGGTGCTCTCGTTGTCCGGCGTGTCGGCCCAGGTGGTGCCGCCGAGTGCCCAGGATCCGGCCAGGGCGGCGGTAAGCGCGAGGCGTGCCGGGCTCGTGCGCGCCTGTAACCCGATTGAATTCTTAGTCATTGTGCCCCTCCCCCTATTGATACGGTTGTTACCCTTCGGATGCGTTCAGCTCGTACTTCATGATCTGTCCATGCCTCCCGCCGCGATCCCGCTCCAGGGCATAGACGTCCCCTTCGGGACCGCTACGCCGTCCGGTCACGGCAGCGACGGCCGCGAGATCGGTTGCGTCCAGGCGCAAGTCCGCGATTCTCTCATGCGCCTGCAGATGCGCTGTGCTGGTCGCGCCGACGATCACGGCAGCCACCTGTGGCCGATCGAGCACGATACGCGACGCGATGGAGGCCACGTCCGTTCGATGTTTTGCCGCAATGCGCGCCAGCGTGGCGAGCAGCTCCTGGAACAGGGGCCAACCGCCGAAGTCCTCGATGATGAGCTCGTACTTGATGAGCGAGCGGTTGGTCAGCCCCACCGGCTCGGGCCGGCCCAGCCAGCGCTCGGACAGGAAGCCGCCGGCGACGGTGCCGTAGCACAGCAGCACGATCCCGTGGTTGCGGCAGTACTCGACCATGCGGGTCGCCGGGCGCTCGTCGACGAGAGAGTACTGGAGTTGATGCGAGACGATCGGAATACCCGCCCGGACGAGCTCATCGAGATGCGGCACGTCGAAGTTGGTCACCCCGAGGTGGGCGATCTTCCCTGCGCGGCGCAACCGTTCGAGCTCGAGTGCGGTCTCGACATAGCGGGGCACGGAGAAGTCCCACCAATGATATTGCACGAGGTCGAGACGTTCGGCACCGAGGCGCTGCAAGGACCGGTCGATGATGTTCTCGACGTAGCGCGCATCGACCGTGGCGAGATCGGAGAGATCCGGCACGAATTTCGTGTGGAGCTGAACGCGGGAGGCCAGGCTCGGATTCTGCCGCCGGAAGTCGCCGATGAGTTGCTCGACGCCCGTGTAGATATCGGCGCAGTCGAATGTCGTAATGCGCGCTTCCACGAACACAGCCATGTCGCGTATGGCTTGTTGTGGGTCGACGACGCCGTGATCGCCCGCGAGATGCCATCCTCCCTTGATGATGCGCGAAAGAGAATAGCCGTCGGGGAGAGTGTAGCGGGGGATCACTTGGCTCCTTGCCCGGGCAGCGGTACGGCAGTGGTATCCGAGCGCTTGAAGAAACGGCGGCCGGTGCGAGTGATGCGCAATCGGGTCGGGCAATGCGGATCGGGACAGGCGACCTCGGCGTCCGAGCTCATCCAGTCGTGCGGATCGGTGACCCGCTGCTTCGCCGCGAGCAAGGGCAGGAGCGCGCCCAGGGAGTAGATCGAGAACCCTTGTCCGGGAGGCAGTTTCAGCATCTCGCCGTGCAGCTCGAAATAGTCGCCCAGCTTGGCGCCGCAGTAGATCCTCGCGCCCGGCGGGCCGACCACCTCGACACGCAGATCGTAGATCTCGAAGCCCACTTCAGGGTCCGTCATCCCGCACCTCCACTTTTTTGCCACCACGTAGGATCGGTCATGACCAGCTCGAATGCCCGGCCGATGTCGGATTCGAGCGCGGCGCGCGCCGCCTTACCGTCACCACGCGACAGCGCCGCGACGATCTCGATGTGAAAATTCATACCGCGGCCCTCGCGCCCGTCGAACCGTTCCGACGCCATCCGCAGATAGGGGCCGAATTGCAGCCACAGACTCTCGATGATGGGTAAGAGCACGGCTGACCCGGATTGCCGATAGATCGTGAAGTGGAAGGCGCGGTTGCGTTCCGCGCTCGCCTCGCAGATGTGCTCGGCGTCGGTTTCGCTTTGCTCGTCGATCAGCTCTCGCAGTTGTGCGAGAGCTGCGGGAGTCATATTGGCCGCGGCGCGCGCCACGGCCAGGCCCT
>DASZVD010000160.1:0-33687 GCA_035547375.1 Steroidobacteraceae bacterium
GCTTCGACGACACGGTGCTCGTCCCGCACTGCGGAGATTTTGATGACCGAGCGGCCGAGGTTTCCGCGCATGAGCATGAGTCCGCCGTGCGTGCTGAACGGATCGCTCGCCGGTCGCAGGACCGAAGTATCCCCGCTCTCCTCGGGGGCCTCGCGCCATGCAAGTCCGGACGGCGACAGCCAGGGCTCCCGGGTGTAAGCATCCAGTCCGGCTCCGGCAATCGTCTGCGCATCCCGGTGCATCAAGCCTGCGTTGAGAAGCTCGCGGATCAGGAATCCCATGCCGCCGGCGGCGTGGAAGTGATTGACGTCGGCGCTGCCGTTGGGATAGATCCTGGCGAGCAGCGGCACGACCTCCGACAACTCACTGAAATCGTTCCAGTCGATGACGATGCCCGCGGCCCGGGCCATGGCGACCAGGTGGAGCGTGTGATTCGTGGAGCCGCCGGTAGCGAGGAGCCCGACGATGGCATTGACGACCGCACGTTCGTCCACGACCCGAGCCAACGGGATATATTCGTCACCCAGTGAGGTCGTGCGCACGAGCCGGTGAGTTGCGGCGGCCGTCAACGCGTCACGCAGTGGAGTGTTGGGTTGAACGAAGGCGCTGCCGGGCAGGTGCAGGCCCATGACCTCCATCAGCATCTGATTGCTGTTGGCCGTGCCGTAGAAGGTGCACGTGCCGGCGGAATGGTAGCTCGCGCATTCCGACTGCAGGAGGGCGTCACGTCCGACCTTGCCTTCGGCAAACAATTGGCGCACGCGCGCCTTCTCCTTGTTGGAGGCTCCGCTCGGCATCGGACCGGCCGGCACGAAGACCGTGGGCAGATGCCCGAATGCGAGCGCGCCAATCAACAAACCGGGCACGATCTTGTCGCAGACCCCGAGGCAGAGAGCTCCGTCGAACATTCCGTGCGAGAGGGCGATGCCGGTTGACATGGCGATGACATCGCGGCTGAAGAGCGACAGCTCCATGCCGGCCTGGCCCTGCGTCACCCCGTCGCACATTGCCGGCACCCCGCCTGCGACTTGCGCGGTGGCGCCGACCTCACGCGCGGCCGCGCGGATGAGGCCCGGATAACGCTCAAACGGCTGATGTGCAGAGAGCATATCGTTGTACGACGTCACGATGGCCAGATTCGGCCAACGCATTTGCCGCAACACGTCCTTGTCCCCTGTCGAGGCCGCTGCGAAGGCGTGCGCCAGGTTCCCACACGACAGCCGTGCTCGAGTCGTTCCTCCCGAGGTGCTCTCTGTCATACGGGCAAGGTAGGCTTCACGCTCGGAACGACTCCGATCCCGGATGCGCTCCGTCACTGCGCGCACACGCGGGTTCAAAGGGGAAGATGGCGAGGACATGGCTGGTACTCCGACCCGGTCTGAATGAGCGTCGACATGAAAAAAATTCGACTGTCGTCGTGGCAGGATGCCCCGATACTGTGCCAGCTTAAGGGGCCCGCCTGAGTGATGATAGCCTGCTGCGGCCGTTTCAAGGAGTTTTGAGTCTCGTGGAGAAGCTCGATTCGTTCGACATGGTGCTCTTCGGCGGCACCGGTGACCTGGCGCTGCGCAAGCTCGTGCCCGCGCTGTATCGCCGTCATGTTGCCGGCCAGATGGGGCTGGATTCACGGGTGCTGGCGGTGGCGCGCACGCGGCTGACACGCGAGGAATACCTGGCCCAGATCGAGGCCAGCTGCCGCAAGTATCTCGAGGCGGAGGAGTTCACCGACGCTCGCTGGCGAGCCTTCGCGACACAGGTGGAGTACGTCCAGGTGGATGCCACCGAGTCTCGCGATTTCCGCAAGCTGCAGGAATCCTTGGTGGGGCGGGACGACGCCGTGCGAGTCATTTTTCTCTCCACGGCGCCGAGCCTGTTCACCCTGGCGTGTGACAATCTCGCATCCGCGGGGATCGTAACGCCGAAGTCCCGTGTGGTGCTCGAGAAGCCGTTGGGCGTCGACCGGGCATCGGCCGAGCTGATCAATCGCAGTGTTGGCGCGATTTTCGCGGAGCGGCAGATCTACCGCATCGATCACTACCTCGGTAAGGAAACCGTGCAGAATCTGATGGCGCTGCGCTTCGGCAATACGCTGTTCGAGCCGCTCTGGCGTCGCGGTCGCGTCCGCCACGTGCAGATCACGATCGCGGAGCAGTTGGGTGTCGAAGGCCGTGGCCAGTTCTACGAGCACACGGGCGCGCTGCGCGACATGGTGCAAAATCATCTGTTGCAGCTCGTCTGCATCCTGGCGATGGAGCCGCCCGCGAGCAGTGATCCCGATGCCGTGCGTGACGAGAAGTTGAAGGTGCTGCGCGCGCTGCGGCCGATTGCCGGCAACGCGGTCGAGCAGAAGACGGTGCGAGGTCAGTACCGCGCGGGTGCCGTCAATGGCCAGCCTGTTCCGGGTTATCTCGATGAGTCCGGTGTTGCGGCGGATAGCACGACCGAGACGTTCGTGGCGCTCAAGGCCGAGATCGACACATGGCGTTGGGCCGGCGTGCCGTTCTATCTGCGTACGGGCAAACGCCTGCAGGAGCGGATCACCGAGATCGCGGTCACGTTCGAGGACGTGCCGCATTCGATTTTCGACGGCGCCGGCGCAAAGGGCAGTGTCGCGAACCGGCTCGTGATCCGTCTGCAGCCGCAGGAGAGCATCACGCTCACGATCCTGGCGAAGGTGCCGGGCGAGACGATGCGCCTGAAGCCGGTGGATCTGTCGCTCGACCTGGCGGGCACCTTCAAGGAGCAGCGCCTCGATGCCTACGAGCGGCTATTGATGGACGTGGTGAAAGGCAACCTGACTTTGTTCATGCGGCGTGATGAGCTCGACGCGGCCTGGCGTTGGATCGATCCGATCCGCGAAGGTTGGGCACAGCATGACGGGCGCATCAAGTCATATGTGGCCGGAAGCTGGGGACCGGCGGCTTCGAGCGCACTCATCAGCCGCGACGGTTTTGCATGGCACGACGAAATCTAATTTTATTGGCTGAAAGTCGCCTGACGGCGCTTTCAGCGGACGAAGGCCTTCAGCTTCGATCGGCGGCCGGCTACGCGCCCCGGGCAAAAGGCGCGACTTTTGACCGGCGGAACGCGGCCACTCCGCGTCGCGACACCGTTCTGAAAGTCGCCTTGAAGGAACCGTACGCGCCCCTGCGGCGTTTGACTGCTATTCCGGCGCATAGAAACCTCGAGGGCCGACATGAACGCAACGACGAACGGCGATTCCTCGGGCGATACCGCCCAGGTCAAGGAGCATCTGCGGGCGGCTAGCGGCGCGGCTGCGAGCGCTGCGAAGGCTCGTGCGGCGCGAGCACAGGAATGGGCGCGAGCGCAGTGGGGCGATGTCCGGGAGAGCATCGAGTCCCAGCCCTACAAGGCGGCTGCGCTGGCCCTGGGTGTCGGCCTGCTGGCCGGCATTCTCCTGATGACGTTGACGCGTCGTTCGGACTGAAACGGGTCGCCATCAGCGGCGATCGTCGGTGAACGCGCCAAGATCCCGATAGTGGCCTGCCTGGCGGGCTGCCTAGGGTCGTGAATGTTCGGTAGGCGGCTTCGCGGTCGTGACCGTTCGGTGACACAAGGCGGCGGCGCCCATGCTCTCCTATGCCCATGCACCAGATCGGTGTCGTGGGTCTTTCCTACCGTCATGCGGGCGTCGACGAGGTGGCTCGTTTCGCCCTCCCGAAGGCAGAAGTCGCGGCGCGCCTCCCGGCGCTGCGCGATTCGTTGCGCGCGTCGGAAATCGTTTACGTGGGCACCTGCAACCGGGTCGAGGTGCTCTTCGCCACTCGTGACGGCAGTCCCGCGGGCGATTCGCGTAGCGATGTCTTCCGTGCGCTGACCGGTCGCGATCCCAAGCCGGGTGAAGCTGCACGGATCCTCCGTGCCTGGACGGGCGAAGCCGCGGTCGAGCACCTGTTCCTGGTCGCCTGCGGCCTGGACTCAGCGCAGACCGGCGAGCAGGAAATCGCGGTGCAACTGCGCGGCGCTTGGGAGGCCGCCCGTGAGGCGCAGGCGTCGGGCCCAATCCTCGATCGCCTCCTCGGTGAGGTGTTGGGAATGGCGAGTCGGGTTCACCGCCTCGAGGCTGGCGTTCGTCCGCCGTCGCTCGCCGATCTATCTGCTGATCGTGTGCTGCTCCATCTCGCCGGACGGCCCATGACCGTGGCGCTCGTCGGCGTCTCGCCCATGACAAAGCGTTGCGGCATGGCCCTGCATCGGGCGGGAGTGCCGCTTCTGGTTGTGAATCGCACGCTGCAGGTGGCTGAGGAATTCGCTCAGACCGTCGCAGGCCAGGCCCTGTCACTGGAGGAGTTCCGGGCGCAGCCGCGTGCCGTCGGTGCCCTGGTGCTCGCGGCAGGCGGCGGTGAGCCGGTGCTCGATCCCGACAGTCTCGCCAAGCTTGCGCGAACGGCGACCTTGGCGCCGCTCATCATCGACTTCGGCGTCCCGCCCAATGTGGACCCGGAAGCGGCCCGGCTCGCGGGTCTTGCTCGCGTCGGCATGGATGAGCTCATTCGGTCCGCGCAAGAGCGGCGGCTCGCCCAGTTGATGCGTCTCGCTCCGGTACGGGCCGCCATAGATGAGCGGCTCGTCCGCCTGCGTGGCGATCTGGCCACGCGCGCCATCGGGCGTAAGCTCGCCGATCTGCGAGGGACCTTCGAGCAGATTGCGGCCGAGGAGGTGGAGCGCGCCCTGGCGACGCAGCTGCGCGGCCTCGACGATAATCAGCGGGAGATCCTGCAACGATTGGGATCGACGGTCGCCCACCGCCTCGCACATCTGCCGCTGGCCGGGCTGCGGGCCGCCGTGGCCCATGCGAGCACGGACGCGGTGGATGCATTCTTCCGTGAAGCGAAGCTCCGGCGCCCGCCGGGCGGCGTCACGGGTGACGACAAGAGATAACGCTAGAGAGAATCGATGACAACTCCTGAACGACAGGCCACCAACAGGCCGGTGCTTTCCCGTTCCGAGGCCCTGTACGAGCGTGCCCTCCGCGTGATTCCCGGTGGAGTCAGCTCGCCGGTACGGGCCTTTCGCGCCGTCGGCGGCACCCCGCGCTTCGTGGCACGCGGCGCCGGACAATATCTGACGGATGCCGATGGCCGTAAGTATCTCGACCTGGTGAATTCCTGGGGCGCCCTGATTCTCGGTCATGCGCACCCGCAAGTGATCGCCGCGATCACGGAGGCGGTCGGCAACGGCACGACATTCGGCGCGCCTTGCGCGGGCGAAGTCGAGCTGGCCGAGCGCATCGTCGCCGCCTATTCCGCGCTCGAGCAGGTGCGCTTCGTCTCCTCCGGCACTGAAGCGGTCATGAGTGCGATTCGCCTCGCTCGCGCCTACACCGGACGCGACCTGATCGTGAAGTTCTCCGGTTGCTATCACGGCCACGCGGATCACCTGTTGGTGGCGGCCGGCTCCGGTCTCGCGACGTTCGGACGTCCGTCCTCCGCGGGAGTGCCCGAAGCTTTCACCGCCTGCACGCGCGTGGTCCCGCTCGATGACGAGGCTGCCGTCGAGACCCTGTTCGCCAAGGAGGGCGCGCGTATCGCGGCCGTCATCATCGAGCCCGTGCCCGCGAATCACGGCCTGCTGCTGCAGCGGAAGGAATTTCTGGAAGCGCTGCGCCAAGTCACCCGTCAGCACGACGCCCTGTTGATCTTCGACGAGGTGATTTCCGGTTTCCGCCTGGCGCGCGGCGGCGTGTCCGAGCTCACCGGCATCGTTCCCGATCTCGCCACCTTCGGCAAGGTGATCGGCGGCGGCATGCCCGTGGGCGCCTTCGGCGGCCCGCGCCGGATCATGTCGCGCCTGGCGCCCGATGGCGATACCTATCAGGCGGGCACCCTCTCGGGCAATCCGGTGGCCATGGCCTCCGGCATCGCCACGCTGGACATTCTCACCGCGACCGATGGGTGGCAGAAGTTGGAATCCCGCGGCGCCGAGCTGGAGGAGCTGTTGAAGCCGGTGCTGGCTGGTGCCGGCTTCCCCGTGCATTTCGTGCGCGCAGGCTCGTTGTTCTGGATGTCCTTCCATGAGAACGGCGCGCCGCGGACCGCGGCTGCGTTGACGGAAGCCGCCTCGAAGCGTTTTGGCGCGCTGTTCCACGCCATGCTGGATCGTGGTGTCTACCTGCCGCCGTCCGCATACGAGGCGTGCTTCATGTCGTTGGCGCTGACGAGCGCGGATTTGCAGCAGTTTGCCCAGGCGCTGCGCGAATCCTTGGCTGCCATCCGCTGAAGCACCGCGAACGCCGCCATGAAAGCCACTCGGGTCTTTCAACTCACTGCACTGGCGCTGGTGGTCGTCTCCGCCGTGCAGGTGGGTTGGTGGCTGTACGACCAGAGCGCGTACGCGCTGGAGAAGGTTCGCGGCGAGCGCGCTCTATACGATCAGCAGATCACGGCCGCGCAGGCGATGTTGGCTGCGGGGATGCCGGCGGAGCGGGTGCACGCCTTGCTGCCGGGCGTGGCTGTCGTGGGCGGGCAGGCCACTCTGTCTCCCAGCGCCGCGGCACAGTTGCTGGGTGAGGCGCATCGGCGGATCAATCAATATGCCTGGGAGGGCGCGTTTTTCCTGATTGCGCTCGGAGCGTGTATCTTGGTGATCGCTCGCGCGTTGCGGGCCGAGGCCAAGGTCATTCAGGAGCAGGACAACTTCCTCGCGCTCGTCTCCCATCAATTCAAGACCCCCCTCGCCAGCCTGCAACTGTCCCTGGAGACGATGGCGATGCGTACGCTCTCGCCCGACCAGGCGCGCACGCTCATCGACCGCATGCTGTCGGATCTCGGCCGGATGGAGGCCATGGTGACGCAGATTCTCGAAAGCGTGCGGCTCGAGCGCGGCCGGGTGGACCTGCGCCGTGAGCCGCTGGATCTCGGGGGCGCCGTGACTCGCGTGGTTGCGCAATTCGAAGAGCGGGTCCGCAAGGACAACATCACCATCAGCACCGACATTGCCCGCGGCTTGTATGTGTTGACCGACCCTCTGGCGCTCGATGTGGTGGTGCGCAATCTGCTGGAGAACGCCATCGCCGCCATCACCCCGGTCGGCGGCGGCGCCATTACGTTCGTCGCCCGGCGGACGGACCACGAGATCGAGCTCTGCGTGCGCGACAGTGGCGTTGGATTTCGCCCCGCGGACGGGGGTCGCCTGTTCGAGAAGTTCACGCGGCTGCACCCCGGTGGCGGCAGCAGCTACTACGGAACCGGCTTGGGGCTCTTCATCGTGCGGCGGCTCATGCAGCTCGCCGGCGGTCGTGTCAGCGCGCATAGCGACGGTGTTGGGCAAGGCGCGCAGTTCGTGCTGACTTGGCCTGTGGCGCCCACGGAGCACTCGTGAGTGATCCGGTTCCACAGTTGCCGCCCCAGGCGAACCGGGTCCTCGTCGTCGAGGATGACCCCCATCTCGCCGCCGGTGTAGTGGAGAACCTGCGCGCCGAAGGCTACGAGACTCATTCGGTCACCGACGGTCGTCAGGCGCTCGAGTGGCTCGGAGCGGAGCATGTCGGCTTGATCGTGTTGGACGTCATGCTGCCCGGTGTCGATGGCTTTACCGTATGTCGCACACTGCGTGAGCAGGGGAACAACACTCCCGTGTTGTTTCTTACGGCGCGCGGTGATCCCGCCGATCGCGTGCGGGGCCTGGAGGCCGGTGGTGACGACTATCTGGCGAAGCCTTTCCATCTGCAGGAATTCCTGCTGCGGGTTCGCGCGATCCTGCGGCGTTGGGACTGGTATCGGAGTGCGTCCGCCACCGCGGCGACGGCCGTGCTGCATTTCGGCGGCAATGAGGTGGATTTCCGCGCCTTCCGCGCCCGCTCGTGGAACGGCCTCGCGCAGGAGCTCACCGAGAAGGAAGCCATGATTTTGAAGGTGTTGGCCGAGCATCCCGGCGAGATCGTCTCGCGCGAGGACCTGCTCGAGCGGGTCTGGGGGTACGACGTGTTTCCCTCGACGCGCACGGTGGATAATTTCATCCTGCGTCTGCGCAAGCGCTTCGAGCGCGATCCGGCCAATCCCAAGCATTTCCTGACGGTCTGGGGCGTGGGCTATCGATTCATGACGGAGGGTGAGTCATGAGCGGGCATCGCACGTTGCGGATCGGCACGCGCGCTTCGGCGCTGGCGCTGTGGCAGGCTCGTCACGTGGAGAGCCTCATCAAGGGCCTGAAGGACGCCCCCCCTGTCGAGGTGGTCCACATC
The DNA here is from genome assembly GCA_035547375.1 of Steroidobacteraceae bacterium. Lineage (GTDB taxonomy): Bacteria > Pseudomonadota > Gammaproteobacteria > Steroidobacterales > Steroidobacteraceae > 13-2-20CM-66-19. The sequence goes on from DASZVD010000160.1 coordinate 8,204, forward strand.
AAGACCGAGGGCGATGTCAGGACGGACGTACCCCTGTGGGCGCTGAAGGGCCGCGCTTTCTTCACGAAGGAGATCGATCGCGCGCTGTTGGCGGGCGAAGTGGATCTGGCCGTGCACAGCCTGAAGGATCTCTCGACGGTTCTCGAGCCCGGCCTGGAGCTCGCGGCGACACTGACCCGGGAAGATCCTCGCGACGCGCTGTTGACCCGCGGGGGCCTCGGGTTGGCGGATCTTCCGCCCGGTGCCCGCGTGGGCACGAGCAGCCTGCGACGGCGGGCGTTTCTCGGCCGCGCGCGGCCCGATCTGAATCTGCTCGAGCTCCGGGGCAATGTGCCGACCCGCATCGAGCGCCTGAAGGCCGGTGATTACGACGCTATTGTCTTGGCGGCGGCTGGACTGCGGCGCCTCGGGTTGCACGAGCATATTGCGGAGCTGTTGCTGCCGGATGATTTCCCTCCCGCGGTGTCGCAGGGGGTGGTTGGAGTCTGCTGCCGCGCCGGGGACGCAGAGACGTTGCGCTGGTTGCGCCCGCTCGACGATCTGCCCGCGCGGCTGGCGACTACCGCCGAGCGGTCGCTGTTACGACGTTTGGAAGGTGGCTGTCAGGTGCCGTTGGGTGCTCTGGGGACGTCTGTTGGCGGAACGTTGCACCTGTACGCCGGCGTCTGTGCGCTCGACGGCTCGGAGTGGCTGACCGCTCGAGGTGAGAGTGACGCGACGCCGGAGATGGCGGTGGCGCTGGGACAGCGTATCGCGGACGAGTTGGTTGAGAAGGGCGCCGCGCGCCTCATTGCTCACGAGCGGAGCTCTCACCCGGCTGCGGAGGGGGCGTGAGCCTGGAGGCCCGCGAGCCGAAGCGAGTTGTCGTGACTCGCTCGGAGCCCGACGACGGGCCGTTGTGCTCCGAGCTGCGCGCCCTTGGATTGCACGTGTTGTTGTGGCCTGCGGTGACGGTCGAGATGGCCGAGAAGGCGCCGCTCGAGGCTGCGTTGCAGCGTGCCGGGACTTTCGATTGGATCGTCTTCGCGAGCCGGCATGCCGTCGCCGCGGTGACGGAGATTCTGGCGGTCGCGCCGCCGAGCGTGAGGATCGCCGCGGTCGGGCAGGCGACGGCGCACGTTTTGCGTCAGCGAGGCTGGCGGGTCGACCTGGTGCCGAGTGAGTCGAACGCAGCCGCGCTGGTGGAAGCCTTCGTCGCGGTCAACACACTGGTGGGTGCCCGGGTTTTGTATCCGGCTAGCTCGCGCGCACTGCCGACCATCGCGGCCGCGCTGACTCAGCTGGGTGCCGAGGTCGTGCAGGTGGAGGCGTATCGCACGGAGTCCTCCTCGACCCTCGATGTCGAAGAGTGTCGGGCCTGGATTGCAAAGGGCGGTGTGGGCGCCGTGACGTTCGCGAGCCCATCTGCGGTCGACGAGCTGGAGCATGCCCTGGGCAAGGAGGATTTCGCGCGCCTGCTGGCCGGCGCGGCGGCCGTTGCGATCGGGCCAACGACTGCCAAAGCACTGAGTGCCCGCGGGTATGCCGTGGCACTGGCGGAGTCGGCTACCTTGCAGGGGCTGGCCCACACCACACACCGATTGTTGAAAGATCGAGCTGACGGAGAACGCTGATGGGATTCCCTTCACACAGGCCGCGCCGCACACGACAGTCCGATGCCTGGCGCCGCATGGTGCGCGAGACACGGTTGTCGGCCGACGCGCTCATCTACCCCTTGTTCGTGGTTCCCGGACGCGGGGTGCGACATCCGGTGCAGAGCATGCCCGGGATCTCGCAGTTGTCGGTCGATGAGGCCGTGAAGGACGCCAAGGCGGCCGCCGCCACCGGTGTGCCTGCGGTGTTGATCTTCGCCGCGCCTGCCGAAAAGGATTCCCGTGCCAGCAGTGCTCTCGATCCGAAGGGGCTGGCGGCGCAGGCGATCTCCGCCATCAAGGACGCCTGTCCGCAGCTGCTTGTCTGGGCGGATGTCTGCCTGTGCGGCTCGACCGATCACGGGCACTGTGGCCACGTCACCGTGAAGGGCGTGATCGAGAACGACTCCTCCGTCCAGACCCTGGCGCAGGTTGCCCTGAACTACGCCCGTGCCGGCGCCGACGCGGTAGCACCCAGCGACATGATGGACGGGCGGGTTGCCGCCATGCGCCAGCTGTTGGATCGCGAAGGTCACAGCACCACGCCGATTGTTTCGTATGCGGCGAAATATGCCTCATCCTTCTACGGACCGTTTCGCGAGGCAGCCGAATCCGCTCCCGCCTTTGGAGACCGCCGCTCGTACCAGATGGACCCGGCGAACTCCCGCGAGGCCCTGCGGGAAGTCCTGCACGACGTGGAGGAGGGGGCGGATCTGGTGATGGTGAAGCCTGCCGGCCCTTATCTCGACATCATCCGCCAGGTGCGCGATGCCGTGCGGGTGCCGGTGGTGGCCTATCAGGTATCGGGCGAATTCAGTCTCATCAAGGCCGCGGCGGAGCGCGGCTGGATCGATGAAAAGGCCGCGGTCTTCGAAACGCTCACGGGGATCCATCGGGCGGGCGCCGATCTGATCATCACCTACTGGGCGCCGGAGATGGCGCGGTGGCTGAGTGAATGAGCGCCGCCCCGCAGCAACCGACGGGTCACACTCCCGCGTTCCTGGCGGCCTGCCGCCGTCAGCCGGTTCCGCACACACCCGTCTGGGTCATGCGCCAGGCCGGTCGCTACCTGCCGGAGTATCGCGCTCTGCGCTCGAAAGGGGACTTCGTCACCCTGACACGCACGCCGGAGCTGGCTGCCGAGGTCACCCTTCAGCCGCTGCGCCGCTTCGAGCTCGACGCGGCCATCCTGTTCAGCGACATCATGACGCCGCTGCAGGGGATGGGTGTCGACCTCACTTTCGAGCCGGGACCGGTGGTGCGTGAGCCCATCCGAACCGATGCGCAGATCGACGCGCTGGCTGAGCTCGTCCCTGAGCGGGACGTGCCGTTCGTGTTGGAATCCATCAAGCTCATCCGTCCCGAGCTGCCCCGCGGCGCGCCGCTCATCGGCTTCGCGGGCGGACCGTTCACGCTGCTGTGCTACCTGGTGTGTGGGCGACCCTCCAAGGAGTTCGGGGCGGCGCGAGCGTTTCTCTACGCGCAGCCGCAGTCCGCCGAGCGCCTGCTCGATAAGCTGGCCGACGCGATGGCGGCCTATCTGGGCGCACAGGCGGCCGCGGGTGCGCAGGCGCTGATGATGTTCGAATCGTGGGCGGGGCTGTTGGCGCCCCCGGAATTCAACCGCTTCGCCTTGCGAGCGGTCCGCCGCGCCATGGCGGCATTGCGCCGGACGGGCGTGCCTTTGATCTACTACGTGAATCAGGGCTCGGCCTTGATGGAATCGGTAGCCGATCTCGACGTCGATGTGATCGGTGTCGATTGGCGCTCGTCCTTGAGAACCGTGCGCCTGAGCCTGGGCCCGGGCAAGGCGGTCCAGGGCAACCTCGATCCTGCGGCCCTGTTCGCTCCGCCAGCCGAGCTGCGACGTCAGGTGAACGCTGTGTTGGATGCGGCCGGCCCCGCGCCCGGGCATATCTTCAACCTGGGCCATGGCATCTGGCCCGAGACCAGTCCCGATGCCGTGGCCCGCCTGGTCGATTACGTACACGAGCGGAAGCCGGGTGGAGTGTAAGAATGGCCCGTATCGACAGCGCGCCTGAGCCGGCGGCCCTCACAGACGGTTTCGCGACGACCGCGGCCGCTTATTTCCGCGACCTCCAGGAGCGGATCTGTGCAGCCTTCGAGGCGTTCGAGCCCGTGAGCCGCTTCGAGCCCAGGCGCTGGAGCAAGCCGGAAGGCCACCGCCTGCAAGGCGGCGGCGAGTCCCGGCTCATGCGCGGGGACGTATTCGAGAAAGTCGGTGTCAACGTGAGCCATGTCTGGGGCGAGTTCTCGCCCCAGGCGCGCAGTCAGGTCGCCGGCGCGGCCGAGTCGGATGGACGGTTCGTCGCCTGCGGGATCTCGCTGGTTTCCCACATGCGCAATCCGTATGTGCCCATCGTGCACATGAATCTGCGCTACCTGGCGACGAGTCACGCCTGGTTCGGCGGGGGCGCGGACCTGACGCCAACATTTCCGTTCGAGGAGGACACGGCCGAGTTTCATGCGGCCCTGCGCGGCGCTTGCGACACTTACCGGCCGGACGCTTACGCCGAGTTCAAGGCCTGGTGCGATCGGTATTTCTACCTGCCTCATCGGCAGGAGCCACGGGGTGTCGGCGGGATCTTTTTCGACGATCTCGCCGGCGCGAATCGGGACGCCGATTTCGCCTTCGTGCGTGCGGTGGGGGAAGCTTTTTTACGCGTCTACCCGCTAATCGTCGCGCGTCGCAAGGACCTGCCCTACGATGAGGCGGCGCGCGACCGGCTTTTGATAAAGCGCGGGCGCTACGTGGAATTCAACCTCGTCTACGATCGAGGCACGAAGTTCGGCTTCAGTACGGACGCGGATCCCGAGGCATACCTGATGAGCCTCCCGCCTCTTGTGAAGTGGTGAGCGTCAGGTTGGCGGCCTGCCGGCGCAACCAGTTGCTCGCGGTGGGCCAGAAAGTGCGCTCCCCGTAAGACTTGGCGGCGGCCCAATGCGCAGCCACCACCGCCGCGATGGTCTCGAGCGTTTCGGCGGAGGGCTGCCAGAGCGGCCAGCTCGTTCGAGTTGTCATGATCGTCATCCTTCCCTTCGTGTCGGTCTCTCTTGGAGTGAGCGCCTCGGGACCTCCCAAGTTCCGAAAAAAACCGTCTCTCTTCAGCGACGTAGACACGAAATTTCGAGCGATACCGTCAGCGTTTAAACGCCGGGCGCCGTTCCGGTCTCTAAGTCACAGATGCCGCAGATTCAGCCTGAAGACACCCCGGTCGATTGGGAGCTGGCGCTCGTACAGCGCGCCCGGACCGGCGACGTGCGCGCCTTCGAAAGGCTGTACCGCGAGCATTCCGGCCGCGTCTATGGGCTGTGCCTGCGGATGACCCGCGATCCGGCGGTGGCGGAGGACTGCACCCAGGAGGCGTTCATCAATGCCTGGAAAGCGCTGAGCCGGTTCGAGACCCGCAGCTCCCTGGCGACCTGGCTCCACCGGATCGCGGTGAATGTGGCACTGGGGAAGCGGCGGAAATCGAGCCCGGCGATCGAGGCTCCCCCGGCCGATGCGGACGATGAGGCGATCGAGTCGGACTGGACCTTGGAGACCCCCATGGAGGTCAACGAGATCGAGGCGGCGATCGAGCAGTTGCCGGATGGGGCGCGGGATGTGTTGGTGTTGCACGCGATCTACGGTTACTCGCACGGCGAGGCGGCGCAAATGCTGGGCGTCGCGGAAGGGACCTGCAAGGCGCAGCTGCACCGGGCGCGCGGGCTGTTGAGAGAGAAGCTGGGTGTGGAGGTTCGCTGACATGAAAAGCGCGAACGACAGTGGTTCGAGCAAGGTGAGAGCGCTGCGCGATCTGCCGGCGTCGATCGATCCGCCACGAGACTTGTGGGCCGGCATCGAGGCCCGGATTGGCGCGGAAGGGCGACGTCGCGATGTGGACCGCGACAGTGCTGGCACGCACAGCGATTTTGACCGCGCAAGGTTGCGTTGGCGCCGGGGTGAGCCGCTGCGTTGGCTTACCGCCGCGGCTGTGATCGCAGCTCTCGCCGTCGGCATTTGGATCGGCCGTGCTGTGCTTCCTGCCCTTCATCAGCCGTCGGGCGGCAACGGTATGACGGCGCACGTCACGCCTCCCGCGATGAATGACGAAGCCCAGGCGGTGCAGGCTGCTTATGTCTCGGATCCGAAATTCCGCAGCCAGCGCGAAGCGTTGGCGAAGTCGCTGGAGGCGCGGCTGGCCGCGCTGCCGCCCGACTCCCGCGCGAAGGTGATCTCCAGTCTGGCGACCCTTCACAAATCGATGCGGGACCTCGAAGCGGCGCTCGGCAAGGACCCGACCAACGCCCTGTTACAGGAGCTGCTGTTGAACACGTATCAAGACGAGATGCGCGTCCTGACGACGGTGAACGAGGCCAGCGAAGCTGGCAGGGGGATCTGAAGATGCGCATTGGGCCAGTGTCATCCCTCGTGATGATCTCATTGCTGGCGGCGGGTCAGGCTGCCAGCGCCCGTGACGATGCGGTCTTTGACAAGACCGTGGCCGCGGATGCACGCGGTATCGTCGAAGTATCCAACTTCTCCGGCAAGGTCGACGTGTCTGCCTGGGACCGCCCTGAGGTGAGCGTCCATGCCGCGGGATCGGTACAGGGAATCGAAGTCAAGAGCGATCGCGGCCGGACGTCGATTACGGTCAGGCCTCCCGGTATGTCGTTCGGGACGGGGCCTAACGTCAACCTGACAGTCAAGATTCCGGCTCTCAGCGAGCTCGACGTCTCAGGAGTGAGCGCCGATGTCGTTTCCCGGGACGTGATGGGAGGGCAGAGGCTGAAGTCAGTCAGCGGCTCCATTGTGGCGGACGCTACGCAGGGAGACGTGGAAGCGAAGACAGTGAGCGGCAACATCACACTCCATGGCCGTGGCAAGCCGGCTGGCATGCACGTCTCCACGATCAGCGGTTCCGTCAGGTTGGATCACGGAGCGGGAGACATCGAGGCCACTTCAGTGAGCGGTGACCTGAAGATGGAGCTCGATCCCGGGCGTGACGTGCGCATGCGCACCACTTCCGGCGACGTGAGCGTTCAAGGGCGGCTCGCGAAGGATGCGGACTTTGACATCCAGACCGTGAGCGGCGAGGTGAAGGTGCACGCTGCGCCTGAAGGAGGCTTCGAGTATGAGGTCTCGACTTTCAGCGGCAGCCTCCGCAATTGCTTCAACGCTCAGAGCGAGCGCACCAGCAAGTACGGTTCGGGTGAGCGGCTCAGCGGCTCGCTGGGCCCTGGCGGCGCGCGCGTACGCGTCAAGACGATGAGCGGGGATGTGGATCTGTGCAATCACCCCTGAAGGGCTGCCTCAATCCACGGTGACGGTCTGCATCGGCTCGTAGTGGAGCTCTGCATCCGCTCGCAGTGAAGGCCCGCGTCAACCCGCAGTGACGGCCTGCATCGGCTCGTAGCTCTGCATCAGCTCGCAGCGAAGGCCTGGGTCAACTCGAGCCGCTCGGCCTCGCCCAGATCAGGGCTGAACTGCAGCACGGGGTCCAGAATGTCATCCGTCTCGAAGTAGTCCTTGCGGCAGCCCACGTGTATGAACCCGCCCGGAGCGAAGCGCCCTTCTTCGTAATAGACGATACGGATGCGCCAACTCCCCTTGGCGATGGGCTCGCGGCAGCTCCGGCACATTGCTTGTCCGCCCGGTGCTCGTTCCGCGCCATCGATCCGGGACGTACGCGGATGCTCAATGCTCCGCTGCGCCGCGCGCTCGAGCGTCGCACGGTCGACATTGGCCTCCGCGTTTTCCTTCAATCCCTCCAGCATCGATTCCGGAAGCTTGTATGCCGCGCAAAGCGGATGGAACCACAGTGTCATCTCGCCGCCCGCGAACGGGTTGGGAAGGGTTTCGCCGAAGCGTAGCTCGCCCTTCCGGATGGGTTGCGCGCAGCCGCGGCATTTGGAACGCCCGCTGGGTGCCGGGGTGAAGAGATGGCTCATGCTTCCGCCGGAAGCTCAACGACTCGTTCCTATGTACACGCCTCGTTTTGCGCCGTCAAAAGTGGGCCGTGACCTCGGCTTCCTTGCCGTTGCTGTGGCGAAGTTTGATGGACACCGCGGTTCTGGTGAGCAGCACCCAAAAATAATCAATGTTCTGGTTGACAGTAAATTAATTAGTTGATATTAAATGCACATGATGAATATCGGTCCGCAACTCCAGGTAGTCGGTGACCCGGCGGCGAATCCCGAAGCGCCGGACGCCCGCCTCGATGCCGTCTTCTTCGCCCTCTCGGATCCCGTGCGCCGCAGGATTCTCGAGCGGCTCGACGGGCAGGCGCTGCTCGTCTCCGAGCTGGCCGCGCCGTTCGAGATTTCGCTGCAGGCGGTCTCGCGACACATCCAGGTCCTGGTGCGTGCCGGGCTGATCCAACAGGAGCGCAGCGGCCGCATCAGCCGGTGCAGCCTGGACGCGGGTCCCTTGCTCGATGCGGCCGTTTGGATGAACCGTTACAGCAAGTACTGGCAGCAGCAGTTCGACCTGCTCGCCGTCACGCTTGCGGAAATCGATGCGCGGATGCCGGAGCGAGGCAAATCGCAAGCGACATCGCAGGTGTCGCCGGGCTCGACGAGCCAGCCGACGTCGAAGCCGGGGTCGAAGCCGACGCCCAAACGCGCCACTCGCAGAAAATGACAGGAGAGAACGCCATGATTGACCATCAGATCGTGTCCCACGACGAATGGATCGACGCTCGCCGCCGCTTCCTCTTGAAGGAGAAGGAGCTCACGCGACGGCGCGATGAATTGAGCCGCGAGCGCCGCGCGCTGCCTTGGGAGCGTGTCGACAAGCACTATGTCTTCACCGGTGAGAACGGCACGGAGACGCTCGCGGACCTCTTCGGTAAGCACAGCCAACTCGTCGTGTATCACTTCATGTTCGGCCCGGACTGGGACATCGGCTGCAAGAGCTGCTCTTTCTGGGCGGACAACTTCAACGGCATCGTTGCGCACCTCGCGCAGCGGGATGTCTCGTTTGCAGCGATCTCGCGTGCGCCGCTGGAGAAGCTGCAGGCGCAGGCGCGCAAGCTCGGGTGGACGTTCAAGTGGGTTTCCTCGTCCGGTACCGACTTCAACTTCGACTACAACGTGTCGTTCGCTGCCGAGGCGCAGGCATCGGGCCCCGTGTACTACAACTACACGATGCAGAAGATGCCTCACACGGAGATGCCGGGAATCAGCGTGTTCTGCAAAGACGGCGGCCGGATCTTCCATACGTATTCCACGTATGGCCGCGGGCTCGACATGCTCAACACGGCCTACCACTACCTGGACATCGCGCCGAAGGGACGCGACGAGGACGGGTTGCCGTATCCCATGCACTGGGTGAAACACCGCTTCGACTATAAAGGCTGAATCGGGCCGATACTGCGGCGCTGTGCGCCGCTGGCACCGGCAGGTCATTGGAGGAATCGCCATGAAATACGCAGACGTGCACGGCAAGCTGGCCGACTACCGCGGGCAGATCGCCGCGATCCGGGAAAAGATGCGGGAGACCCTCGCCACGGTCGAGCCGCAGGAGGTGAAGGACTACGAGTTCACGACCCTCGACGGGCCGAGGCGCCTGTCGGAGCTGTTTGGCGGCCATGAGGATCTCATCGTCGTCCATAACATGGGCGTCGCCTGTTCCTACTGCACTTTGTGGGCGGACGGCTACAACGGCATTCATCAGCACGTGGTGACGCGTGCGGGCTTCGTCGTCTCCAGCCCGGATGGGCCGCCGGTGCAGAAACAGATTGCCGAGCGCCGCGGGTGGATATTTCCGATGGTGAGCCATGCCGGCTCGACCTTTGCGGCCGATATGGGTTATGTCTCCGCGAAAGGCGGCTGGATGCCCGGCGTCTCGGTCTTCAGGCGCGAGGGTGGCACCCTGCTGAGAGTGTCGGACACGGGCTTCAGTCCCGGCGACGACTTCTGCTCGCTGTGGCATTTCTTCGATCTGCTGCCGGGCGGGGCGGGGGAGTGGCCTGCGGCCCCGAAGAAATCCTCGTGTTGCTCCGGCTCCTGAGGGCTCGCCATGTGTCCTGCTTGTATCGGATCGGCGCTGCTGCTGTGGGCCGGCGCGGGTTCGGGAGGGCTCGCCGTGCTCGCCACACGCGTCCGCGGCGCTCGCTCCGGAAAAGCGAGCGCCGCGGATACGGAGAGCTCGGCGAATACGGAGCGCGAGCGCTCTGCAAGTTCCAACGGAGCTACCACACACGCACCCGATCTCCCGGTGCCAGATACAGCTTCCCACCGGGCTGAACTTTGAAAGCGGCGTACCAGGGGTCGAGGTTGCGGACCGTGTCGGCGCGATACTCCGCCGGGGCATGACCGTTCGTCACCACGAGACGCCGCAGCGCGGCTTCGCGGATTTTTTGCCGCCAGCTCCGCCCATAACTGAGGAAGAACAGCTGCTCCGCGCTGAAGTCCGCGACTGCGGGGGCCGTGTTGCCTGCGAGCGTGAGCTGCCAGGCATCGTACGCGACTGACAGGCCGGCGACGTCCGCAATGTTCTCGCTGAGGGTTTGTTGTCCGTTGACGTGGATATCGGGGAAAGGCCGGTAGGCGTCGAACTGCCTGGCGAGACGCCGGCCCGCCGCCTGAAAGTGTGCGAAGTCCGCCGGTGTCCACCAGTTCCGCAGCGCGCCGGTCGCATCGAACAGGGCGCCCTGATCGTCGAAGCTGTGGCTGATCTCGTGGCCGATCACGGCACCGGCGTCGCCGTAGTCCATTTCGACCGGCCGCCGCGGATCGAAGAAGGGCGGCTGCAGGATGCCCGCCGGGAAATTGATCGCATTCAGGGCGGGCAGATTCACGGCATCGACGGTCTGAGGCAACATCACCCACTCGGAGCGGTCCACCGGCGTGCCGAGCTTCCTCAATTGGTATTGAAGCTCGAAGCGCTCGGCCCGCTCGGCATTGCCGAAGGCATCGTCGGCTCGCACTTCCAGTCCGGCGTAGCTGCGCCAATGGTCGGGATAACCGACGCCCACTTTCAAGGTGGCCAGTTTGGCTTTGGCGCGCTCACGCGTCCGGGGCGTCATCCAATCGAGGTGGTCGATACGGGCGGCGAACGCCTTGACGAGGTTTCTCACCATCGCTTCGGCGCGGGCTTTTTCGCTCGGCGGGAAGTAGCGCTCGACGTACAGCTTGCCGACGGCTTCCCCGAGCGCCTGGTTGGTCTCGTTGACTGCGCGCTTCCAGCGTGGCGGCATCTCGGGCACCCCCGAGAGAATGCGGCTGTGGAAATCGAAGTACTCGTCCGCGAAGGCCTTGGGCAAATAGGGCGAGCCGTGCTCGAGATAGTGGAATCGCAGCCAGTCGCGCCAGGTCTCGAGCGGCTGGCTGGCGACGAGAGCGGCGATGCCGGTGAAAGCGCTGGGCTGCCAGACGACGAATTGCGTCTGTTGTCCGAGGCCCGCGGCGGCAAAATAGGCCGCCCAGTCGAGCCCGGGCGCGCGCTGTGTGAACTCCGTTGCCTTCCAGTGGTTGTTGCCTTTCAGGACGAGCTCGGTGTCCTGCCGGTTCCAATGCGCTTGCGCGATGCGTCGCTCGAGATCGAGGATGCGTGCGGCGCGGGAGTCCGTGTTATCGAAGTGCGCCAGCGCCAGCACGTGCGCGATATGAGCCTGGTACTGACGCCGGATCTGCGCCATTTTCGGCGCAGGGCTCAGGTAGTAATCGCGATCCGGCATCACCAGGCCGCCTTGCAGGAGGAAGGGCGAGTACCTGTGCGGATCGCTCAAATCCTGTGCTACCCACAGGCCGAAGAGGTTTTCGGTGTGCAGGTTGGTGTTGTTGAGAAAATCGACGTCGGCGCGCAACGTGGCGCCCAATGCCTGCGCGAGCATTTTGCGATCGGCGATCGCATCGATACGCGCCAGCCCGGCCTGCAGCGGCTCGATGCCCTCTCGTTCGATGCGTGCCTCGTCCATGTACGCGGCATAGTAAACGCCGACCTGCCTCGCTTCGGCGGATGACGCCTTGGCGGCGGACTGGATCAGCTCCGCCGTGCGTTTGGTGTTGAGCTCTATGAGGATCTCCGCCGTGCCCCACGCAGCGTGGTCCGGTGGTATCTCGGTGGAGGCGACCCAGCCACCGTTGACGTAACGAAAGAAGTCGTCGCCCGGCGAGACGCTCGGGTCCATGCCGGAGAGATCGAGATCGGCGGTGCCGTGCGGGGGTGTCGCGGATACCGCAAGGGCTGTGGCGGCTATCGCGCTGAGGATCGAGGCGCAGGCTGCACGCGTTCTGATGAGACTCATTGGGCCGCTCCTACCACGGGTCGAAACGACGCAGTCTATACAAGCGTGCGGAGCACCAGCAGTCGTTTCGGGCGTATCGCTACCCTGCACGACGACGACATCATCTTGTAGTCGAACGCGACCAGGTTGCCTTGGGCATCGAGCCCGCCGGCCGGGCCCGGTCATCAATGAGCGATTGAACCGTGGCGGCGCCTTCGGCGATCGTCTCGTGGAGCTGTTGGATCGACCGCCGCGCCCAGCCTGGCCTTGCGCGCTTCCACCGCCAAGTGAGAGATATTGATTCTCACGATTGGAAAAGGTCATAGTGACGCTCGCAGCCGCGATTCCCCGCGGCCACGTCGGCGGCTTCGCCGCGGCGTCACGCGATGTCGCCGCCCCGCCCTGAGAGGAGTTGGCCGCCATGGTCCGAAAACGCGTTCTCGCCATCGGAATCGAGCCGGCCTTCGCGGATCTGAGCGCGATGCCTGGCCTGACCGCGGATCTCGTCCGGACCTTCATCGATGCTCAGATCGAGCGGCTCCGCTCCCTCGGCTATGAAGCGGAGAGCTGCCTGATCGAGCCCGGCGAGGCTGCGGAGAGAACCGTGCGAACCGCCCTGACAGCGCCCTACGATTGCGTGATCATCGGGGCCGGCCTGCGGCTGCCGCCGGAAAACCTGCTGTTGTTCGAGAAGGTCACCAATCTGGTCCACGAGCTGGCGCCCCGCAGCCGGATTGCCTTCAATACAACAGCCGCGGACACGGCCGAGGCGGTGCAGCGCTGGCTGACGTGATCCGCAGGGGGCGCCGGCCGCGTGCGCGGGGGCTCAGCTCGGCTGCTTGACGATTCGCAGGTACGGCCGGGGCGCTTTCCATCCTTGCGGGAACAGGCTCTTCGCGGCCTCGTCGGTGACCGAGCCGGAGATGATCACATCCTCACCCTGCTTCCAGTTCGCAGGCGTCGCGACTTTGTGCTTCGCCGTCAGCTGCAACGAATCCAATACGCGCAGGATCTCGTCGAAGTTCCTCCCCGTGGTCATCGGGTAGGTCAGCATGAGCTTGATCTTCTTGTCCGGGCCGATGATGAAGACCGAGCGCACCGTTTGATTGGTCGCGGCGGTGCGGCCGTCGGAAGTGCCGGGCTCTTCGGCCGGCAGCATGTTGTAGAGCTTCGAGACCTGCAGCTCCGTGTCACCGATGATCGGGTACTTGACCTTCGCGCCCTGCGTCTCCTCGATATCGCCCAGCCAACGGGCGTGGCTGTCGACCGGGTCGACGCTCAGGCCGATGAGCTTCGTGTTGCGCTTCGTGAACTCGGGCTCGATTTTGGCCATGTACCCGAGCTCCGTCGTGCACACCGGCGTGAAATCCTTCGGATGGGAAAACAGAATCGCCCAGCTGTCGCCGATCCACTGGTGGAAGTCGATGGGGCCTTGGGTGGTTTGCGCCTTGAAATCAGGCGCGGTGTCGTTGATGCGAAGAGACATGGAAGATCCCCTTGCCGGAAAGATGAGCGCGATGTGGAAAAACCATTGTGGCGCGTTCGTGAGGGAAATGACACCGCGCGCCGGGCATGAGCTCATGCACGTTGGGACTTGAGCCGCTGCCGGTGAGCGGCCTGCTTGGCCCGGTTTCCACAGATTGCCATGCTGCACCAGCGGCGCGCCTGGCCCCGGGTGTGATCGGCAAAGAGCAAGGTGCAAGCGGTGCCCTCGCAAGCTTTCACGTGGCTCAAGTCCTCCGAGCAGACGAAACGCGCCAGCGTTTCCGCGATGGGGAACAGCAACGCTTCGGGTGAGCGCCATCTGCGAAGCCTCTGCAGCTCGAACGCAGCGCCGTCCCGGCCGGTCGCCGGCCCGATCTGACTGAAGCACTCGTCGCGCTCGAGCAGCCGATTCAACGGCTCGAGCTTCTTCAAGTCGTCCGGTCGCAGATGCCGTCCCCGATGCTCTTCCACGAAGCCGCGAAACCACTCGCGCAGGCTCCGCGCCTGGTCGGCCACCTTGTTCAGCTCGCCCGGCAAGGATCGAGAGCGCATCCGCTCCAGCACCGGCGCGGCCACGAGCCCCGCTTGTTGCAACCAACTGAGCAAGCCTTCGCCGTTGTCCAGCCATTCGACCGGAACGTCGACGGGCGTCGCGATCGAATTGAGAAAGTCCAGAGCCGGAGCGTCGCCAATGAAGAGTGCGGGAGGGCGCATGACTGATCTGAAGCGGAGCGGTAACCTATTAAATAGTACTTGTCAGGTTACTATCAAGAGCATAACCTGCTAGTATTTTATAAAGCGGTTACTTTCGAGAGATGATTTGTCAGGTCACTCACCCCTGAAGGAGCGCACCCATGACCTCCGTTCGTTATCGCAATGTTGCCGTGGACGGCACCCGGATCTTTTATCGCGAAGCCGGTGCCGCGGGCGCGCCGAAGCTGCTGTTGCTCCATGGCTTTCCCACCTCGAGCCACATGTTTCGCGACCTCATTCCGCTCCTGGCGGACCGGCTTCACATCGTGGCGCCCGACTTGCCGGGGTTTGGTCTGTCCGACAACCCCGGCCCCGGCCTCACGTTCGACCGGATCGCGCGCACCATCGATCGTTTCACGGAAGTTGTCGGCTTTGATCGCTATGCGCTGTATGTGTTCGACTACGGTGCGCCTATTGGCTTTCGCCTTGCCGTCAAACATCCTGAGCGCATCACCGCCATCATTTCCCAGAACGGCAATGCTTATGTCGAAGGTCTGAGCGAGGGTTGGAATCCCATCCGCGCCTACTGGGAGAACGCTTCGCCGGCCAATCGCGAAGCGCTCCGTCAGTTTCTGACACCCGAAACCACGAAGTGGCAATACACACACGGCGTGCCGGATGCGACCGCAGTGTCTCCCGACGGCTACTCACTCGATGATTTCTACCTGAGCCGGCCAGGTGTCGCCGAGGTGCAGCTCGACCTGTTTGGTGACTACAAGAGCAACGTTGCTCTGTATCCCGAGTTTCAAAAGTACTTCCGCACGCATCGCCCACCGCTGTTGGCCGCGTGGGGAAAGAACGATCCGTTCTTTCTGCCGCCCGGCGCGGAGGCATTCAAGCGTGATATCCCGGAGGCACAGGTCCGTTTCTTCGATACGGGCCATTTCGCACTTGAAACCCACGCCGTGGAGATCGCCGCTGCCATCAGGGAGTTCCTGTCGCTCTCCGCCAAGACGCGCCCGTAAAACAACATGTAGCGCGTCTCGCCGCGATTGCTGGCGTGTTTTCTGGCGCTCAGCGCTCGAGGGCATGATTGTGCGATACAGGCGTGCGTCAACGATCGGTGTGTTCAGAGTGTTGGCATGAGGTCGGCTCGCCGGGCTTGACCGGATCGACCGGATCGCCGACCCTGTTGTAGGCGATTGCCCTCTCGAGGACACCATGACAGCCATCAAAGACCTTGCGCGGGACTGGATCGACCGCCGCCGTGACACGCTCTCCGCCTGGCATCGCACGATCTGGGAATATGCGGAGCCGGCGTGGCGCGAGTATCGCTCGGCGGCGTGGTTCGTCGACCAGCTGCGCCAGGCGGGCTTCTCCGTGGAAGCCGGCAGCGGCGGCATGCCGACGGCTTTTGCGGCCGAGTGGTCGAATGGTCCGGGGCCGACCGTGGCCACCTATGCCGAATATGACGCCGTGCCCGGAAATTGTCAGGCCGCGGCGACTTCCCGTGGCCCGCGCGCGGGACTGTCTGAATTCGCTCCCGGCCACACCGATCCGCACTCCGCCTTGGGTATCGGGGCGCTCGCCGGGATTCTGGCGACCCAGCAGGCGATGCGGGCGGCGAACGTGACCGGCACACTGCGCTTCTTCGGCGAGCCGGCCGAGAAGGTGCAGGGCTCGAAGCTCGTCCATGGCCTGAAAGGCTACTACGACGGCATCGATGCGATGATCAGCTATCACCCGTTCTACATGTTGCCGTTGTGCAATACGACTCGCTGGGATACGCACTGCGGCGCCTACTACAGCCGGATCTATTCGTTCATCTGCGATACGCCCGAGACATGGGGGGCGGCGGCGAGCGATAGCCCGATCGCCGCTGCGCATTCGGCCGCGCGCGCTCCGGGAGCCAATGTCGCGCTGTTCACGATGTACTCACTGGGCAAGGCGACGCTCGAATCGATGCTCGCGCACACCGGCGGCTGGTCCCTGAACGAGGCGATCCTCACCGCTGGGCAGGCGACCGCCGACAACCTTCCCGCGCACCTGGCACAGATCAACTACGCGTGGCGTGCGCCGGAAGTGCGCATGGCGGATTCGATTCTGGACGTGTTGGATCGGAATGCCGATCACGCCGCGGCGACGGCGCACTGCCGGGTGGTGAAGCGTTGGGTGTCGCGTACGCGTCCCGGAGTCGCGAATCACGTGCTGGCCGACCTCGCCTATCGCAATCTGGCTGCCGTCGGCGCACCGAGCTACGGCCCCGAGGCGATCCGGCTTGCGCAAGAGATCCAGAAGAACCTCGGCCTGACGCCGATGGAGCGCCCCTTTCTCCCCGCTTGCGAACAATTGCTCGAACCGAAGATAGCGGAAGCGCGCCTGCGTGAGCAGATGCCCGCCTGGCAAACCAACTGGACATCCGACGATTACGTGGAGATGACCTGGTACACGCCCACGGTTCGGCTCTACATCGCGCGGCCAATGCTGGCGGTGCCACCGGGTTATGCCGGCTATCCGGCCTGGGTGGCGAACGCTCTCGGCGGGCTTGCTCCGTGCATCGACCCCACCATTCACGTGGCCGGTAAGACCATTGCAACAACGTTGCTCGACCTTCTCACTCAGCCGGAAACCGTCGCGGCCGCGCGAGCGGAGTTCAACGAGCGTACCGGCGGGAAGCGCTTCATTCCGCCGCTTCTACCGCGGGATTTCACTCCGCCGCTGGACTACCGCTGGCCGGAGTATGTAACGACACCGCGTGGCACGGATTGGTGGATTCCGGCGTCGTCCGACCTGGAGACGACCGCCCCACGCTGAGTGAGCAGCTCTGGCAGCACAAGGCGGGCCGGGCGTGCACCCTAACGTTCGGCGCGGGGTCCCACGCCGCGCCGGCCCGAAGAGTCAGGCCGCAACTGCCTGATCAGCGTTTCGATCCAGCTCGAGAACGCCTGGACAGCGGGATTGCGCCGCTGGCGGCGATCGATCACGAGGTAGTAGCTGCCCGGCGCGCTGATCGTCGTCGAGAAGGGACACACGAGCTGTCCCGCACTCAACAACGCCGCGCAAGTGACATTGTCGCCCATCATGATGCCCTGGCCGGCGAGGGCGGCGGACTGTATGAGCATCATGTCGGAGAACAGGATTCCCGGGACCGTCTTCGCGACTTCGACACCGTTCGTCGCGAGCCAGCGGCTCCAATCGTCGCGGCGGTGCAGGTGCAACAAAGGGAAGCGCAGGACGTCGGGCGGGCGCTCCAGGCCACCCCGGCTGTTGAGGAGCGTCGGACTGCAGACCGGCAGGTATTCGACGTCGTAGAGCCGCTTCATCAGGTAGTTGGGCCAGTTGCCGTCGCCGAAGGCAATGAAGACGTGCATGGTCGGATCCGACACGTTGTCGAGCTCGCGGCGCGTGCAGATCTCGAGGCTGAGGTTGGGGTGCTCCTCGTGAAAGCGGGCGATGTGCTGGCACAGCCACATCGAAGCGAACCCGGCCGTGCTCGAGATGCGCAGCGTTCCCTCGATCGGAGTGCGATCCTCCTTGCCGGCCTCGGCGATGAGCGAGAGCGACCTGCGTACGCTGAGCGCGTAGCGCTTGCCGCGTGAGGTGAGGGCTGTGCCTTTTCCCGAGCGCTCCAGAATCCCGAATCCGAGAGTCTCCTCCAGCAGCGCGAGCCGGTGACTCACCGCGCTGCGGGTGATCCCGAGCTCTTCCGCGGCCTGCCAGGCGGTGCCCAGCCGCTCGAACGCGTCCAGCGCCAGCAGCGCCTGCATGGGTGGGAGCTTCTGTGACATGAGGTGAGCCTATTTCACGCCAAAAACCAAAAGATATCACCCCAGGCGCACATTCTTCACCTCACGATGCGGGATGAGCACAAGTGACCGTTTGGGGGGGCCAAGAATGAGATCACTGTCCGTATCCGCCTGCGTGTCCGCGGTTCTCGCCGCCGCTGCGCAGGGATATGCGGTTCCGGCCGCGGCGCAGAGTTATACGGGTCCCGCCGTCGCGGACGACGCGGTCCAGGAAGTCATCGTCACCGCCACCCGGCGCGCCCAGTCGGTCACGGACATCCCTTACAACATCTCGGCTGTTGGATCGGCGGATTTGCAGAGCTCCGGCGTGACCGATCTGCAGGGTCTCACGCACATGGTCCCGGGCCTGGTCAGCCCGGATCTTGGGGCGCGCGCCAGCAGCAGCAACAGCGCGCTGATCATCCGCGGCTTGAATGCGAGCTCGGTCAACACGCAGGACCAGAATATCGTGGCTCCGCTGGTGTCGACCTATGTCGATGAGACGCCGCTGTTCGCGAACCTGAAGATGACGGACATCGAGCGAGTCGAAGTGCTGCGCGGGCCGCAGGGGACTCTGTATGGATCCGGCTCCGTCGGCGGCACCATCCGCATGATCCACACGAAGCCGGACTTCACGGCGACCGAGCTCGATGTCTCGACACGCGGGTCGCACACACAGAACTCGGGGAATCTGTCCGGTGCGGCGGATGCGATCCTCAACATCCCGCTCGCCGACAATGTGGCCTTCAGAGCCTCCGGCGGCTATGAGCACCTGGGAGGATTCACCGACGCCGTGTCGCAGGCGGTGCTCGGTGCCGACCGGCAACCCGTGCTGGCGGATCCGGCCGAGCCGCTGTCCAGCCCGGGCGTGTTCGCGAAGGCGCGCGGCGTGGACTGGTCGACCACGACCTATTTTCGCGGCGCGCTGCGCTGGAAAGCGAACGAGGCTCTCGAAGTGAACGCGAGCTACCAGCACCAGCTGGAGGATTCGGGAGGTTTCTCGCAGGTTCATCCGGGCTCCCGTTACGACCAGGAGCTTTACCTGCCCCAGCCCGGCACCTTCCGCACGGATCTCGGCGCGCTCGATGCGTCGCTGGATGTTGGGTTTGCGACCGTCAGCTCATCGTCCTCGTACACTCGTCAAACCTCGTCCAGCTCGTATGATCTGACCGGACTCATCGAGTCGCTCTCGAGCTACTACGGCGGCTATCCCCGTATCCTCTCGCCCATCGATCTGCGCACCACCGACAAGGCTTTCACCGAGGAGGTGCGGTTGGTATCGAAGAAGAGCGGCCCCTGGGACTGGGTGGCCGGCGCTTACTACAGCGACCGCCGCCAGTTCATGTCGCAGTACGAGCCCCTCCTCGGCTTTGCCAGCTGGGCGGCGTTGCCGGGCAGCGGCAGCGCGCCGTATGGCGTCCCGGGCGCTCCGCCTTTCGCCACTTTCGACGAGCTGATCACCGACTACAACGGGGGCATCGCACCGTCGGCCAATCCTGCTTATCCCGATCTGAATTTCACGATGAACCGGCACGTGAGGTTCACTGACAAGGCCCTGTTCTCCGAGGTGTCCTATCATCTCACGGACAAGTGGCAGGTGACCGGCGGCGCGCGGCTGTTCTGGCAACGCTACGACGAGGATCTGCAGCAGACGCTTCCTTGGTGCGGACCTCTCTGCTCCGCCTCCGGCACGGATCCTTCCGGCCTGACGGCCGTCACGGAGGGCAAGGGGTTCCACGATCACGTTCTGAAATTCAACACGTCGTACGACATCGCGCCGCGGACGCTGCTGTATGCAACATGGTCGGAAGGTTTCCGGCGCGGTGGCGTCAACGCACTGCCCACCGGCGGGTGCGTTTACTGCGAGCCGTCTTCCCTGCTGACGTACCAGCCTGACAAAGCACGCAACAGCGAGATCGGCATCAAGGGCAGCTTCGGTAAGGGGTCGAGCTATACCTTCACGCTGTATCACATCGACTGGCTCAAGCCACAGATCGAAGGCTTCACGGTCGTAGGGGGTTTCGATTTCGTCGCCAACGGGGAGAAAGCGCGAAGCCAGGGCATCGAGAGCGAGCTGACGCTCGCTGTGACGAGCCGCGCAAAGGTGGAGCTCGGCTACAGCTTCACGGATGCCAAGCTCACCGAGAGCTTCGTTCGAGGTTACGACGATCTCGTCGGCGTCGCGGGGGATCGCCTGCCGGGCGTGTCGCGCCAGCAGGGGACGGTGGCGCTCGACTACACCCTGCCGTTCGGAAGTCAGGGCGCCTGGCACGCCCGCATCGACGCCTCCTATCGAAGCGATTTCTGGACGGCGCTGCAACATTCGGCGCTTACGCAGGACCTGCCGGGCTTCCTGCTTCTCAACACCCGACTGGGATACGACACGGGCCCGCTGCGCGTGGAAGCCTTCGTCGAGAATCTCACGAATCAAATGGCTGCCACCACGATTTCGCCGGTACCGGGGCCCGACCACGAGCGGGCGCTCTATGTCAGCCGTCCGCGCACGGTGGGAATCGATCTGCACTACTATTTCAGGAAGAACTGATCGGTTGGCCGGGAGCCTCGGACCCATGGAATCGAAATCTGCAACGCAGGCGGAAGTCGCGCTCGTCAACGGGCGGATCTACACCGTGGATGAGCGACAGCCCTGGGCGGAAGCGGTCGCTATTCGCGCCGGGCGTTTCATCGCGGTGGGCTCGACCGCCGAGATTCAACGCCACGTGGGGCCGTCAACCCGGGTCGCCGATCTGGGCGGCCGCTTTGCGATGCCGGGTGTGTACGACATGCACACGCACCCGGATCTTGCACTGGCCCCGAAGTACTCGAACCAACTCGATGTCGCCGGTGATCCGACACCGGAACAGCTTGCCGCCGCGATCCGCTCCTACGCAGCGGAGCATCCGGGAGATCGCTGGATCTACGGGAAGCAATTCGTCTGGTTCACCTTCCGGAAGCAACGCGTTGCCGTGAACCGGCAATGGCTCGACAGCATCCTGCCGGACCGGCCCATCGCCATTCACGATCGCTCGTGGGGCTCGCTCCTCGTCAACAGCAAAGCGCTTGCCCTCGCGGGCATCGACGCGAACACCCCTGATCCGGGTAATGGATACATCGAGAGGGATGCGCTGACCGGGGAGCCGACGGGCATCCTCGTCGATGGCGCTTATTCGCTGATCTATCGTGTAATGCCGCCGCCGCCGGCCGCGGCGCTTCAGCGTGCCTATCGCGATGCGCTGCATTTTCAGGCGTCGCGGGGAGTGGTGGGTGTCAAGTACGTCCACGTCTGCGAGCATCGGCTCGACGCGCTGCACGCACTGGACACACGCGGCTTGCTGACTGCGCGGGTGGAAGCGGCCATCAGCTGGCAGGACGACATTTTCCCGGTCCGGCGCCGCTGGGAGCTGATGGCCGGGGCCCGTCACTACTACCGATCGCGGCGTCTCAATGCGAATGCGGTCAAATTCCACTTCGACGGAACCCACGAAGCACGGTCGGCGTACCTCGCCACGGCCTGGAAAGAGGGCGATCTGTGGCGCGGCCACCTCAACCTGACACCCGAGCATCTCGCGGATCTCATCACCCAGATGGATCGGGAAGGGATCCGGGTGATCGCCCACTGCACCGGAGATGGCGCCTCCGATGTGTTTCTGGATGCCGTGGCAGAGGCGCGGCGGCGCACGGGAAGCGCGCGTGTTCGGCATCAATGCGCGCATTGCACACTGCTGCTCGATCGCAACCTGAAGCGATTCGCCGAGCTCGAGGTGATCGCCGAATTCTCGCCGGTCGGCTGGGTTCCCGGACCTTTCGCCTACGCGCGGCGGGATGCCTACGGCGAGGACAGAATGCGGCGGGCCTATAACTTCAAAGGCGTTCTCGATGCGGGCGGTATTGCCGTGATGGGGACCGATTGGCCGGTCTCTGCGCTCGATCCGTGGATCGGCTTCGAGGGCATGGTGACGCGCCGGGATGCCACGGCTCCCGAGCTCGGCGCATTCTATGGCGAGCCGATATCCCTCGAGGCCGCAATCCGGGTGATGACCTGGAATGGCGCCTGGAGCATGGGCCTGGAGCACGAGGCCGGCAGCATCACGACCGGCAAGCGAGCCGACCTGATCGTCCTGGACCGCAACTTGTTTGAGACCGATCCGGCGGGCGGCATCCGCGGCGCCCGCGTCGAGCTCACCCTCGTCGACGGCGAGCCCACGTGGGATGCGGGCAGGCTGCTCGAGCCCCTGGGCATGACCGCGGTCTGGCGGTACCCTCCGCCTCAACTATGAAACGAAAGCTCGCGGTCACGGTCATCGGCGGGTTCCTGGGCGCGGGCAAGACGACGCTCATCAATCGCCTGCTCGCTGCGAGCGCCGACCGGCGTACCGCCGTGCTCGTCAACGACTTCGGGGCGATCAACGTCGACGAGCGCCTGATCGAGAGTCGTGATGCGGGGATCATGACCCTGACGAACGGCTGCATCTGCTGCAGCCTGCAGAGCAACCTGGTCGAGCAGGTCGACGAGATCGTGCGACGCGACGGGCCGGCGTTCGACCACCTCATCATCGAGACCAGTGGAGTATCCGATCCCGGCGAAATCCTGCGCGCGCTCGGCTACCCGCGGATTCGTGAGCGGATCACTGTCAGCAGCGTTGCTGCGGTAGTCGATGCGGCGCGGTTCGGCCTCCTGACCGGCCCGGCCCGGCAACTCGCGGAGAGCCAGGTGCTGGCGGCGGATCTCGTCCTGATCAGCAAGTTGGATATGGCTACCGCAGACCAGGTCAGCGCGACGCGTGCCGCTTGCGAAGCACTGGGAACACGCTGCCTGGAGTTATCGCAACTCGCAGCCCTCTGGGATGTGTTGTGCACGGCGGATCCGAGGCCGGAGTCGGGCACGGCCTACACGGCTCTCGCGCCTCCCGCACACAGCTCGTTCGAGCACTGGTCATTCAGCGAGCCGGGCCCTTATGGGCTGCAGGCCTTGCGTCGGACGCTCTCGTCGCTACCCACTGACATCTACCGGGTCAAGGGCTTCACCCACCTCCAAGAGGTCCCGGACGCGGAGTGCGTCGTGCAGGTGGTTGGCGATCGCGTTGAGATAAGACGGACGGACGCAGAGCCCCGTGAGTCGCGGGACGTTCTGGTATTCATTGGGGCCCGTGGGCGTGTAGATTGGACGGACGTCGCGGGACGTCTGCGCGCGTGCCAGCCTGCACGCCAGCGTGCCTGCCGGCAGGGCCCTCAGTGAAGCCAGCATCATGACGACTCCCATCACGGCGGAGGCTCACGCCCCGCGTCGAATCTATTACGGCTGGAAAGTCGTGGCCGCGCTCTTTCTGGCCGGCTTCATGGTGTACGGGGGCGGCCTCTACTGTTTCGTCCTGTTCGTGCCCCGGATGACCGAGGAGTTCGGCTGGAGCCATGCCGCCACCAGCGGCCTGCTCTCGGTGTTCTGGCTGACGGCGCCACTGCTCCTGCTGGGTGGGCACTGCATCAAGCGCGTTGGAATGGTGCCCCTGTTGGTGGGCGGCATCGTCCTCGAAGCGGCCTGTGTCATGGTGCTCGCGGCGCTGTCGAGCCTGTGGCAGATGTATCTGCTGCGCGTGCTCATGGGCCTGGGCAAGGTGATGTTCGCTGTGACGCTGCCCTATGCGATCTCGAAATGGTTTTCCCGCCACTTCTCGCTGGGGCTCGGCCTCGCCTGGGCGGGCTGGCACGTCGGAGGGCTCGTGCTCGCGCCGATTGCTTCCGCGATCATCGAGCACTATGGCTGGCGCACGGCCTGCACGACCATCGGAGTGGGCCTGCTGACTGTGGGACTCATTCCGATCCTCGTGACCTTGCGGATCCGCTCTCCTCGCGCACTGGGCATGGGTCTGGATGGGGAGCCTCTCACACGCAGCGGTGCTGCCGTCGAGGACACGGCAAGCTCCTTGCCGACCGGCACCAGCGATACGCCGCACGGCTCACTGGGAGCGGTTGTTCGATCGCCGGCGTTTTGGCTCGTCGCCGTTGTCACGCTTCTCTACTACTGCACTTACGGAGGATTGCTCGCGGAGGAAGCGGTCGTCGTCGAAGGCGCGGGCTTTACGCCACGGCTGGCGTCGCTCGTGTTGGGATCGACCGCGGGCTTCGCAGCCGTGGGAGGGCTGGTAGCCGGCTCGATCCTCGACCGCTACTCTATTCGCGTCGTCGGCTGGGGCGTACATCTTGTCATCCTGGTGGGTGCCTTGGCGCTTCTCGCCGTTGCGCACCTTCACTCGGTCGCCGCATTGGTTGCCTACGCTGTGGCCTTCGGCATCGCAATCGGTGCGTCGGACCTGTATTTCGTTGCGCTCCTGCGCCGCCGTTTCAGCACGATAAGCGTGGCGTACATCTACAGCGCCTGGTACTTCTGCGAGCTGTCCACCCTGTTTGTCGCACCCATCGTTATCGGGCACGTGTTTGACGTCACGGCCAGCTATGACTTCACAGTCGGCCTGCTGGTGGCCTGCGCGGCGTTCGCCATGCTCCTCGGCGTGCCGGCCATGCGCACCCCGCCGCAACTCAACGGAGCGGATGCGAGATAGCTTAGGGTCGAGGCGGGCGGCTATCATGTGAGGATGCCAGCTTCCCCCACGCTGCCCGACCGGCTGCTGCCGTTTTCCTTCCACTTCTTCCGGCAGTTTCGCTGGGGCTGTCTCGGGCTGGTGCTCTTCCCGGTCCTGG
Organism: Steroidobacteraceae bacterium; assembly: GCA_035547375.1. Classification (GTDB taxonomy): domain Bacteria; phylum Pseudomonadota; class Gammaproteobacteria; order Steroidobacterales; family Steroidobacteraceae; genus 13-2-20CM-66-19. The sequence goes on from DASZVD010000160.1 coordinate 32,729, forward strand.
GCAGGGCGGTGTTCGCATCGATTGCCTATTCCACGAAGCGCCTGACGGATACCGTGCTGGCGCTGCGCGACTCGGCGGCCGCAGCCGTGCACGTCCTGGCCGGCCCTTTCATCCTCTTTGCGGCGCTGGTCGTGGCGCGGTTCGTGTTCGACGCCGCCATGTGGTTCTGCTCGTATCGCACCCGCTCGCCGATGCTCGTACGGATGAAGGAGGAGGTTTTCGCCTATGCGGAGCGGCTGTCGCCGGCTTACTTCGAGAGCACTCTCTCCGGAAAGATCGCCCACCGCGCGGTGCTGCTGCCTGATGAAGTGCTGATGCTGTTCGACATGATGGTGTTCGATTTCATTCCGAGCGGCATGTTCTTCGTGTTCGTCGCGATCTTCTTTTATCTCGCCAGCCCGCTGTTCTGCGGCGCGGCGGCATTCAGCATCATCGCATACTTCGCCGTGAGCCTGTACGTTGGGCGGGAATGCACGAAACGCTCCGCGGCCAACAACGAAGCGCGCGCTGCGGTGACGGGGCGTATCGTCGACGTCATTACCAACATCCGCAACGTGTTCTTCTTCGCCAACCAGTCTCTGGAGGATCGGGAGCTCAAACAGTACACGCGTGAGGAGCGGGACCGGCGCTGGTCGCTCTATCTTTCCGTGGTACGCCTGCGATGCGCGCAGTACGTGATGGATATTCTGATGTGGCTCGGCTTCGTCGGCGGCGCCCTCTATGGCTGGGTGCGCGGCGCCATCGGTGCGGGCGACTTCGTCATGATCACCGCGCTGACCAGTTCGCTGTTGCAGACGGCTTACAACCTCGGCCAACGGATTCCCGAGTTCTACGAGCATCTGGGCGCGGCGCGCGAGAGTATCGGGACCCTCATCGTGCCTCCAGCGGTCACGGACAATCCGTCCGCGAAGAAGCTGGTCGTGACGCGAGGTGAGATTCATTTCGAGAACGTCGCGTTC
>DASZVD010000161.1:0-5976 GCA_035547375.1 Steroidobacteraceae bacterium
TGAATAAGAAGGTTGGGCATTCTCGGTCGTGAGCCGGCGAACGACACCGTGCTGCGCGACGGCGACATCGTCGTCATTTACGGGCAGCCGGAAGAGCTGGAGCGCGCCGAATCCGTTTTGCTGGCAGGTTAGCAGGCTGCCGGACCTGCACGCCTCTCGCTGCGCAGGCCGGTTCTTCCAATGAAACCAAGGGAGGCCCTCACCATGCACAAGAGCCGTCTGGGCGGATTCATCATCGATTGTCAGACCGACGACCTCGAGAGCGCTGCCGCCTTCTGGAGCAACGCCCTCGGGTATGCGGTCAAAGCCTCGGCCCAACCCGAGGATGCCGGCTACCGTCTGCTGGATACCCCACCCGACGAGCCGCACCTCGAGGTACAGCAGGTGAGTCATCCCAGCCGCGTACACCTCGACATCGAAGCGGATGATGTCGAGGCCGAGGTGCGCCGCCTCGAAAAGCTCGGTGCCCGGCGCGTCAAGCAAATCCGCGATTGGTGGGTCCTGGAGGCTCCCACGGGCCAGCGCTTCTGCGTCGTGCCAGTCACCCGCACGGCCGATTTCGCCGCCAAGGCCAACACCTGGGACTGACCGCCCCACCAGGGGCTCGAGCGCACGAGGGACTCGAGGCCGCCGAGGACTCGCCCCCGCCGAGCGCTCACGCCACCGATGACTGAAGCGCCGCCCCCCACGAGCCCCCTAAAGCGGTAAACTATCGAGTTCATCGTGGTCAGCCGCAGCAACATTCATTTCCCGCCCAAGCACGAGGCATTGCGCGACGACGTGCACGCCCTCGGCGCCCTCGTCGGCGAGATCCTGGCCGAACAAGGGGGCGATTCCCTCTTCAAACTCGTGGAGCTCGACCGGCTGGCCGCTATCGGACGGCGCGAAGGTGACCCGCTGGCAAGCCGCGAGTTGGCAGCGAGTGTCCGGGACCGTCCGCCGGCCCTCGCACGCGACCTGGTGCGCTCGTTTTCAATGTGGTTCCAGGTGGTCAACCTGGCGGAGCGCGTTCATCGTATCCGCCGCCGCCGCGACTACTTCGTAAAGGACAGCCAGCGGCCGCAGCCCGGAGGGGTGGAAGACGCCATCGTCGCGCTCAAGAATCAGGGGCTCAGCCTCGAGGACGTGCTCGAGCTCCTCGCCAGCCTGCGCATCGAGCCGGTTTTCGCCGCTCACTCTACGGAGTCCATGCGTAAAACCTTGCTGCACAAGCAGCAGCGCATCGCGCAGTTGATGCTCGACCGGCTCGATCCGACACTCACGCCGCACGAGACACGCACGATCTGGAGCAGCATACGGATAGAGCTCACGGCTGCCTGGCAGACGGAGGAGCATCCGCGAGAGCGACTCACGGTAGCCGACGAGCGGGAGCAGGTTCTCTTCTACCTCGTCGAGATCCTGTATCGCGTCGTCCCCGCCTTCTATGAAGAGCTCGCGCAGGCACTGGAGAAGCTCTATGGGGTGCAAGCGGACTCGATCGAGCTGCCCTCCTTGTTGCACTTCGGCTCCTGGGTCGGAGGCGACATGGACGGGAATCCCGACGTCCACGCGAAGACGATCCGGGAAACGATGGCCCGGCAACAGCAGGTCATCATCAACAGGTACTTCGAAGAGTGCCAGGTGGTCGCGCACCGGCTCTCGCAGAGCGCCAGCCGGATCAGCGTCTCGCCCGAGCTGACGAAGCGAATCGAGCAGTACATGACGCTCCTGCCGGGCGCGCGCGCCATTACTCCGGCACGGCATGATCGGATGCCATATCGCGTCTTCCTGGCGCAGATTGGCGAGCGCCTGCGGTGCACCTTCGAGGGACGCGCGAACGGCTACGAGAAGGCCAGGCAATTCGGGGACGACATCCGTGTCATTGCAGCGAGCCTGCAAGCCAACAAGGGCACGCACGCCGGCCTGTACTATGTGCGGCGTCTGCTGCGCCGGATCGATACATTCGGATTCCATCTGGCAACCCTGGATGTTCGCCAACACGCGAGCGTGCTCCATCAGGTCATCGCTCGCGGCTACGACGATCCGCAATGGCTCGAGCGCTCGAGCGCTGAACGTCGTGAGCTGCTGGCGGACGCACTGGAACGGGATCGCGGTCCAACCATCGAGCTCGACGCACTGGGAAAGCGGAATCTCGCCGTGTTCGAAGCCATCGCGCAAGGGCGCGCCCGCTACGGCCCCGAGGCCGTCGGCTACTTCATCGTGAGCGGTGCGAAGGGCGCGGATGACGTCCTCGCCGCCCTGCTGCTGGCCCGGTGGGCCTCTGTTTACGACAAACGCACGGGCGAGGTTGCCTTGGACATCGCGCCGCAATTCGAGTCGGTCAACGCCCTGGAACGTTGCGGCGAGACGATGCAGGAGCTGTTGGCCGACCCGCTGTACCAACGCCACCTCGAAGCCCATGGCCGGCAGCAGTGCGTGCTGCTGGGCTACTCGGACAGCAACAAAGAGGCCGGCACCTGCGCCTCACGCATGGCGATACACCAGGCGCAACGTGCTCTCGCGCAGGTGCTCGCGGCGGCGGGTGACAGGCACGTCGTGTTTCACGCCCGCGGGGCGAGCCTGGCGCGTGGTGGCGACCGCATCGACTCAATCGTGATGGCCGCGCCGGCCGGCGCCGTCAATGGCGTACTCCGCATTCGCGAACAAGGCGAGACCATCAAGCAAGGTTACGGATTGCGCCCCATTGCGATGCGGTCCCTGGAGCGTGCCTTCAGCGCATTGAGCCTGACTACGTCGGCGGCGAAGCACGGCACCCTGCCGCCGGACTCTCCATCACTCCTGGAGTGCGCCACTACCGTTGCGGATGCGAGCCGCGACGCCTACCGACACCTCGTCTACGGCGGCTCCGGGTTCTATGAATATTTCCGTGCGGTCACTCCCATCGATGTGATCGAACGCATGCAGATCGGCTCGCGCTCCATTCACCGCGAAGACAACAAGAGCGTCGAAGGGCTCTTGCCGGTTCCCTGGGTATTCGCCTGGACGCAGTCGCGTCATATGATTCCCGGCTGGTACGGCGCCGGCTCCGGCTTGCGCGCCGCGCTGGATAAACACGGTCTCCCGCGCCTGCAGGAGGCATACGCGAATTGGTTCTTCTTCCGGAACCTGATCGACGATGTCGAGACCATGTTGGCTCGCGCCGACCTCGACATCGCCGAGCAATACCAGGTATTGGCGCCCGAGCCGCTGCGGCATTTCTTCACCGACATCCGCGCAGAATACGAAGCTGCCCGCGAGCAGGTGCTGACCATCAAGAACAGCCGGGCATTGCTCGATACCAATCCGACCCTGCAGCGCTCCATCCAGCTGCGCAACCCCTATGTGGACCCGATGAACCTCATGCAGGTGGACCTGCTGCAGCGCTGGCGCGCCGACGGCGGGCACGATCGTGATCTGTTCGAGGCATTGCTCGCCAGCATCGCGGGTATTGCGCAAGGACTGCAGAGCACGGGCTAAATGCGCGCAGCCGCGGCGGCAGCGCAAACAGCGGCGGCAGCGCAAACAGGAGGAGACCTCATTCGTGAGCGACACCGTCACCATCCGTCCGGCCACCGAGGACGAAGTCCCGCTCATTCTCTCTTTCATCCAGGCCCTCGCCCGGTACGAACGCTTGGAGCACGAGTGCATTGCCACCGTGGACGGCCTGCGCAAAACGCTATTCGGCCCGCACCGCTATGCGGAAGTGGTGTTCGCCTGCGTGGCGGGCGAGCCTGCAGGCTTCGCCCTGTTCTTCCACAACTACTCCACTTTCCTCGGCAAGCCCGGCCTCTATCTCGAGGACCTCTTCGTCCACCCGGAGGCCCGCGGCCACGGTGTCGGCAAGAAGCTCCTGGCGTGGCTCGCCCGGACGGCGGTGGAGCGTGATTGCGGCCGTCTCGAATGGTCAGTGTTGGATTGGAACGAGCCGTCGATCCGGTTCTATCGGAATCTCGGCGCCGAGCTGAAAAGCGAGTGGCAGATCTTCCGTCTGACGGGCGACGCCCTGGCGGCGCTGGCGCGCACGGGACCTTGAGCGCTCGCACAGCGGCGGGCGATCAGCCCATCAACACCGTGGTATCGTAGCTCTCGAAGCCCTGAATGGCCCGGCCGTAAGCGTTGTAGACCAGGCGCTCGGCGACCTTGTCAGCTCTTGGTGCGAGCAGCATCCGCAGCACGACGTCGTCCGCCGGCCGGGTGGCTTCCTCGGCAAGGAGCTGCTCGATCACCCGGGTCAGGCGGTGCAGCAGCTCGTTCACGAAGCGCAAGTGCGCGGTGTCGTGGACCTGATCCGCGCCGGGGCCATAAGTGCAGCGAGCCTCTTCGGCCAGCTCGTGCAGAAAGAGATTCAGGAGCCGCGCCTTGTCAACCAGACGCAGCTCGCTGTAGAACTCGATCTCCGACCGCAGGTTCATGGCTCAACCCCCTACCCCCTCATCCTGACGGGAAGAAGTCGATCGGCTTGGTGGTCGTGATGGTCTCGACGTCCTTCGCCTCGAAATGGAACAGCCGCACCAGCGAGACGATCTTGTTCTCGAGCTCCTTGTCATTGAGCTCCGTCGAGACGACGCGACACATGGTCACCTCGCCGGCGGGTGAGATCGTGAATTCGAGCACCAGCTTACCCTGCAACTCGGGATTGACGCGGGTGGCGCGGTTGTAGAGAGCGTAGATCGCGCCCTTGTTACGGTCGAAGACCGTCTCGATTTCCTCGCGAGAGCGCGCGGCCTTGCCGCTGCTGCCCGTACGCGACGGCCCACGACCGTTGAGGCCGGAACGCGCGATGGAAGACGTCACCGCCGTCGTGTCGTGTCCGGTCAGAGAGCCTGCGCCGGTACCGAAGCCGCGACTCGAGTTCGCGGACGTGATGCCGCTGCTGCCGCTGCCGATCTTCGAGGTGATGAGCGACCGCTCGGCATGAGTATCGGCGCCCACGGCCCCCGACAGATTCTTCGTCTGCATGGGGCTGAGATCCATCTGCTCACGCAGGTCGGCGAGCTCGTCCTTGAACTGGTTGAGCTGCTTCTGCGCCTTCTCGTGCGCCTGTTGCTTCTCGTTCGCCGGCGGCACCGGAATCTTCTTCTGCGGCTCCACCTTCGGCTTCTGCTCGACCTTCGGCGGGGGCGGCGGCGGTTTCGGCTTTTCCTCGATCATGACCCGCGCCAGGCGCTGCGGGATCTCGGTCTCCGCGGCGGTGGGCTTCGGCATCGGCAACACCGCGAACAGGATGGCGAACACCACCAACAGAATGAGCAGGACCTGCAGGATCCTGCGGAAGCGCGCGGTCGACTCGGGATCGCCTTCCCAGGGCAGGTCGAATTCGCGGTAAAACGGTGCCAGCGTCGTCATGACGTGCGCCTACACCGGCTTGAAGCCGGTCGCTACCGGCTTCTCCTTCTGGATCACGGCGAGCGAGATGCGGCCATAGTCCGCATCCGTGCACGTGGTCATGACCTTCTTCAACACGTCATACGGCAGGCTCTTGTCCGCCATGATCGTGATCTCGCGCTGCGCGAGATCCTTCTCGGTCATGTCCTTGCCGATCAGCAGCGGGCGCTTCAGCGCATCACGCAAGGGTCCGACGATCGCATCCTTCGATGACTGCACGTCGGCGACACTCGCCACGCGCTCGCCCTGCACGAAGACATCGCCCTTCGTGATCATCACGACCACCGATTGCTTCGGCGCCTGTTGCGCGATCGACTGCGGGATCTCGATGCCCTTGCTGTTCTGGATCACCTCGACCTCGGTCGAGTAGACCAGCAGAAACGAGACCATCACCGACAGGATGTCGATCAGCGGAATCAGGTTGAGCTCGGCCTGGGCGCGGTTGCGCAGGTGATGCTGAGCCATGCGCCGCGCGCGGTTGGACATACTCATTTGTGGGCAACTCCTGCGCGAGCGGCGGCCTGCCGGTTACCGGCGGGCGCCGGGGCTGCGGCAACCGGCTTCACGGGCGGCGCAGACCCCGCTGGCAATGCGGGCGCCACCGGCGTCAGG
>DASZVD010000162.1:0-5931 GCA_035547375.1 Steroidobacteraceae bacterium
ATCGGAGGCGTATTACGGCTGTGGCCGGTTTTCGTACTGGGCCGTCGCTTCAGCGGCCTGGTGGCCATCCAACCACAGCACGAGCTGGTAACGACCGGCATCTATCGCTTCGTCCGCAATCCCAGCTATTCGGGCATGCTCCTGGGCGCCCTCGGGTGGGCTCTCACGTTCCGATCCTGGCTCGGCGTCCTGATCACGGCGCTCCTGTTGATACCGCTCCTGGCGCGCATCCGGGCGGAAGAACGCCTGCTCGCCGAGCATTTCGGCGTCGAATACGCGAGCTACCGGAATCGGACCTGGCGGCTGGTCCCGGGCATCTACTAGAAGGTCATGCCTCCGCCAGCGCACACCCAGTAAGGGTACAGGGCTTGCCGGCTGCCACGTCATCGATGCCGACAGCAACCCGCAAGCCATGGGCATGGGTCACTCCGCGGGCCACACCACTGTTTCTAGATGTTTGAGCGAGTTATCAGGGCTGTTCCGGACATCAAGGAGCTCTTAGCCTGCTCAGATGCCCTCGTACCTGCACGAATTGATCCTGCTCCTGTTCCGCAACCGTTCCGGGTCGGCGGCGGACCTGCTGCGCGAGCTCGAGGTGCAGCTGCCTGAGCACGACGAGATCCGTGCTGAGTCCTCGGACCTGAGCAACCTTCGACCTGCTGAATATCGTGCCGATCTGGTGTTATTTCTGTTGCGTCGGACGCATAAGGTGCTGGGCGTCATCGTGGAGGTGCAGCTGGCGTGCGATGACGACAAGCCCTACGCATGGCCCGCTTACATTGCCAATCTGCGCGCCCGACATCGCTGCCCCGTGTGCCTGCTCGTCATCACGGTCGAGGAAGCCGTGGCCCGTTGGGCGGCCCAACCCATAGAGCTGGGGCCGGGCAGCCGATGCACACCGTGGGTGGTGGGGCCGTCGAATGCGCCGGCGGTCACTGAGCTACGGACTGCCAAAGAGAATGTTGAGCTCGCCGTTCTATCAGCGATAGAACACGGGCAAAGCACGGACATTCCGCTGGTCGCGCGCATCGCCTCCGCCGCGATCGTCGCCAGCGCCGATATCGACGCCGAACGCTCCGGGATGTATCTTGACCTCATCTTGATGTCCCTTCTGAAAAACGCCCCCGAGGCGGTTGAGGCCACCATGAACTCTCTCGGATACGAATACCAGAGCGACTTCGCTCGCCGCTACTTCGCCCAAGGCAGGGAGGAAGGCAAGACAGCGGGGCGGGTGGAGCTCACCATTAAACTCCTCGCCTTACGTTTTGGACCACTGACGGAGACAGTCCAGGCTCGTCTGCGCGGCGCAAGTGACGCGCAAATCGACGCCGTAGCAGAACGGATGCTGCAGGCGCAGACCCTCGAAGAGGCGCTCCGCCCGCTGCCTTGAATGTGCCATCCACCGGTTCGCGCGCTCAGCTCTCACGTTCCGATCCTGGCTCGTGTCCTGATCACGGCGCTCCTGTTGATACCGCTCCTCGCGCGCAGGTGGGAGGCAACACGGTTTATTCCGTTCAGAGCGCGGTTCCAGCGTGGTGAACCTACGTAGGATTTGCGTGGGCTGTTCGCACGTGATCCCTACGTCGGAGGAGAGTATTTGCGACACCCGTGTACACAGTGCGGATCGATCGAAACAGGCTGTTTCGCCATTCCGAGAGCATTGCGCTCGCCTCCCAACCGCAGCAGACTAACGGTAAGCCCATGATCACTCCTATCAAACACATTGAGCACGACTATGGCAGTCCTCAAGCGAGACACGGACCAACATACCTACGCCGACTACCTCACGTGGTCTGCGACTTATGGCAATGAACTGGTCGATGGAACGGCCTATGTCAGAGAGCCGCCGTCCCCCTCTCCGTCACACCAGGTGATTGTCGGTGAGCTCCTTCGCCAGATCGCCAACGCGCTCGAAGGCAAATCTTGCCGCGTTTACGTGGCTCCGCTCGATGTGCGCTTACCCAAGTCCAGCGAAGCGGACGATCAGGTCGACACCGTGGTGCAGCCCGACCTTCTCATCGTTTCCGACGGTAGGAAGGTCGATGCGCGTGGTTTGCGCGGCGCCCCTGACTGGCTCGCGGAGGTCCTGTCACCTGGTACGGCCAGGCACGATCAGGTCGTCAAACTTCCAGCCTACGAGCGCGCCGGGGTCCGCGAAGTGTGGCTCGTCAATCCCGGCGATCGCACTCTGAGTGTCTATCGGCTTGAAGCCGGTCGTTACGGACGCGCGACCGTTCTCGAGCTCGCAGGACAAACACCGCTCACTGCCATTCCCGGTGTCACGATTGATTGGGAGCAGGTGATCGCCAAAATCTGAGCCGACAGGTTCCTGGGGCCGGGCAGCCGAAGCGCACCGTGGGTGATGGGACCGTCGAATGCGCCGGCGGTCACGGAGCTATGGACTGCCGCTGCATCAGCCCACCTCAATCCAGGCTGAACAGGCTCTCCAGGTCGTGCCGGGAATACACCCGGAAGGCGATCAGGGTCTGCGTACGGATGACCCCTGCTATGCCCCGCACACGGTCGCCGACCAGATCTGCGAGCTTCTCATTCTCCTTGACCCGAACGAGCGCCACCAGATCGTAGTTTCCGGCAACCGAATACACCTCCGAAACACCCTTCATCTCGCTCAAGGACTCTGCCACGGCCCCCGTCCGGGCCGGCTCCGTATTGATCAAGATGACCGCTGTGACCATGGCGCTCCTTATCTCGATGCAGCTGGATTGGAAGCCCCATTCTAGCCGCCCGGATTGAGACTCTGGCGCTCATTCCACGGACCACAGCCTGACACGCTGCTGCGGGCATCCGGCACGTGAAGCCTGCGCGCTAGCCGCCGGGACCCGCCGGACTCGCCCGCTGAAAGTCCCGACCGTGCCTCATCGCGCGCACGAATCCCGCTCGCACGACAAAATCTCCGAAAGCTTCGCCCGGTGAGCGCTCGCCCGCATAGCGGTGGAGCACGGGCCGGAGAGCCTCCAGGATCTCCCGCTCTCCGATGTTCTCCCGGTAGAGCGCGTTGAGGCGGTCACCGTTGGCGCTCGCGCCCATGTAAAGGTTGTACTTGCCCGGAGCTTTGCCGACGAGCGCGATTTCCGCCAGATAGGGACGGGCGCAGCCATTGGGGCACCCCGTCATGCGAATGGAAATGGGTTGCTCCTCGAGTCCGGCCGCGGCGACGATGACCTCGAGCTTGTCGAGCAATTGCGGCAGATAACGCTCGCTCTCCGCCATTGCCAGGCCACAGGTCGGCAGCGCCACGCAGGCGAGCGAGTTGCGGCGCAAGGCGCTGCCGCCCCCCTGAGTCCCGATGGCGTGATCGCCCAGCAGGCGCTCGATCCCGGCCCGGTCGTGTTCCGCGATCCCCGCCAGAATCAGGTTCTGATTCGTCGTGAGCGCGAACACACCTGCATGGCTGGCGGCGATCGCCCGCAAGCCTGTCAGCAACGCCTGCCCCGGCAGGTCGGCGATCCGTCCGTTCTGGACAAACAGGCCGTAGTGCCAACGCCCATCGGCGCCCTGATACCAGCCGGAGCGATCACCGGAAGTGTCGAAATGAAATGCGCGTGCGCCCTGCAAGGGCCGGCCCGTGCGCCGCTCGAGCTCGGCGCGGAACCAAGCCACGCCCCGATCCTCGATCGTGTATTTGAACCGTGCGTGCGAGCGGTCCTTGCGATCCCCGTAGTCTCTTTGAATACACATGCTGTGCGCGGCCACGGCACACACGTCCTCGGGAGCACAGAAGCCGATCACCTCGCCGAGGCGCGGGAAGGTTGCGGGCACCCTGTGAGTCATTCCCATCCCGCCGCCAACCGCCACGTTGTAGCCGCTGATGCGGCCGTTCTCCACGTTGGCGACAAAGCCGAGATCGTGCGCGAAGACGTCAACGTCGTTGTGCGGCGGTATCGCCAGCGCGATCTTGAATTTACGGGGCAGATAAGTGCGGCCGTACAGCGGCTCCTCGGCGTCGCTCCGGGGCGCCGAGGAGCCGCTCCGGGGCGCTTTTGGGGTGGTCTCGAGAAAGACCTCCTCATAGGCACCTGTGCGCGGGAGCAGGTGCCGCCCAATGAGTTTCGCCAGCGCGCTGACCTCGGCATGAGCCGGCGACTGCAGCGGATTGGCCGTGCAAATCACATTGCGATTGTCGTCGCCGCAGGCCGCCACCGTATCGAGTCCGGCGGCGTTGATACCTTGGATGTGTGCTCGCAGATGGCGCTTGCGGATGCCGTGAAACTGAAAGGTCTGACGTGTCGTGAGGCGGAGCGTGCTGCCGGCATACTCGCGCGCGAGCGCGTCCAGCGACAGCCACTGCCTTGGTGTGCACACCCCACCGGGAAGGCGTACGCGAACCATGAACTGGTAGCGAGGCTCGAGCTTCGCCCGCCGCCGGTCATCCCGCAGATCGCGGTCGTCCTGCTGGTAAATCCCGAAGAACTTCGTGAACAGCGTGTCGGTTTCGCCCACGGCGCCGGTGACCGGGTCCGCCAGACTCGCCTGCAGTGTGCCACGCAGATACTGGCTGTCGTACTTGGCCTGCTCATTCGGATTCAACTCCGCCAGCGGGCGGGACAGGTCGAAGCGGCGTGGCGGGCTGCTCATCAGTACACATCTCTCTGATAGCGGTGCTCGCGCTGCAGCTGCAGGAGGTACTCGCCGGCTCCCTCATCACTGCGCCCGCCGTGTTGTTTCGTAATCTCGAGCAAAGTGTCGTGAACATCCACCGCCATGCGCTGCGCATCGCCGCAGACATATAAGTGCGCACCCTCCTCCAGCCACGCCCATAGCTGCGCCCCGTGCTCACGCATGCGATGCTGCACGTACGATTTTTCCCGCTGATCGCGGGAAAATGCGACGTCGAAGCGCGTCAGCACGCCGCGCTTACGCCAGTCCAACCATTCGGACTGGTACAGGAAGTCTGTCTCGAACGAGCGGTCGCCAAAGAAAAGCCAGTTGCGCCCCCGGGCGTTGACCGCCGCGCGCTCGGCCACGAAGGCCCGAAACGGTGCGACGCCCGTGCCAGGCCCTATCATGATGATCGGCCTGTCGGAATCGGGGAGGCGGAAGCCGGGATTGCGGTGGAGATAGATAGGAGCGGTCGCGGCGTCGGAGGCGAGATCGGCGAGAAAGCCCGAGACCACGCCGCGACGTGAGCCGCTCGAGCTCGCGTACTCCACCACGCTCACGGTCAGGTGCACTTCGTCAGGGGCCGTGCGCATGCTCGAAGCGATCGAATACAGCCGCGGCGCGAGCGGGCGCAGCAACCTTGCGAACGCGCCCGCGTCGAGCCCGAGCGGAGGATGCTCCCGGACCAGATCGATCAAGGTCCGCTCAGCAATGAGACGTTGCAAGACCTCCGGCGACTGCTTTTTCAGCAGCTCAGGCAGCCCGGTGTCCGTCACCGCGCTCGCGTAGCGTTCCAGGAATGCCTGGCTCAACAAGCCGATGTCATATCGGTCTCGCAGGCTGTCGTGAAGCGACACCTCGCGGGACTCCACTACAACGGGCGCGTTCGCGGCAAAGGGCAGTGCCTGGAGCAATGCATCGACCTGAGCTGCGTCGTTGTGCGGCACGATGCCGATCGCATCCCCGGGCTCGTAGTGCATGTTCGAGCCGGTGAGGGACAATTCGATGTGCCGTACGTCTTTGGTGGACCCGCGCGCCGTCAATCGCTGATTGAGGAGTACTGGCGCGTTAAAGGGATTCTTGCGCGTGTATGCGTTGGAGATGGACGCCGAGCGGTGTTCCGCAAAGGCCACGCTTCGCGGTGGCGTGATGGCCGAACGCAATGTGGCGAGCCGGTCAACAATCGCATCGATCCAGGCGCCGGCGGGTACCTCGAAATCCACATCGCAATCCACACGTGGCTGCAGCGGCGTGGCACCGAGAGTCGCGAGCTGCGCATCGAATTGTTTGCCGGTCTCGCAAAAATTCTCG
>DASZVD010000163.1:0-9855 GCA_035547375.1 Steroidobacteraceae bacterium
TGGCCATTCTCGTCGGACAGGCTCCGGCCGAGTGGACACCGCCGTCGCTGACCCTGGCCGATTTCGTGCTGCCTGCCGAGATCCCGCTCACCCTGCCGTCGCAGCTCGTCCGTCGCCGGCCGGACATCCGGGCCGCGGAAGCGCAGTTGCACGCCGCCAGCGCGGCGATCGGCGTGGCCACGGCCAATCTCTACCCCAACATCACCTTGAGCGGCACTCTCACACAGCAGGCGCTGACACCCGGCGGCCTCTTCGAAGGCGCCGCGGCGGCGTGGAGTATCGCCGCCAACCTGACTGCCCCCTTGTACGATGGCGGCCGGTTACGCGCGCAGCAGCGCGCGGCGGTCGACGGCTACCAGGCCGCGCTCGCCGACTACCGTCAGGTCATTTTGCGCTCCTTCGGCGATGTCGCGGATGATCTGCAGGCGCTCGCGAACGACGAAGACCTGTTCAACTCACAGACGGTCGCCGCGCAAACGGCTGCCACCGCGAGAGACCTGGTCCGTCGCAGCTACAGCGTGGGCAACTCGGGAATCCTGGATGTGCTGGATGCGGAACGCTCGACCGCGCAGGCGCAGCTGGGCCTGTCACGGATCAAGGCGCAGCGGCTCATCGACACGACGCGCCTCTACATGGCCTTGGGCGGCACCCCGATCAGCCCCCCGAGCCCCGGTCAGTGAGACAAAGTGGGCCCCCTCCTGACACAGAAGGAACACGAGCGGCTGCGCGCGGCGCTGCAAGCCGGCGCAGCCGCCGTCGAGTGCTCACTGGATCTCGACCGATCCACGGCGCGAGTCGAGCTCGATGCAGCCGGTTGGCGCCATGCCGGCCAACTTTACCCGTGGCTCGAGAGCTGCAAGGAGCGCACTATCTACTACTGGAGCGGCAGCGCCTTTCTTCCCGCCTCCCGCTTCACCCGCTCCCTCCTGAAGCTCGTGCCCACCGAATGGGGTCCGCCGACCTTCGAGATCGACGGCATCAAGATGCTGCCCACCGCGACGATCTCGCCCTACGAGGACGCGGCGCGCAAGGTGGCCTGGATCGAGCCACGCGGCAAGGTCATCCTGGATACGTGCGGCGGCCTTGGCTATTTCGCCGCCTGGTGTCTGCACGGCGGGGCGTCGCGAGTTCTCTCGTACGAGAAGAGCGCCGATGTCCTGTGGTTGCGTAGCCTCAACCCTTGGTCGCCCGAAGCGGGCGACGTCTTGAAACTGACTCACGCGGATGTCACGAAAAGCATCCAGGAGCTGCCGGACGCCAGCGTCGACGCGGCTCTGCACGATCCGCCGCGCTTCGGGATTGCTGGAGAGCTGTACTCGCAGGCCTTCTACGACCAGCTGGCCCGGGTGCTGCGCCGCAAGGGCCGGTTGTTTCATTACACCGGGACGCCTAACAGGCTCACCAGCGGCCGCGACGTTCCGAATGAGGTGGCGGCACGGCTGCGGAGCGCAGGTTTTGCCACGGAACCGCGCGGCGACGGAATTCTGGCCACCCGGAAATAGCCGCGCTCATTTCTGCGGCCAGGCGCGGTGACTGCGTCGCCCGGCGCTGGCAGAATGAGGCAACGCAGCATTTTCACGGGCGGCGGCGATGCGACTGGGCTTACAGCACAGCTATTACTCCTTACCGGGCCGGTTCTACGCGCAGGTGAACCCAACGCCCGTCGCGAATCCCCGGCTCGTGGTGCTCAACACGAAGCTGGCCGCGGAGCTGGGCCTGGATCCCGAAGCGCTGGAACGCGACGCGGCCGCACTGCTCTCGGGCAATGAGCTGCCGGAGGATGCGACCCCGATCGCCATGACCTATGCCGGACACCAGTTCGGCGCCTTCGTACCGCGGCTGGGTGACGGCCGCGCCATTTTGCTGGGCGAGGTCCGCGGGCGCGATGGAGTCCTGCGCGACATTCAACTCAAGGGGGCAGGTCTCACACCCTTCTCCCGCAGTGCCGACGGACGCGCGGCTCTCGGCCCCATGCTGCGTGAGTACCTCATCAGCGAGGCGATGCACGCTCTGGGCATTCCCACCACTCGATCCCTGGCCGTGGTAGCGACCGGAGAGCGGGTGTATCGCGAGGGGGCTTTGCCCGGGGCGGTATTGACCCGCGTGGCCACGAGTCACATTCGCGTCGGGACATTCCAGTACTTCGCGGCCCGGGGCGATCAGGAGGGGGTGCGCGACCTGCTGGAGTACGTGATCACGCGACACTATCCCGCGGCTCGCGCGGCCGGCTCGCCCGCTCTGGCCGTCCTGAAGGAGGTTGCGCGACGCCAGGCCGCTCTCATCACGCAATGGATGCTGGTTGGCTTCATCCACGGTGTCATGAACACGGACAACATGTCGATTTCGGGCGAGACCATCGACTATGGACCGTGTGCGTTCATGGATGAGTATGATCCGCGCACCGTCTTCAGCTCGATCGACCACAACGGCCGCTACGCCTACTCCAACCAACCCGCGATCGCACAGTGGAACCTCGCGCGGTTCGCCGAAACACTGCTGCCGCTGATCGATTCCAACGAGAACGAGGCGATTGCGCTGGCGACCGACGTCATCGGACCGTTCATCGAAGAGTTCGATACCCTCTTCCTGACCGGGATGCGCCGCAAGATCGGACTCGCGTCGGCCGAGGACGGCGACGCCGAGCTCGTTCGTAACCTGCTCACGGCCATGCACCAGTCGCATGCTGACTTTACGTTGACCTTCCGTAGGCTCGCGCTCGTTGTGGAGGATCCCAACGCGCTACCACGCCTGCACGAGTTGTTTTCATCGGTGTCCGACCTGGACGGGTGGCTGGCCGGCTGGCGGGAGCGTCTGGCTCGGGACCCGCGGACGATCCCGGAACGAGTCGCCAGCATGCGCGCCGCCAATCCCGCCTTCATTCCGCGCAATCATCGCGTGGAGGCGGCTCTCGCGGCGGCCGAGGGCGGCAACTTCGCCCCCTTCCACCGGATTCTGGGCATTCTGCAGCGGCCCTGTCTCGAACGAGAAGATGCTGACGAGTACGCACGACCGCCCGAGCCGTCGGAGCGCGTGATGCAGACTTTTTGCGGCACCTGAGCTGCCGCCTCGCTCGCCGGTGGACGCAGGGCGATGGACGTTTCCCGCAGTACAGTTAACAGTACCGGCAGCCCGCCTTCTCCCCCCTCCCGGGCAGGAGCCAAGCATGGATTCCCAAAAACTCGACCGGCTGCGGCGCCGCTACGCAGACGCCGGAGCTTTCTCAGTGGACGACCCGGTCCTGAAGGAGGCCGCCAAGGCAGTCCAGCGCAACGGTGATCGGCGCAGCATGCCGTATTCGGGCATACCGACCTTCATGGGACTGCCGCACGTGGCGGGCGCGGCGGATCTGGACATTGCCGTCGTGGGGGTTCCCATGGATCTCGGCGTCTCCAATCGATCCGGTGCGCGCTTCGGGCCGCGCGCGGTGCGGACCGTCGAGCGCATCGGCCCCTATCACCATACGATGCGCGATGTCCCGCAAAGCAAGGTCAGGGCCGCCGATATCGGTGACGTCCCGTTCCGCAGCCGTTACAGCCTCGAGCAGTCACTCGAGGACATCGAAAGCTTCTACCGCTCCTTGCACGCCCAGGGCGTGCGGCCGCTGTCCGTCGGCGGTGACCATTCAATCACCTACCCGATACTGAAGGCCTTGGGAAAGGAGAAGCCCGTCGGGCTCGTACACCTGGACGCTCACTGCGACACGATGGGTGCCTACGACGGATCGAAGTTTCACCACGGCGGGCCCTTTCGGCTGGCCGTGCTGGACGGCGTGCTCGACCCTGAGCGCACGATCCAGATCGGCATCCGGGGCTCATCCAGCATGTTCTGGGAGTTCTCCCATGTCGCCGGCATGACCGTCGTCTACATGGAGGACTTCATGCGAATGGGTCTCGATGCGGTCGCCCAAAAAGCCCGCGAGGTCGTCGGCGACGGACCGGTCTATGTGACGGTGGATGTGGACGGCTTCGACCCCGCCTACGCCCCGGGTACCGGAACGCCCGAGGCGGGTGGGCTGGAGCCCCGCGAGGGACTCGCATTGCTGCGCGCCCTGGCGGGACTCGATATCGTCGGCGCCGACGTGGTGGAGGTCGCACCCGAGTACGACCCCACGACCAACACCGCACAACTCGCGGCGCAAGTGCTCTTCGAGGAGTTTGCGCTCATGGCGTTGAAGCCGGGCTGACGAGCCGCGGGGGTTGCGGGCGCCGCGCGATCTGCTGCAGCAGGTGCCGGGCAGCTCTCGCCGGTGTGGGCCGCGCGGAGTAAGCTGCCGCGACGACATCGCACTCTCGCAAGCGAGCCCACCATGCACCGCATCACCCTCGATCCGGAGTTACTCGAACGTCTCACCGCGGAACGGGGCGGCCGGCTGCACCTGTTCGATGATCTCGATCCGACGCGCACCGCGCACGTGGTCATCGACCTGCAGAACGGCTTCATGGAGCCTGGAGCTCCCGTCGAGGTGCCGGCCGCCCGTGAGATCGTCCCGACGGTGAACGCCATCTCGAACGCAGTCCGGGCCGCGGGCGGCACGAATATCTTCGTTCGCTTCACCACGCCGGTCGGCGCGCTCCAGGATTGGTCGAGCTTCTACAACCGCTTTCCCACTCAAATCCGCAAAGCGCATCAGGAGGCGTTCGCGCCCGGCGCCCACTATTGGCAGCTGTGGCCGCAGCTGGATATCCGTGAGCCGGACCTGAAAGTCGACAAAGGCCGCTTCGCCGCCTTCATCCCGGGCACCTGCGATCTCCACCAGTTGCTCCAGGATAGGGACATCGACACGCTCATCGTGACGGGGACGCTGACGAACTGCTGCTGCGAGTCCACGGCCCGCGATGCCATGCAGCTCAACTACAAAGTCATCTTCGTCAGCGACGGCAACGCAGCCCTCTCGGACGCCGAGCATAACGCGACGCTGAACAACATGTGCGCCCTCTTCGCCGACGTCATGTCAGCAGAGGAAGTGGTCAGCGCCCTGAAACGGGGGCGGTTGAGCTAGAGTTCGCCGGTTGCTGGTTCCGGACTACAACACCTCACGCAAGGAGGGGTCGAAGACTCCGTCGATCAGGATGAACGCGATCCTGCAGATTCGATTGGAGCGGTTCGCCCAAGCGTGATTGGTGCCACGCTGAATGATGATGTCGCCTTCCCGGCAGAGCATCTCCCCTGCGTCGACGATGAGATAAATCTCGCCCGAGAGGATGATGCCGTAATCGATCGTCTCGGTGCGGTGCATGAAAGGATGCGGGCCGCCTTCATGGCGAGTCGAAGCCTCCGCCGCACCGATCAGCTCGAAGTGCCGCCGGGCTTGCGCCGCATCCAGGTCGTTCAGCTCGCGGGAGTCGGGCGGGATGTCGAGCACGCGGATGCGAGTCCCCTGCCGTGGAGGCGCCAGCGTCAATTGCTCTTCGTGAGGCTCCGCGGCGTTGCGATCGATGCGGGCCGGCGTTTCGCGGGTGTTCCAGATCTCGTAGAACCTGGGCCCATGAGCGGACAGATCGACGACCCGTGACGGCGGGGCCGCCGAGGCAATGATCGCGTTGCCGTCGGCGTCATGGCTGGTAACGATGCGACGAATGTCCGCTGGCATCTGCAGTACGCTCCAGACTTTTCTCGGACGAAAACCGCAACCCCTGAGATCGGCCCGTGGATGCCCTCCAACAGCGGCGTAGATGGGCCGGATGTCGTCGATGGATTACTTCAACCGGTCCTTGATCCTGTTCAGTCCGACCCGGCCGCACTCTTCATCGTGGTGCCCGGGCTCGGCGCCACTCACCCCGATGGCACCGATGATCTCATCGCCGACCTTCAACAACAGGCCGCCGGAGAAAGCGAGCAGGTTGGGATCCGCCTTGATCCGGGCGCCCAACTCCTGGTCTTCGCGGGCCCGGCTCACCAGTTGGGAGGTGGGCACTTTGAAGGTCACGGCGGTGTAGGCTTTGCGTAACGCCATGTACCCGTGTCCTGCATCGCTGCCGTCGGGTATGTAGACGAGCTTCGGCGCCCCTTCCGCGTTGACGACAGTCACGCCAAGGGCATATTGCTTGCAAGCGGCCACAATGGCTTGCGCGGCCTCGAGAGCCAATGCCATGGAGGGAGCTCGCACTTCGTGGTGCTGCGCGCTTGCCGCTGGTGGCGGCGGCGGGTTCGCAGGCATGACCCCATCGAACGGGCGCCCGTGGTCGCCCGGTAAACCACTACTGGCCGCGATGGCCGCTGACGAGACAATCAGCAACGTCAGGGCGCGCGGCACGGAGAAACGAACCTTAGCCATACTGCAGCCCTTCCCGGAATGCCAAGGCGGCGTGCTAATTTAATTCAGGCCGGTGCGCAGCGGAAGGTCGAGCAACGCACGCAGGCGTGCCCGCCCGACAGACCGCGGCTCACGAAGCTGCCGCAATCTCCTGCACCGTGTCCTCGATCCGACCGAGAACCTCGTGCAGCAGCTGCGTTGGAATGCCGAGGGCCGGCTCGATGCGGATGGTGCGGGCTTTGGAATAAGTGCCGGCGACCAGCACACCGCGCTTGAACAGCCCGGCGGCGCAGCGGTAACCGATCGAATCCGAGGGAAACTCCAGTCCGATCAACAACCCCTTGCCGCGCACCTCGGCGAGGACGCCCGGGTACCGGTCCCGCATCCGGCCGAGCTCCCGCAACAACAGCTCGCCCTTCTGCGCCGCCTGGCGCGGCAGATCCTCCTCGAGGGTGACGTTCACCGCGGCAATGCCCGCAACGCACGCGAGCGGATTCCCGCCGAAGGTCGTGGAGTGGATCACCGGGTTCGGAACGAGACACTCCCAGATCGCGGGCGTGGAGATGAACGCGGACAGCGGCATGACACCACCACCCAGCGACTTCCCCAGACACATGATGTCAGGAGTCACATCGCTGTGATCAACGCCCCACAGAGCGCCCGTGCGCCCCAACCCAGTCTGCACTTCGTCCACGACGAGCAGCGTGCCATACTGGCTGCAGAGCTCACGCACCTTACGCAAGTATCCGGGCGGAGGCACTATGGCGCCCGCCTCCCCCTGCACCGGCTCGACCACGAAGGCCGCAAAAGGAGCGCCGATAACTTCGGCCTTCACGAACTCCGCCTCGAGCGCCTGCGCGTCCCCGTACGGCACGAACCTGACATCCTGGAGGCCGCTCGCGAACGGCTCCCTGAAGGTTGCCTTTCCCATGAGCGACAACGCGCCCATGGACTTTCCATGAAAGCCGCCGAGCGTCGACAGAAACACACGCCGCCCCGTGTGCAAGCGCGCGAGCTTGATCGCGCCCTCGATCGCATCCGTGCCGTTGTTGATGAAGAAGCTGCAGGCAAGGTCGCCCGGTGTGATCGCGGCCAGAATCTTCGCGAGCGCCGCCCGCCAGGGCTCCAGCAACTCCTGACTGTTGAGCGCCATGCGCCGCAACTGGTCGGTCACGGCCTTGACGATGCGCGGATGATTGATCCCGGCACTGAATATGCCGTAACCGCCGAGGCAGTCGATGTATTCGCGGCCCAGCGCATCGCGCAGCAGGCTGCCGCTGCCGCACCATTCGAGGGCGGCGAACTGGCCGGACTCGGTCACGGACTTGCGATACGACAGGAAACCGCGATTGACGTACCGCTCGTACGATTCGACGGTCTCCTCGATGAAACTGCGCAGCTCGGATTCCGACAAGTCCCTGCCGGCAATCATATCCAGATATCGATGCGACAGCCGCAAGCTGTCCTGCAATGAAAGACGCATGGCTTCCTCTCCAGTCAATAGCAGGCCGTTGCCGTGGCAACGGCACTCAATCCCCCAACAAGCGGAAGATGACGGTTCGAACGGGTGGCAGCCGGGCAGGCCGCCCGGACTCGATCGATCAGGACTGGAGCAAGATTTGCCGGCCCGAGAGGGTGATACAGGGCCCCTGCAGGGCCGAACCGCGGGCGAGGTGGCGCGAGCCGCCGAGGTATGACGGCCGAGACTGCATTCTAGGGGTTTGCATCTCGGTTCTTGAATACATGATCTGATAGCGGTTCTTACGCCCACGTTAGGGTAACGCGGCCTACACCAGATAGTCAAGAATCTGAAGAATTCAGCATCCCAACAATACGGCCTACCGTGACACCGCTTCGCCGTGACGCCGCCCCACCGTGACACCACTCCACTGTGACCACCCCGCCGTGTGGCGACGGCCGCTCAAGGTTGCCAGGCGTCACTTCCCACGCGTCCCGACGATCAGACCATGGGCGGATCAGCCAGCCAAAGCTCGCGTGAAAACCTCAGCGAATTTGCGCACACTTGCCAACACGTCGGACCCGACGTATAGTCCACTCTTGTCGACTATAGTCGACAGAGATGGAATCAACGAGAGCGACTCAACTCGTCGTAGGTTCGTGCCACGAGCTGTGAAGGGCTCATATCGAGGGCCTCGGATATGCGGAAAATCATTGCCAAAGTCGGGCTGCGCAAGCCGCGCTCGAGGAGCGACGGATACGTGCGGTCGAAATCACAAAGCGAGGCAAGGTTGTCTTGCGAGATGCCCTTTTGCAGGCGAGCTTCGCGCAGCACCCGACCAAACGCGACGGCCACTTTCCGAGTTCGCATGGTCGTAGAGCTTGTCTGAATGTAGACTATATACCAACGGACTGGACACCTGTCGGACTATAGATCGAGGCGCGGACCGAGGAACGGTGCGCGGGATGGGCTCGTCAGGACCTGCGGTCCGGGCCTGGCGGGCCGCGAACGCAACATCGCCCGGCGCGAACCGTCATCGAGCTCGAGCGCTCAGAAGGAAACACTCACGGTCACGAAATCCTGTCCGCGATTGGGCTGTTTGATCCACGCGTCGGACCAGTGGCGAACGGCAACCTCGAGCAAGCCCGCCTCGACATCGAAGCGAGCCGCCAACAGATAGGCAAAATCCCAGCGCGTGGGGTCCAGGTAGTCCGTCTCCGTCCGATAGACGGCGCCGAACCCGAAATACAGCCGCCCCCACGGGCGGTGCAGGAACTGCCAGCGGCGCATGACGGAGGCCGCCCAATAGGGCTCGGCGGCGACCTTGTCCGGCGGACCGTAACCCATGGCAATCTGCCTTCGGGCCATGCGAAAGCCGCCCACCTCCCAGCGGCTCTCATTCAGCTCCAGAGTAAACGGCACCACGATGCCGTCCGACCAGCCCCAGAACTGGTACGTCCCGCCGATCCCGACGAACAGCTGGCACAGCGGACACGGTCGGAAGGGAGTCAGGCCGTCCTCGCTCACCGGAGCGACCGCGTCGTTCATGGACGTCACAGCTTCGCTGTTCACAGACGCTACCGCTTCGCTGTTTACGGACGTCACAGCTTCGCTTGTTGGAACGTCGGCTTCGTTCCCAGGCGTGGCGGCAGCGACAGGGATCGTCGCAGCAACTGCCGTAGTCAGCGATACGAGTGAGGCGAGCAGCATTGCGTCCTCCACTGGAAGCTCGCGGGATGTCGTCACCCTGTCGCGGAGGGCTCGGGTTGCTCGAGAATGGGACAGAGTTTGGCTGGGTCGATATTCCCGCCGGAGATGATCGCAGCCACGTGCTCGCCCCGGCACTCGGGAGATAACGCCGCGGCCAGCGCAACCGCCCCAGCTCCCTCCGCCACGATGTGATGTCGAAACGCCAGGTCGCGCAACGCTCTTTCAGCTTCCGCGAGTTTGACGACGACGACCTGGTCGATCAGCTCTCGTATGAGAGGCCACATTTCATCCAACACGCCGTTCGATCCGATACCGTCCACGAAGGACGGCTGTCGCTCGACGCGCACCGGCCTGCCGGCGGCAAATGCCGCTGCGAGCGGCGTTGACGTTTCGATCTCACAAGCGATGACCCGCACTTTTCGCGAGAGCGCTC
>DASZVD010000164.1:0-6542 GCA_035547375.1 Steroidobacteraceae bacterium
TGATCCGTGCTGAAGATCTCGTCACCGGAGGTTGCATGAAGATTTCACGTCTCATTGTTGCCGCGAGCCTGGCCATCGCCGTCCTCGTCCCGGCGTTCGGCGAACCGGCTGCGGACTCGGCCAGAGCCGCGAGTCAGCCGGCATCTGCCGCGCCGCGGTTCTCGCGGGAGAAGATCACCGGAATCATCGCGAACGCGCGCAAGATCGTGACCCAAAACGGAGTCGAGGAGCTCCTCGAGGTCCCGCTCGGCGGTGCGAAGCAGTGGATCTCGGTGCGGGGCCGCGATCGGGCGAATCCGGTATTGCTGATGATCCACGGCGGACCTGCCTCCCCTGAGATGCCCACGAGCTGGTACTTCCAGAATGGGTGGGAGGACTACTTCACCGTGGTGCAGTGGGATCAGCGAGGCTCCGGCAAGACGTACAACGCGAATGACCCGAAGACCATACAGCCCACGCTATCGCTCGCCCGCATCACGGCCGATGCAGGAGAGCTGGTGCAATATCTGCGCTCACGTTACGGCAAGCAAAAGATCTTCGTCCTCGGGCATTCGTGGGGGAGTCTCGTCGGGCTCAGTCTCGCGCGTCAGCACCCGGAGTGGCTGTACGCATATGTCGGCATGGGGCAGGTCATCAATGGCAGGGAAGGGGAGCACGTGGGCTATGAGGAGACATTGCGAATAGCCGAAGCTACCGGCAATTCGCAGGCCGTGAAGGACTTGCAGGCACTGGCGCCCTATCCGAATGCGGATGGCAGCCTGCCGGTGGCAAAGGTCGACGGGGAGCGCAAGTGGTCGGTCGAGTTCGGCGGGTTGACATGGGGCCGCAAGAATCTCGACTATTACTTCGACCTGACGCCGTTCTCGCCGGAGTATACCGATGCGGACCTCGCCGCCATCGACAAGGGATCACAGCTCTCCCTGGCGCGGCTGCTGCCGGATCTCGCCGGCTTCAACTTCTCGGAGGTGACCGAGTGGCGCTGTCCGATCATCCTCTTTCTCGGACGGCACGATCTTACGACACCTTCCGTGGTGGCGTCGGCGTGGCTCGAGCGCGTTCACGCGCCGCAAAAGAAGCTGATCTGGTTCGAAAATTCCGCGCACATGATGATGGTGGAGGAGCCTGGTCGTATGCTGGTTCATCTCGTAGAGGATGTCCGTCCGCTTGCGAAGTGAACCCTCCATCACGGAGTTGTCGGTGACCGATGCTCCCGATTCGCGCGTGGCGGCTGAGGGTGGCACGGCGCTGCACCGCTCTCTCGGCGCTTTATTCGGTGTAGCCGTCTCGGTCGGATCGATGATCGGTGTGGGGATCCTACGGATTCCCGGGCTTGTCGTAGGTCACGTCGGTTCCACCGGTTGGGCTGTCCTGGTGTGGGTAGCCGGAGCCGCTTACGTCATGTTGTGCGTCAACTATATGTCGGAGCTCGCGGGAATGGTCCCGCGGTCAGGCGGTGTATATGTCTTCGCGGAAAGGACGCTGGGCCGCTTCGGTGGTACCGTGGTCGGATGGAGTGATCTTCTCAACAGCGTATTCGCCATGGCGCTGCTGGCCGTTGCTCTGGCGGAGTTCACCGGCGAGCTCTTTCCAGCGCTACGCACATCGACGGCTTCCCTGGCTGCGACGATCATCTGTGGATTGACTGTGCTCAATCTTCACAGTGTGAAGCTCGCGGCCGGCACGCAGGAGCTCACCTCACTTCTGAAGCTGGCCATATTGTGGCTCCTCGCGTTGACCTGCCTCGCGTTCGGGCCGCCTGCCGGCAATCCGTCGGCTGGCGTGCATGCCGGTGCTGTCGCACCCTGGTCCGCAGCCGGGGCCATTGCGGCATTCCAACTCGTGCTGGGTGCCCTCAATGGGTGGGCGGCCCCCGCATATTTCGGCGCCGAGGCGCAAGACTCGCGCCTCGGCGTACCCAAGGCGATGTTATATGGCGCCCTGTTGGTCTCTGCGACGTACCTCCTGATCAATGTTGCAATTTTCCACGTGGTGCCGGTATCGGAGCTGATCGATTCCAAGCTTCCGGTTGCGGCAGCTCTCGAGAGACTGGCCTCGGCTCACGGATGGGGTCGCGGGCTCGGTGAAACTCTCTGCGTCGCCGTCGCGGTCGTTTCCCTACCCAGCACGCTTCAGGCCGTCATGATGCAGACGTCGAGGACGCTGCACGCCATGAGCGTCGACGGACTGTTCTGGCGATGGGGTGCCCTGGTCAATGAGCGAGGCACACCGTTCAACGCAACGCTGACTTGCGGCGCAATCGCCGTGCTGCTGGCCACGACGAGCACGTTCGAGACGCTCTTCGTCACGTTCACGGTTTTTGCAGTACTCAACAATCTCATCCTGCTGTGCGGCGTCGTGCGCATGCGCCGGCTGGAGCCTGACCTTCCGAGGCGCTTCAGAGTCATCGGCTATCCGTGGACCCTCGTGCCGATCGTGATCGTCGACGTGATCGTGTTCGCGGGTTTTGCAAGCTCGAATCTGCGCCAGTGCCTGTTCAGCGCGGCTCTGGTTGCCGGTCTCTACGTCGCCTATCGCGTTCACCGGCGCGACAGGGTGCCGACATGACATCGAGTGACGCCCCGGCTGATTCCACCGGCGTCCAGGCTCTCTCGGCGGCAGCGCGGAGCTATCTGGCCGCAACGGCCCAGACTCTGGAGTGCGAGTCGCCGGCACAGACCGCCGCAAGGATGGTGCGCCTGACCCGACAGCATGACGAATGGCGCGCCCAAGCGTGTCTGAATATGAACGCTGCCGAGGGACTCATGTCCCGCGGGGCGCGTCAACTGCTGGCGTCGGATATGGCCACGCGGGTCACGGAGGGCATTCCGGGGGATAAAGTGTTTCCACACCGGCTTCAGAACCGCTACATCGATGAGATCGAAGGGACACTCATCGGTTTGGCGCGGAAACTGTTCGGCGCCCGATTCGTCGAGTGGCGGCCGCTCACCACATCGATGGCGAACGCCGCGGTGCTCGTCAGCCTGACGAAGCCGGGCGATACACTGCTGGTCCAACCGGAGGCGGCCGGTGGCAATTACAGCTATAACCTCACGGGGTTTCCGCCGCTGATCGGCCTGAACGTCGCCGCGCTGCCCTATACCGGAAGGTGCTTCGAGCTCGATATCGACGCTGCGGGCGAAACGGTTCGCAGGCTGCGTCCGCGGATGATGATAATCGGTGGGAGCAATGTGCTTTTCCCGTATCCGTTGCGGCAACTGCGCCGGCTGGCGGACGAGGTCGGAGCGTTGCTGGTTTACGACGCAGCGCACGTCGGCCTCTTGATTGCCGCGGGACAGTTCCAGCGTCCTTTGGAAGAGGGCGCGCACTTGATGACGCTCAGCACCCACAAGATGATGGCCGGTGCGGTGGGCGGCATGATCCTGACCGATGATCCGGTGAGCTACGGGGTCATATCGCGGACCGTATTTCCTCATATGATCCAGACGAGGGATCAGAACAAGTATGCCGCTACGGCGTACGCTTTCGCGGAGCACCTGGAGTTCGGAGCGGCGTATGCACGCCAGATCATAGTCAACGCGCAGGCGCTGGGGCGCGCGTTGGAGGCTGTTGGCTTCGAGGTGTTCGGCCGTGCACGTGGGTACAGCACGACGCACCAGCTTTTCGTGCGTCATCCCGTCGTGGCGGCGGAAGAGTTCGAGGACAGGTGCCAGCGGGCAAATATCCTTGTGGCACGTACGCTGCGGACGGCGGGCGTGCTCGACGGAGGAACAGGGGGAGTAGTGAGGCTGAGTGTCCAGGAAATCACGCGGCAAGGGCTGAAGGAGCCGGACATGATCCGAGTCGCGGATCTCATCCAGGACGCAGTGTGCGAACGGCGACCGCCAGTCGAGATTTCCGCGGCCATCCGCTCCTGGGTCTCGAGCCTGGGGCCCATTCGCTTCAGCTTTGACTTGCCATGATGGCGCGCGCGTGCAGGAGCAATACTGTTGCCTCAGTGGTGGCGGGGCTGCTGTTACCCGGAATGTTGTATGCCTCGCCGGGGCCGCCGGCGCAATATGAGTCACTGGCCACGGATATCCTGCGTGAATTGATCGAGATCGACAGCGTGGAGCCTGCGGGCTCGCTGGGATGCGTCAAGGCCATCGTGGCGCGACTTCGAGCTGGTGGTTTTGCGCCGGAGAGCCTGCGGATACTCGCGCCACCCGAGCACCCGGAGAAGGCGAATCTGGTGGTTCGCGTTCCGGGGCGTGCGGCCGGCAAGCCTCTGCTTTGGACAGCCCACCTGGATGTCGTTGCCGCCGATCCGTCAAATTGGACGGTGCCGCCCTTCAAGCTGACGCAGTCCGGCGGGTGGTATTACGGTCGTGGAACCGGCGACATGAAGGGCGAGGTCGCGGCGCTCGTTACGGCGCTGATGCGCCTGAAGTCGCAGAGGATCGTTCCACGGCACGATCTCATCGTCGCGTTCACGGCGGATGAAGAGGCCGCGGGTCATGCCAACGGCGTCAAATGGCTCCTGGCCTCTCATCCGCAAGAGATCGAGGCCGGCGTTGCGTTCAATCCTGACACCGGCGGCAGCTGGCGACGTGGCGGCAGGCCGCTGCTGTTTGGCATCGAGACTGCGGAGAAGACCTACGCAACTTACATTCTCGAGGCAACGGGGACTGGCGGACACAGCTCGCAGCCGGAGCCGGACAATGCAATTTATCGTCTTTCCGCTGCGGTGCTCCGTGTCGGCGAGCATCGTTTCCCGGTTCGTCTGACGCCGGCTGCTCGTGACTTTCTGGCGGTCGACGCCGATCTCGAGCCGTCGCAGATCGCGAATGACATTCGTGCCGTCCTTGCGATGCCGCCGGATGCCGATGCCGCCACGCGCCTGAGCGCGCGTCCCGATCTCGATGCGCAGCTTCGGACGACCTGCGTCGCCACGCTGATCAGCGGGGGGACCGCTGAAAACGCCTTGCCGCCGCGAGCCGAAGCGACCGTCCAATGCCGGCTGCTGCCGGGTGATTCCGCCGAGTCGGTCCGGCAGATTCTGCAGGAAGTGGCAGCGGATTCGCGCCTGAGCGTGGCTCTGGCCCGCCCGGTGTTCGAGTCACCCGAGACGGTGCCGGATCCCAGGATCACCAGCGCGATTGCCAGTGCCGTTCACGGAATGTGGCCTGAGGTCAGGGTGCTCCTCAACATGCAGGCGGGCGGCTCGGACGCCGTCTTCACGCGTGCGGCAGGCATCGCGACCTATGGCGTGACCTCTATTTTCAGTGACCTGGGCGAGAATCGACATCATGGCGGCGACGAGCGGATCTCGAAGGAGGCTTTTCGGGAAGGTGTCGAGTTCACCTATCGCTTCATGAGGCAGGTCGACGAGGCGCTCGATCCGGTGCCCGGTCGAGCTCAACAGGGGAAATGATATGACAGCCGATCCGTGTCGTCCGCGGCTGGAGCTTGCACCCGCGGCGTGTGAGTTGTCCAACCGCCGCGAGTTTCTGACCGGCGCGTGCGCTTTGCTGGCGTCCGTGGCGGTTGCGAGTCACCGCGTCACGGGTCGCGCGGCCGACTCTCCCGCGGCCGGGAAGCTGAACGCGCTATTGGCACGGCTGTTCGATGAACAGATGCGGGAGGACCCCCAAGGCATGACGAGCCTCGGCCTGGACCAGGGCGCAGGCGAGTGGGCGAAGTCAAAGCTCAACGACCGATCATCGGCTCAGGTGCAGCGGATGATCGGGCTGCGGCAGCGCTGGCTCCGGGAGCTGGCCGCCATCGATGCAGCCGGCCTCTCCGGTCTGCCGGCCGCGAACCTGGCGGTCGTACGATATGAGATGGAGCTCGCGCTGCGCGGCGCGCAATCGTTCAGTTACGGCCGCGACGGCTTTCCCGCGCCCTATGTCATCAGTCAGATCACCGGCTCTTATCAGTCCGTTCCGGATTTCCTGGATACGCAGCACGTGATCGCCAACAGCCAGGATGCCGAGGCCTACCTGGCAAGGTTGAGTGAGTTCGCACGCGTGCTGCGCGAGGAAACCGCCTGGGCTGCAGCGAACGCGGCGGCGGGCGTGCGGCCACCTGGTTTCATCGTCGACAAGACTTTGGCGCAGATGCGCCTTCTGCGCAATACACCCCTGGAGGAGGGCAGCCTCGTCGCTTCGTTGGTGCGGCGGACCGCTGCGAAGGGGATCAGCGGCGATTGGAGCCGCCGCGCCGCCGCCATCGTCTCGGGTCCGGTGCACGCGGCGCTCGACGCGCAGATCGAACTGTTGCAGGTCTGGCAAAAGTCCGCGCGCGAGGAGGCTGGTGTGTGGGCACTGCCCCGTGGACAGGAATACTACCGTTTTGCGACTCACTATCAGACCACGACAGCCCAGAGCCCCGCGGACATTCACGCCCTGGGGCTGGATCTCGTGGCGAAACTGTCGGCGGAGCTCGACAGCCTGCTGAAACGTCAGGGCATGACCGAAGGCTCGGTCGGCGCTCGCATGGCCTCGTTATACAAGGATCCGCGCTTCATCTATCCTGACAGCGAGGCCGGGCGAGCCGAGCTGCTGCGCTACTTGAACGAACGGGTCAAGGCCGTATCGGCCGAG
>DASZVD010000165.1:0-12878 GCA_035547375.1 Steroidobacteraceae bacterium
GGCCCGCCCGGAGCGCAGTCCTCATGCGCTTCTCGGCGATGGCAGCGCGACGGACACGATGGTGATCGGGCGGCAGGTGGTGCGGGAGGCCGTGCTGGAGCGCATCGAGGGCCTGGGTTGCTGTGGGTTGGCCTGGAAATAGTGAAATCCGTTCGGTTGGAGTCACCGCCGTGGTCGATGTGGGTTGCGCTGGTCTGTTGGTCGAGGATTGCTTCTGTGGTCCGCTGTCCGCACTGCCTCAGGAGGGAACGCTCACTGTTCTCGAGGATATGCCGGTGCGTCCGGGAGGGTGTGCCGCCAACGTAGCGATCGATTTGGCCCGGCAGGGCGTCAGTGCCGAAGTCGCCGGCTGTGTGGGTAAGGATAGCGCGGCCGATGTGCTGCGCGAAGCGTTCGCGGCGAGCGGTGTCGGCGCCTCCAGAGTCGTCGAGCTCCCGGGTCATGCCACGAGCAGGACGGTAATCCTGCTGGTTGACGGTCAGGACCGGCGTTATCTGCACACGGTAGGCGCCAATCGTGCCTTCGCCGTGACGCACATCCCCAGGGGCTGGGTGGCCAGTCTCAAGGTCTTCTATCTCGGTGGCCTCTTCGGGCTCGCCGGAGTCGACCCGCGTGAGCTGGCCGAGCTGCTGCAATTTTGCCGCTCCGCGGGCGTCACGACGGTGCTCGATGTAGTGGCGCCGCAAAACGCGGCCGGCATGGAGGCACTGCGGACGGTCCTGCCTTGGGTCGATGTGTTTCTGCCCAACGAAGACGAGGCGCGCGATCTTACGAAACTGACATCCCCGCACGATCAGCTCCATCTGCTCGCCGCAGCGGGCGCCGGCACCGTGATCATCACCCGGGGTGGCGCGGGCTGTATCGCGCAGCGTGACGGCCGCACCTACAGTTGTGGGGCGTACCGCGTCGAGACACGTGACCCTTCCGGATCCGGTGACGCATTCACCTCGGGTGTGATTGCGAGCCTGTTGGCCGGCAGGGACCTACCGGGCACGTTGCAGTACGCGAGCGCGATAGGCGCATCGGCAACGCGCGCACTCGGAACGACCGACTCCGTTTTCTCGGCGGCCGAGGCGTGCGCCTTCGTGGCGGAGCATCCCCTCACTGTGATCGAGAGTGCCTGACATGGATATAAAGATGAAAATGCCGGATCTGGCGACCAACGAGGGCGTCGAGCTTGGCGTGACACGCTGGCTCGTGGCCGAGGGCCAGCCCGTCAAGCGCGGGCAGGTGTTGCTGGAAGTGGAGACGGACAAGGCGGTTCAGGAGGTGGAGTGCATCGCCAGTGGCACATTGAAGGCGATCCATGTGCCGGCCGGCGGCAAGGCAGCCGCGGGCACGGTCATCGCGACGCTACAGGTGGGCTGAATGTCAACTTACGATCGGGCGTTCCTTCTGCGCCTGTACGAGCGCATGGTGTTGATTCGCGAGTTCGAGGAGGCCGTCAAATTCCTGTTCCTGGAAGGCACCATGCCGGGGACCATCCATCAGTGTCAGGGCCAGGAGGCGAGCGCCGTTGGTGTGTGCGCCGCACTGCGCGCCGACGACTGGATCACGTCCACGTTCCGTGGTCATGGCCACGCCCTGGCCAAGGGCCTCAGCCCGCAAGAGATGCTGGATGAATTGTTCGGTGCGCGGTCCGGGTGCTGCAAGGGGCGGGGCGGCTCCATGCACATCGGTAACATGGCCAAGGGCATGGTGCCGGGAATTGCCATAGTCGGCGGCGGTATCCCGCTGGCCGCCGGCATGGGGCTCGCCTTCAAGATGCAGCGGACGTCGCAACTCGTTGCCTGTTTCTTCGGCGACGGCGCGGTCGCCGAAGGCGCGTTTCACGAAGGCGTCAACATGGCGGCGATCTGGAACCTCCCGGTCATCTTCGTCTGCGAGAACAATCTCTACGGGGCCTCCACGCGGGTCGATCTGGTGATGAAGAATCCGCAGATCTCCGACCGAGCGGCCGGCTACGGCTGCCGCGGACAGACCGTGGATGGCAACGATGTCCTGGCGGTGCTCGAGGCGACGGCACGCGCAGCCGAGGAGTGCCGCGCCGGCAAGGGGCCGGTGCTGCTGGAGCTCCTTACTTACCGGAGGACGGGCCATTCGCGTCGCGATCCCTGTCACTATCAGCCGAAGGACGAGCGGCAATGGTGGGCCGAGCGCGATCCGCTCGAGCGCTTCGCCGAGCAACTCCAGCTCAGTGAAGCAGAGCGCGCGAAGATTGCCACCTCCGTGCAGGCGGTGCTCGACAGCGCCGTCACGCATGCGCGCTCGGCGCCAGCGCCCGCAGCAGATGAATTGACAGCGTTTGTGTTCACGCCGGCGCAGGCGCGGGAAGATACGAGCGTCCCCACCGATACCGCAGGAACAATGACGGCGACCGACAGCAAGGCGGCGGGCTCGAGTCGTCGTCTGGGGATAGCCGAGGCGCTGCGGGAGGCGATTGGTGAGGAGATGCAGCGCGATCCCCGGGTGTTTTGCATAGGTGAGGACATCGGAATCAAGGGCGGCTGGGGTGGGGCGTTTACCGTCACTTTGGGATTGGAAGAGCGCTTCGGTCCGCGCCTGGTCAATACCCCAATCGCGGAATTGGGTTTCTTCGGGATCGCGACGGGTGCCGCACTGATGGGCCTGCGCCCGATCGCGGATGTCCAGTATGGCGATTTCCTGTTCCTCGCCAGCGATCAGATCATCAACAATGCGGCAAAGATGTGCTACATGTCAGGAGGTACCGCGAGTGTGCCGCTCGTCATGCGCGCTCCGGTGGGGGCTACGGGGCGAGGGGCGCAGCACGCGCAGAACATGGAGCGCTATTTCGCCGGTGTTCCAGGGCTGAAAGTCGTGGCGCCATCCAACGCATACGATGCAAAAGGACTGCTCAAGGCCGCGGTGCGTGATGGCAATCCCGTTTTGATATTCGAGCACAAGCTCCTGTATGGAGCCAAAGGCGCACGCGCGGAGCCCGGCGCCGTCGACGCAACGAGCGAAGTTCCGCTGGAGGACTACACGGTGCCGTTGGGACGGGCCGTCGTGCGCCGCCCGGGGGAAGGAGTGACAGTCATCGCCTGGCTGCTCATGCTGCACTATGCGTTACGGAGCGCCGAGGAAACCGGGGCGGAGGTCATCGACCTGCGCAGCCTGGCGCCGATCGATTGGCAAACCATCGGACAGTCCGTGCAGAGGACGGGGCGGGTGGTGATTGTCGAGGAGGGGCCCGTCTCGGGTGGCGTGGGCGCCGAGATTGCCGCCGGGATCGTCGAACGGTGGCCCGCGGTTCGCATTTCACGTGTAGCGTCGCCGGACGTGCCGGTCCCCTTTACACCTGTACTGGAGAATGCTTATCGCCCCAGTGCCGCAGGGATCACGCGCGCCGTCCGGGAGCTGCAATGAAGAACCGGTGGAACGACCTGGAAGCGAATGGGCATGAGGGCTACCTGGCGCAACGTGTCTACACCTCCCGGCTCCTCGGCCAGGAGCCCGCGCTCGTGATGCACGGTGGCGGCAATACCTCGGTCAAGGGCGATGTAACCAACATTTTCGGCCGCCGGGAAGAGATCCTGTTCGTCAAGGGTAGCGGTTGGGACCTGAAGACCATCGAGGCAGCGGGTTTCACTCCCTGCCGGATGAGTCATCTGTTACAGCTGGCCGAGCTGCCGGAGCTGTCCGATTCCCAGATGGCGGCGGAGCTGAAGAAGAGCCAGATCGACGTCAATGCGCCGGCGGCCTCGGTGGAGGCCATTCTGCACGCGGTGCTGCCGGCGCGATTCGTGGACCACACTCACGCGGACGCGATCCTGGCGCTCACCAACACTCCGGGGGGCGAGGAGCGCGTGCGCCGCGTGTTCGGCGAGCGCCTGGTCTATATTCCCTATGTCATGCCCGGTTTCAAGCTCGCGCGGCTGTGCGCGGAGCTGTTTCCAAAGCACGCCACGGGGCGCACGATCGGCATGCTGCTGCTGAGCCATGGATTGTTCACTTTCGGGGACACGGCCAGGAGCGCCTACGATCGTATGATCGGGCTGGTCTCGGAAGCCGAGGAGGAGCTGATTCGCCACGGTGCGCGCTGGCGCCGGTCGAATGAGGCCGCGGCGGCCCCATCGTCCCCTCATCCGGGTGTCGAGGTGTCCGACTCGAGCGCCGCGCGTGTCTCCCTGGCGGCATTTCGCAAATTGATCTCCGACTGCGCGGCGGCCCCGATGATCATGAGGGTGCACGACGATGGGCAGGTTCGGGAGTTCGTGCAACACCCGCAACTCGAGACGATCAGTCAGCAGGGCCCGGCAACTCCCGATCACGTCATACGGACCAAGAGGCTGCCGCTCCTGGGGCGTGACGTGGGTGCGTACGCTGAAGCGTATCGCCAGTACTTTGCCAAGTACGGCAACCCTTCGTTGACGATGCTGGATCCTGCGCCGCGCGTGGTGCTCGACCGGGATTGGGGACTATGTGCCATCGGGCGTACGGCCAGGGATGCGGATGTCGTAGAGGACATCTATCGCAATACCATGGACATCATTTGTGCCGCCACCGTGTTGGGGGGCTGGCGCGCGCTGTCACCCAAGGATATTTTTGAGGTCGAATACTGGGAGCTCGAGCAGGCGAAGCTGCGCAAGGGGGGGACGGCACCTGCGTTTGCGGGCGAGGTGGTGCTGGTTACGGGGGCGGCGTCGGGTATTGGCAAGGCGTGTGTAGCTGCGTTCCTGGCGCGGGGGGCGGCGGTCGTCGGGTTGGACATATCCCCGTCAGTCACGAGCCTGCACTGCCGGAGCGACTACCTGGGGATCGAGTGTGACTTGCGCTCGGAGTCATCTGTGCGCGGCTGTCTCGAGCGGGCCGTGCGTCACTTCGGCGGCCTCGACATGTTGATTCTGAACGCCGGAATCTTTCCGCAGAGCTCGCCGGTGGCGGCGTTGCCTACGGACATCTGGCGAAACGTGATGAGCATCAATGTCGATGCGAACCTCGTCCTGATGAGGGAGTGTCATCCATTGCTGAAGCTTGCGCCCCGTGGTGGACGCGTCGTGCTGATCGGCTCCAAGAACGTACCGGCGCCTGGCCCCGGCGCCGCGGCCTATTCCGCTTCCAAGGCGGCATTGCAGCAATTGGCCCGGGTGGCGGCGTTGGAGTGGGGGCAGGACCGTATCAGGGTCAACACCCTGCACCCCAATGCCGTGTTCGATACCGGAATCTGGACACCGGAGGTGCTCGCCGCGCGAGCGGACTCCTATCGGATGACGGTGGAGCGGTATCGGACGAACAACGTCCTGGGGGTCGAGGTATCCAGCCGCGATGTCGCGGAGCTCGCCGTGGAGCTGTGCGACTCCAAGTATTCCAAGACCACCGGGGCGCAGATCCCGGTCGACGGCGGCAACGTCCGCGTCATCTGAACATCGGCC
This sequence comes from Steroidobacteraceae bacterium, assembly GCA_035547375.1. Classification (GTDB taxonomy): domain Bacteria; phylum Pseudomonadota; class Gammaproteobacteria; order Steroidobacterales; family Steroidobacteraceae; genus 13-2-20CM-66-19. The sequence goes on from DASZVD010000165.1 coordinate 5,394, forward strand.
GGAGAGTTGAGGGGGTTGGCATGAAGCGCTCGGAAATCAATGACCTGATCGATCGGGCGATCGAGCTGCTGCACGGTCATGACATCCGCTTGCCGGAGTTCGCCTATTGGACGCCGCAAGAGTGGGGGAGCAAGGGGGCGGAGTGTGACGAAATCCGCGCGTGCAAGCTGGGATGGGACATCACCGACTTCGGCTCGGGAGACTTCGAGCGAGTCGGTCTGGTGGTGTTCACCGTGCGCAACGGCCACCCGGCACGCGCACCCTATACGCGTAAGACCTACGCGGAAAAGATCCTCATTGTGCGTGAAAACCAACATACGCCGATGCACCATCATGTCAGGAAGTCCGAGGACATCATCTGTCGCTGCGGCGGGAATCTGCTGTGCCGGGTCTACAACCGGGCCGCTGGAGGGGAGCTGTCGGAAACGCCTGTGGACATTTCTCTGGACGGCGTGCGCCATCAGGTAGCAGCAGGGCATGCCTTTCGCCTGCGGCCCGGGACGTCCATCACGTTGACGCCGTGCATCTACCACGAGTTCTGGGCGGAGCCGGGTAGCGGCACCGCGATCGTGGGTGAGGTGTCCTCGGTGAATGACGACGACCTGGACAACTCGTTCCTGCAGCCCGTCGGCCGCTTTCCCGCGATCGATGAGGACGTGGCCCCCACTCACAAACTGTGTACCGAATACTGATTCGTCGCTCATGCAAGCGGGAATTGCCGGGCTGCTCGTTGCCCACATCCGTGGCCAGGCCTCGTTCACGCTGAGCTCGGACCGGGTGCATCTGGCACTGACCGAGTGGGGCGCGCACATGGCCCCCGTTTCCTTCTTTCCGGATGAAGGCGATCCGATCGAGCCGTACGCCATTGCGCCGTGGGCCGAGGAGGCCGTCGAGCCCTCCACGCCGGCCGTGATTCGCGGGCTGCGCGGCGATTGGTTCTGCAGTGCGTTCGGTGCGAATACCCCTGCCGAGGCGGCGTGTCCGCTGCCGCTGCACGGCGAGACAGCCGGCGGCCGCTGGCGCCCGCTTGCATTCGAGCGCAACGCCTGCGGCGCCTGGGTGCAACTGGGCCTGGAGCTGCCCCTGCAGGGGGGGATTTGCCGGGCGATCACGGCATTGGCGGCCGGTCAGACCATGATCTACCAACGTCACGACTTCAGCGGCCTGACCGGCCCGATCGCTCCCGGACACCATGCCACGCTCGCCTTCCCTGAAGGGGCGGGAGCGGGGCGCCTGTCGTTCAGCCCCTATATCTATGCCAGCACGCCGCCGGAGCCGACTGAGCGGCCGGAGCAAGGCGGCCGCTCTTATCTCGAGCCGCGCAGGGAGTTTCAGGATCTGCGGCGGGCACCGGCCATGGACGGGACGAGCGTCGATCTATGCCGGTATCCCGCCAGAGGCGGCTACGAGGACACGGTGTTGATCTCGTCGGACCCGGCGGTGGATATCGCATGGTCGGCCGTGACGGTGCCCGGGCGCCGTTATGTCTGGTTCGCGCTGCGCAATCGGGCCCAGTTGAGCTCCACATTGCTGTGGTTTTCCAACGGTGGGCGCGACTATCCACCCTGGAGCGCGCGCCACGTGAATGTTCTGGGTGTCGAGGACATGACGGGCTACTTCGCGGTAGGGCTGCAGGCGTCGTGTCGGCCCAACGAGTTGAATGGACGCGGTATTCCTACATGTCTGTCTCCTGACGGGCGGGGCCGGCTGTCGATTCCCTACATCCAGGGCGTGGCACGGATACCGGAGGGGTTCGATCTGCTGCGCAGCGTCGCACTCGAGGCGGGCTCGCTGCTCCTGACGGCCGAATCGGGAATCTCCGTGAGGGTGAGCTGTCAAGTGGATTTCCTTCGAACGGGTGTTTTGCCTGGGCTGAGTTTCGGCGCGGCGGATTCGAGCGGCAATACGCAGAGCAGCGGATCCGTGTCCGCGGTGCGAGGGTTCACGCCATGAGTGCTGCGCTGAATCGCTCCCTGGTGCGCACGGTCATTGCGGCGGCGCTGGGGGGCTCCTTGCTCGGATTCGACACCGCGGTCATCTCGGGTGCTACCCGTTCCTTGAGCGCCTCGTTCGCGTTATCGCCCGCGCAGCTCGGCATTACCGTCTCCGCGGCGTTGTGGGGGACCGTGGTTGGCGCGATCTGCGCCGGTCCGATGGGCCGGCGTTGGGGCGGCCGGGTGAGCTTGCTGTGGCTCGCGATCTGCTATCTCATTTCCGCCGTGGGTTGTGCCGTGTCGAGCACCTGGCCCGAGTTGCTGGCATTCCGGTTCGTGGGGGGGCTGGGGATGGGAGGGTCATCGGTGATCGCGCCGGTCTACATCGCGGAGGTCGCTCCGGCGGGATGGCGCGGCCGGCTGGTCGGGACGTTCCAGATCAACATCGTCGTCGGCGTGCTGCTCGCCTACCTGTCCAATTATCTGATCGGCCTGTTGTCGCTGCAGGATCACGAATGGCGGCTGCAGGTCGGCGTTGCCGCCCTTCCGGCCGCTCTGTTCGCCGTCATGTTGCTGGGCGTCGAGCCCAGTGCCCGCTGGCTCGCGGTTCAAGGACGGCTCGCGGAGTCGCTGCGGGTGCTGCGCAATCTGGGCTCGGCCGATCCGGAGGGCGAGTTACGCGAGATTCTGGCTTCCATGACGCACGATTCCCGCGCACGCCATGAAGGATTGCTTCAGTGGCGCTACCGTCGCCCCATCGCGCTCGCCGTCAGCCTGGCCCTTTTCAACCAGTTGCTGGGTATCAACGCCGTGCTCTATTACCTGAACGATATCTTCGCCATGGCCGGATTCGACCGGACGTCGCAGAATCTTCAGGCCGTGGTGGTCGGTGCGGTGATGCTGACGGCCACGCTGGTTGCACTCACCCTCATCGATCGGTTCGGGCGGCGGACTTTGCTGTTGGGGGGCTCGGTGGGGATGGCGTTGTGTCTGGCCGGTATCTCGGCGGCCTTTCAGTGGCAGCGCTTCGCGGCCGGCTTGCTGGGACTGGTCGTGGTCTACGTAGCGTTCTTCTGCGTCTCGCAGGGAACCGTCATCTGGGTTTACCTCAGCGAGATCTTTCCGGCGCAGATTCGCTCCCAGGGCCAGAGTCTCGGATGCTCGACGCACTGGGTGGTCAATGCGCTGTTGTCAGCCGCGTTCCCGGTACTCGCGGCGAGCTCGCACTCGGGTCCGTTCGTAATGTTCCTCGTCGTCGCCGTGGTGCAGTTCGTGGTGGTCTGGCGTTTTTTCCCCGAGACGAAGGGAGTATCGCTCGAGGCGCTCCAACGCCAGATGGACATGGCGCCGCGGTGAGCCACCGCGGTCGCAGGGCGGCTCAGTCCGGTCGACGCGGCAGCAGGGCCTGCGCGGACTCCTGCAGTCGGGCCGCCGTCTTGTTCTTGTTTTTCAGGGCCAGATAGACGAACAACGCATCGATCACCGCGAGCTGGGTGATACGCGAGGCGAGCGGAGCCTGGAAGTAGTTGATCTCGCTCGGTGCCGCATACAACGATAAGTCGCTGTAGCGGGTGATGACGGATTTCATGGCGTTCGTCAGGCATATGGTGGTCGCGCCCTGCGCCTGGGCGGCCTGCAGGCATTGAACCGTCTCCTGCGTGGTGCCCGAGCAGGAGATGCCGAACGCGACGTCGCCGGCTTTCAACTGACTGGCGAGGATGCGTTGCATGTGCGCATCAGGCTCGGCGGTCGCGTGCAATCCGAGCAGCAGGAACTTGCAGTACGCCGTATAGGCCATCGGATAGGAAAGGCCTATGGAAAAGAAAGCGATCCGGCGCGCGCCGTCCAGGACGTGCGCGACGCGCTCGAAGGTCGACTGCGAATTGATGCACAGCGTTTCGCCGAGGCTTTGAGTGTGGAACTGGAAAACCTTGTCGAACATGGAGCCGCCTCTCGGCAGCTCGCCCGCGGGCAGCGCCCGCTGCGCCAGATCGCGAGTGAGCGCGATCTTGAAGTCAGCGAATCCTTTCAATCCCAGCCGGCGGCAGAAGCCGACGATCGATCCCACGCTCGCACCCGATGCCTGCTTGATCTCACTGATGGAGGCCGTGATGACTTTCTCGGGATCCGCGAGGACGCATTCGGCTATCAGCCGCTCGGTCGGCTGCAAGGAGCCCAGGATGCTCTTCAGATAAGAGATCAAGGGGGGCCGCGGCTTGCCCGGAGCTTCCACGGATCCGACGGTGTGGTGTCTGGGATTTCGCACTTGCTTGCGCGCCATGGGCTTTCCTGATCAGGGTCGTCCGATGCCGCATACTAACAGTCCGTCGCGGGCGGTGTCTGCCGGCTCGCCTCAGCAGGAGCGGCGCGCCGCTGTCATCGAGCCGCCGGCTGGACGAGGAATGTCTTGATTTCATAGGGGTGCAGGTCGATCGTGATCGTGTGGCCGTCCGTGTGCTGCACGGCTCCCGGGTCCTCGATCAGGTTCGCTTCCCGGACCGACGCGATCGACGGCGTTATCAGTATCTGCGCGTGCGTGACGGCATGGCCGGTCGCCTCGTAGACGCGCAGGGCGATGTTGCCGTCGCGGCTGGGTTTCAAAGCGGAAACAACGACCGCGGGCGAGGACACACGCAGCCATCCCCAGCGGCTGCCCAGCGTCCCGGGGTGCGTAGCCACTCGGCGCACGAGCATCGGGTTGTTGAAATCGTAGCCGGCCCGATAGATCCGGGCGTCTTCCCAGCTCCCCGCATGGGGCACCAGCGCGTAGTCGTGGGCTATACGCTTCCCCAACTCGAGGGCGGAATCGGATGGCAGCGCGGCCGGATCGTAGCCGGTTTCCGTCACCCCATAGGTCTGGAGCCGCGTGGAGCGCAGCAGCGAGACCATCATGGTGTCATTCGCCACATTGTTGCCCGGAAGCCCCCTGTTCAGGATCGCCAGTCCGTGCCCCTTGCCGCCGTAGTCCACCCACGTCTGCGCGGGCAGCTCGAGTTGGCGGGGACGCTCGACGGCGCCGAAAGCGATCGCCTGTGTATTGGTGCCGTCATGAATGGTGGTCGGAAACAGGACCCGGTACCGCACGAACGGCTCCTCGTTGAGAATTTCCGTGTGGATGTCGATCCGCCGGATGCCCGGATACACGCGAATGCGTGTTGAGAACAGGTTTTTGCCCAGAGGATGGGAGCTGGAGAACTCGGTCATCACCGGCCCCGAGCGCAGCGTCGCGCCGCCGCCGATGTAATCGTTGCTCCACTGGGTCGACTCCGGCCGTGGCAGGCCTATGGGCCTCTTCTCCGTGACCAGACGAGCGCCGTCCAACGTTCCATACAACTCCCAGAAATCGCCGTGATCCTCCTCCCGGGCGACGACATTGCCCGGACCGCGCAGCATTTCCCGTTGATCCTGCTTCAATGTCAGGCTGAGAATGGCGCCGGTCCAAAGATTGACCCGGGCGCGATAGAACTCGTTCTCCAGCGTGCCCTCGTCCGCGGTGCTGGTAGCCCGCAGGGGCGACTGTGCCGCCAACTCCCCGCTGCCCGTGGCGCCGGGTGATTCCCCGGTCATGATCGGCACCACCCGATAGATGCAATACCCCATGGCCGGCACCGCATCGGCTATGAATGCGATGGTGGCGCTGCTGATGCCGCCGTCACCGGCGTCGATCCGTGTCTGCAGTATCTGCACCGGCACGTCTTTGCCGTCAGGGTCACGCAGGGAGATGCCTTGGACACCGGGTTGGCTGAATTCGACCGCCGCCTCGACATAGTCGCGCCGCTCCCAGCCGGAGAAGTTCAAGACCGCCAGAGGCTTGCCGGGGCCGCGCGTGTCCGCGCGCGCCAGCAGCTCGTCCAGGCGGGGTCCGAGGATGCCCTCGGCGCTGTCCTTCGATTTACGGTAGCCGGCCAGGGTGTCCTCGTAGACGTGATCCAACATCACGCCGTTGCTCAGATCGTGAGTTTGATTGAACAAGGTGGGCTCCCAGGCACGCTCGAGCGACTCGCGATCGGAGCTCGACGTGCGCCCCGCCAGCACGCTGGCCGCTTCCGCCGCCGTCAGGGTGGCTTCCATGTCCCGCATCCAACGCTTGAGCTCGATTCGCGTGCTGTAGCCGCCCGGAAAGATCGGATTCAAGTCGGCGCTCGCTAGCACGGGACGGCTCCGGGGAGCTCGCGCCTGCAGCGTCTCGAACTCCGACGGCGTGGCGAATTGCAGCGCGAAAGGCTCCGCGGCGCTCCGGTTCCACTGTTGCAGGTAAGGCGGCAGCGACTCGTCAGGATCGCTGACGTCCAGGCCTTCGAGCAGCACGCGCTCGGGTGCGTGCCAGAAGGGGTCCAGGGCCGTGAAGCTCGCGTGGACCGCTGCGGAGAAGCTCCGATAGTTGGGCTGGTGCTCGGGCAGGGCGCTATATCCCAGCGGCAGCCAGTGGCCGGGAATCGTCGAGCCGTCTATGCCGCGCCAAGTGATTTCGGCCGGCGTAGCGGCGTCCGGCACCCCGCGCGCAAACCAGTACGAAGTCATGCCCGCCAGGCGCAGGATCTGCGGCATCTGGGCATTGTGGCCGAAGGTATCGAGGCCCCATCCGGTGTGAACTTCGTAGCCCAGCCGGTCGCGGAAATACCCTTTCGACAGCAGGAAGTGGCGGGCCAGTGACTCGCCCGACGGCAGGTTCTCGTCCTCCATGACTACGGTGCCGCCGGCGATTTCCAGCCGATGTTGCTCGAGCATCTGCTCGAAGAGGGGGACCTCGTCGGGATATCGCTCGAGGAATGGCTTGACGTAGGCCATCTGATCGAGCACGTACCGATAGTCCGGATAGCGTTGCAGCAGCCTCAGCGCCTTCAGGATGTGCGGCAGGCCGTCCTGCAGGTATTCCTCCCGCGTCTTGAATACGGCCCCCTCCCAGTGCGTGTGCGGCACGATCATCAGGGTGTCCGCTCGAGCCGCTGTGGGTTGCGCGAAAGACGATGGGGGCTGTGCTGCCGCCATGGCGAGCACACCGACGAGGAGCGAGCTGCGTCCGCCGAAGAGCGTCGCAGCTCTTTGAATGTAGTTCATGAATTTAATTAGTGTAATGAACAGTGTTCTAAACCCTAAGCACACCCCGCTGCGATGTCAAGAATCGTTCGCGGGGGTTCGGCGGGGCGCTGCAAGGGGCCCCGGTCCGCGCGTGCCGTGTTGTGCATGCTTGAAAAAAACAATCATGACTGATTGTATTTGGAGCGACGACGCCTATAATTCAGGAGTCGAAGGAGGTACCGATGGCCGTCGCGATTCATCCCGTCACAATGCCGAAGTGGGGCATTGAGATGGTTCAGGGCACCCTGAATCAATGGAGCGTGGCCCAGGGGGCCCGGGTCGACAAGGGCGATCCGCTTCTCGAGGTGGAGACCGACAAGATCGTCAACACCGTGGAGTCGCCGGCCGCGGGTTGCGTGCGCCGGATCGTTGCCGAGGCCGGAGAGACGCTGCCAGTCGGGGCACTGATCGCGATCCTCGCCGAGGACAGCGTCAGCGACGCGGAAATCAACTCCTTCATCGCGAATTTCAA
>DASZVD010000166.1:0-5854 GCA_035547375.1 Steroidobacteraceae bacterium
GGCCGGGATTCTCCGCGACCTGCAGTGAGGCGGCCTTCGCCAGTTGGTTGCTCTTGCCTTCGACGAAGCTCGCGAAGTTCGAGTCGGGATTCAACCGGGCACCGACGACCAGCCCCTCGGCGCGCCGTGCGCGCACGGGAGCGACAGCGGGCGCTACCGCGCTCCGCATGGGGGCCGTCCGGGATCCGACTTCCACCGTGATGATGGGCACGTCTCCAGTGCCCTCGTCACGCAGGAGCTCACCGATCCGCGGCAAGAGGTTTTCATTGACCCAGTCGACGACAAACCGGTTCGGCGCAAGCAGTTTCAGCGCTCCGGCGCCCTCCACGGCCTGCAGGGGACGCACCCATGTATTGAACTGCTGCTCCGGAAGCTCGGCCTCCAACGCGCCAATGCACCGAGTCCAAAGCGACGCTTCCACTCGCGTTGCCTCCGCGATCGCCCGAACGGGACCTGAAGAAAGGGTTGCGAAGTCTATACCGATCGCCGCGTGTGCTGAAGATTTAAAAACGCCAAATCTATTGACGCCTTGGGCGTCAACGGTTTAGCCTTGCCGCCCTTTTTGGAACGGCCAGGATCGTCCTTGGAGCCCCCGGTATGAAGCGTACATATCAACCGAGCAAAGTGCGTCGCGCGCGCACGCATGGGTTCCGAGCTCGTATGGCCACGAAAAATGGGCGGAAAGTACTTGCCCGGCGCCGTGCCAAGGGCCGCCGGAAGCTGATACCGTAGGATCCACGAAACGCTATCCTCGAAAGAAGCGTAGCTCCTGACCACCCGGGAGCGCCTTTATCTGCCGCAGGAGCTTCGATGCGAGGGCGGCTCACTCTTCCCGAGCAGCGTCGCCTGCGGCGCAAGTCCGATTTCGAGGCCGCCTATGCGCGTGGACGGCGGATGGGTAATGGATTCTTCGGCGTGATTGCGACACCCAATGACATTGGCGGACCGCGCCTGGGATTGGCCGTTTCGGTCCGCGTCGCGGGCAGCTCGGTCGAGCGCAATCGCCTTCGGCGCACGATTCGCGAATCCTTCCGCCTGCACCAGCATGAGCTGCCCCCGGTTGACCTCGTCGTGAGCGCTCGCGACCGCTCTCGTCACGCCCCCGGAGCGGAGCTGCGCGCGAGCTTGCTTGCGCTGTGGAAGAAAGTGACTGAGCAATGCGTCACGTCTTCACGTTCTTGATCCGTCTTTATCAGCGGACCATCAGCCCTTTCCTGGGCCCACGGTGCCGCTTCTATCCTTCGTGTTCCAATTATTCGTTGCAGGCCATCCAGCACCATGGAGCGCTGTACGGCGGCTGGCTCACGGTGAAACGCCTTGCCCGCTGCCATCCGTGGCATCCGGGCGGTTACGATCCCGTGCCCAACGTTTCCGGTCCGGCAGCCTGCACTCATCACGCACATGAATAACAACCCACGCATTTATCTTTGGATCGCGCTCGCCCTCGTCGCGTGGATGAATTACCAGGCCTGGATGACCGATTACGGTCCGCGTCCCGGTGCCGTTGCGGCGCAGGCCGCCCACCCTTCCGCCAATGGCGCGGCGACCGCAGATCTGAGCAGCAGGATTCCGCAGGCGCCCAAGGCAGCTGCGTCGGCCTCTGCGACGGATAACAAACAATCCACCGTGCCGGACGGCGCTGCAGTGACCGCGACGGGCACGGCGAGCGCCGCATCTCCCGCGCCCGCCGCGCAAGTCATTCACGTCCATACCGACGTGCTCGATGTAGAGGTCAGCACGGCCGGTGGAACCCTTCAGAAGGTGGACCTGCTCAAGTACACGAAGGTCAAAGGCTCATCCGAGCTGGTGCGCCTGGAGAATGAGGACGGTCCGCTGACACGCTACGTGCTGCAGTCTGGACTCGTCGGCTCGGGCACGGGATCCTATCCGACTCATCTGGCGAGCTGGTCGGCCGCCCGCACGAGCTACGACATCGACGGGGACCGGGAGCTGCGGGTTCCGTTGACCTGGACGAATGGTGAGGGCGTCACGGTCACGAAGACCTTCACTTTCCATCGGGGCCTCTACAGCATCGATCTTTCTTATGACGTGCAAAACCACGGCGAAACCGCGTGGCAGGCGGCACCGTACGCGCAATTCCTGCGCAACGATCCGCGCACCAAGAGCTCGATGTTCAATGTCGAGGGTCGTGCGTTCCACGGCCCCGCGATCGATGATGGCACGAAGTACCGCAAGCTCGATTTGGCCGCCGACTCGGAAGACAGCCATCTTTCGCGCGAAGTGAGAGGCGGTTGGATCGCAGCGGTGCAACATCAGTTCGTGAGCGCTTTCGTGCCGCCGAAGGATGCGACGTATCGCTTCACGATGAATCTCGCCGGCGATCAGTATTTGCTCGCCGCTACGGGCGAGACTCGCTCCGTTGCGCCCGGCTCGACGCTGAAGCTCGACGAGACCCTCTACGTCGGTCCGAAACTGCAATCCCAGCTGGAGAAGATCAGCCCACGCCTGGAGCTGGTCGCCGACTACGGCATGCTGACCCCTCTGGCGAAGCCGCTGTTCATCGCGCTGGAATGGATTCACGGCCTCACCGGGAATTGGGGTGTTGCCATCGTCCTGGTGACCTTGCTGCTGAAGCTCCTCTTCTATCCGCTCTCCGAGACCAGCATGCGCTCCATGGCGAAAATGAAGCTGCTCTCGCCGCGCATCAAGAATCTGCAGGAGACCTACAAGGACGATCGCGAGAAGCTCGGCCGCGCCATGATGGAGTTGTACAAGCGCGAGAAGGTCAACCCGGCGACGGGTTGCCTGCCGATGATCATCCAGATTCCGGTGTTCTTCGCGTTCTATCAGGTGCTGCTCGAGAGCGTGGAAATGCGCCAGGCGCCTTTCGCGTTCTGGATCCAGGACCTCTCCGCCAAGGACCCGTTCTTCATCCTGCCGGCCATCATGGCGGCGGCCATGATGTTGCAGTACAGGCTCAACCCGCCTGCGGCCGATCCGGTGCAGCAGAAGGTCTTCATGATCATGCCGCTGGTCATGTCCTTCACCTTTGCCTTTTTCCCGGCCGGCCTGGTGCTGTACTGGGTGACGAACACGTTGCTGTCCATCGCGCAGCAGTGGAACATCAATCGCCGCATCGCAGCGGCGGCGGCGAAGAAGAACTAGCAGCGGGCCGCTTTCGGCGATCGTTTCTGCCGTGTTGCGAGTACCATTTGCCCGAAGCGAATAAGTGCAAACCTCCCGCGTGAAGACGCGCTCACGGTACCGGTGATTTTCCGCGGGACGCTCGGGGGCTGCCATGACTCGCACCGACACCATCGTGGCTGCGGCAACTCCGCCAGGACGCGGAGGCGTAGGTATCGTGCGACTTTCGGGACCGAAGGTGCCCGAGTTCGCGGCGATCGTCCTGGGAGACCTGCCTGCCCCGCGGCGAGCGATCTTCGCTCGTTTTCTCGACGGTAAGCAGGATCCCATCGACGCGGGCCTGGCGCTCTTCTTCCCGGCTCCTCATTCCTACACCGGGGAGCACGTGCTCGAGCTGCAGGGGCACGGCGGCCCCTTGGTCATCGAAGCCCTCATCAACCGCATGCTGGAGCTCGGCGCTCGCCGCGCCCTGCCGGGAGAGTTCACCCAGCGGGCTTTCATGAATGACAAGCTGGATCTGACGCAGGCGGAGGCGATCGCGGACATCATCGACGCCGGCTCGCGCGAGGCGGTGCGGGCGGCCATGCGCTCGCTGCAGGGTGAGTTTTCCAACATGGTGCGCGGCCTCACAGAAGCCGTCATCGACCTGCGGATGTACGTCGAAGCGGCTATCGATTTTCCCGAGGAGGAAATTGACTTCCTCGCCGACCGTGAGCTGGCCCAACGGTTTCAAACCGTACGCGAACATTTCGACGCCGTGGAGCAGAGCGCCCGACAAGGGCGTCTACTGCGCGAGGGCATGACCGTCGTGATCGCGGGTCGCCCTAACGCCGGAAAGTCGAGCCTGCTGAATCGGCTTGCCGGATATGAGGCCGCCATCGTGACTTCCATTCCCGGCACGACGCGCGACATCGTCCGCGAGCGAATTGACATCGACGGCATGCCGCTTCACGTCCTCGACACCGCGGGTCTGCGGCATGGCGCCAGCGACGAAGTCGAAGCGGAAGGTATTCGTCGCGCGCAGGCGGAAATGCGCCGTGCGGATCGCGTGTTGTTCGTCATCGATGTCCTGGAGGATCCGGCGGGGAAGGCGTACCTCGAAGAACGCCAGCGTCTGCCGGGCGATGTGCCCGTGACGTTGGTATTCAACAAGTGCGATCGTGCGGTCGGTCTCCCCGTTGCTGATACCACCGCGGGCCCTCCGCGTGTCTCCATCTCCGCCCTGACGGGTGATGGGGTTGCCAGCCTCCGCGCCCATCTGAAGATGTGCATGGGCTATCAAACCATCGACGCCGGCACCGTCTCGGCTCGCCAACGCCACCTCGACGCTCTCTCGGTCGCTCGCCGCCATACCGAAGAAGCCGCTCGTCAACTTCAGGAGCGCCGCGCCGGCGAGCTCGTCGCGGAGGATCTCCGAGTCGCTCAACAGTCGCTGAGTGAAATTACCGGGGAGTTCACCAGCGATGATTTGCTGGGGCGGATATTCTCCAGTTTTTGTATAGGAAAATAGACGCGAGTCAGGTGGGCGAGTGGCGGCGCAGCAGAATCTGCCACGATGAGAGGGCGCGATCCTCGAGAAGCAACAGGCCCGCGCTGCGATACGTGTTGGAGTCGATCTGCTCCAGGTGCTCGGCGCCGTGATAGCCGGAGTCCTGACAGCGGTAGACGCAGAAGACGCAGCTGCCGATGATGGAGAACGTGCCCTGCAGCTTACCGAGCGTGGCGTTCTCGGAGGCCCACTTCATGCTGGCGTGATTGCGTCCCGGGGGATCGATGCGGTACGCGTTCACGAATTCCACCGGCGGTGAGCCGAGCACCTTGAGCGAGCCCGAGAGCAGCCAGCAGTCGGCGCGGTGCGCAATCTCGGTCCGGGCCTGCACTTCCATCGGCTCCCCGTCGCCGCGCCAGAACGTGCCCGAGCCGCTCCAGATTCCGGGCTCGAAGAGAAAGGTATGCGTCATTCGGACCTCGCTCGTGAGGGCATTTCCCAGGAGCCTGTCCGATCATGAGTCGGGCAGGCTCTCAGTGGCGAAGCGGCACATCCGGTCCCATTATGGCGCGTCAGCGGCTTTACGGGTACGTTGGCCGCGAGGCTCCAGGCACGGTTGGACCGTCCGGGGAACTACTGCAAACGAGGCGAGTATGTTGATCGAGCGCATCTGGTCCGCAAACCGGTACCGGAACTTCCATTATCTGATTGCCTGTCCCGAAACCGGCGAAGCCCTGGCTATAGACCCCCTGGAATGGCGTCTGTGCCTGGAGACGGCGCGGCAAAAAGGGTGGCAGATCACGCAAATCCTCAATACGCACGAGCACCTCGATCACACCGGCGGCAACCAGGGGCTGGTCGGCGCGACGCACGCCAAAGTGCTGGCGCACGCGGGAGCGGCGAGCCGCATCGGGGGTGTGGATCGTGGCCTGGGCAAGGGCGACGTCATTCGTGTCGGGCGCACCGTCGAGCTGGAATGTCTCGACACCCCGGGCCATACGAAGGCGCACATCTGCCTGCTCGGTCATGTGGACCCACCGGCGCTGTTTTGCGGCGACACTTTATTCAACGCGGGTGCGGGCAACTGCCACAATGGAGGTGATCCCGAGTTGTTGTTTGAGACGTTCGTGACGCAACTCGCGCGTCTGCCCGAGGCGACACGGGTGTTTCCCGGGCACGAGTATCTGGCGCGCAACCTCGAATTTACCCTGGATCGCGAACCCGACAACGCCGCCGCGGCGGCGCTGCTGCGGCAGTCGC
>DASZVD010000167.1:0-4320 GCA_035547375.1 Steroidobacteraceae bacterium
GTGGGCCCACCCGGCCGGGGGTGTCGCGCCGGCCTTCAGGCGCGCCAGCCGTTCGAATGGATAAGCGTGCAACCGCTCGAGACGTGGATTCATGCGCCGGATTCTACAGCGTCTGCCGTCGATCCAACGCCTCTTTCATCCTCTCGCGCAACAGCTGCGCGGCCTCGGCGTCCAACGGACGATTCTCGAGGTCGGTCACGTAGAACACGTCCTCGGCACGCTCGCCGACCGTCATGATTTTCGCCGCGTGCAGCTCGATGCCTTGCTCCATCAGCACTTTGCCGACATCGCACAAGAGTCCCGGGCGGTCACCGGCGATGAGCTCGAGCACCGAGCGCCGATTGCGCTCGTCGACGTTGATCGAGATTTGCGTGGGAGTGTTGAACATGCGGGCCTGCCGCGGTGCCCGCCGTGACACAGCCAGTCCGGCGTCGTCGGGCCGCTGCAATGAGCGCCACAGCGCGCCATCAATCTCGCGCTGCCGGTCGTCGTCGGTGATCGGCGCGCCGTCGTCCTCGAGCACGTGATAGAGGTCGAGACTGAAGCCGTCACCCGTGGGCGTGATACGCGCGTCGAGAATGTTGAGACCGAGCTGGTCCAGCACGGCGGTCGTACGGGCGAATCCGTAGCGCCGCGGCCGAGAGAAGATCAGGACCGCGGTGGTTCCGCGCACGCTGCGCGGATCCAAGGCAACGAGCGGCTCGTCAGAGCCTGGATCACGTTCCGCGAGCAAGCGTGCGTGCCACGCGACTTCTTCCGGCGAGTGTTGCAGGAAGTAGGCAGCCGAGAATCGCGACCAGGTTCTTTCGACATCCGTTTCCGAGATCCCTTGCTCGGCCAGCAGGCGTCGGGCCGCAGCCTGTGTTTCACGTACGAGTTGATCCTGGTCGATCGGGCTCTCGAGTCCCCGGCGGAGTGCGCGCTTTACGCGATCGTAGAAGTCGTGGAACAGCGAGGCCTTCCAAGAGTTCCACAGCTTCGGATTAGTGCCGCGGACATCTGCGCAAGTCAGCACGTAGAGGTAGTCGAGGTGGCTCTCGTCGCCCACCTTGTGCGCGAAGGCATTGATGACCTGTGGGTCGCTGATGTCCTGCTTCTGCGACGTGATGGACAACTCGAGGTGGTTGCGCACCAGCCAGGCAACGAGGCGGGCATCGTAAGGGGAGAGGCCTTGCTCGAGACAGAATGCCTCGGCGTCCACACCGCCGAGCTCCGAGTGATCTCCCCCGCGTCCTTTCGCAATGTCGTGAAACAACGCCGCCAGGTACACGATCTCGTGCTTCGGCAGCTGCTGCATGACCCGCGAGGCGGTCGGTACTTCGTGGTCGTAGCGCGGAATCGCAAAGCGCCGCAGATTACTCACCACGAAGAGGGTGTGCGCGTCGACCGTGTAGGCATGGAACAGGTCGTACTGCATGCGTCCCACGATGCGCCCGAATGCCGGGATGTAGCGGCCCAGAACGCCGTAGGTGTTCATGCGGCGCAGCTCGTGCGTCACGCCGACGGGAGAGCGCAGGATTTCCAGGAACAGCCGGTGATGCCGCGGGTTCTGCCGGAATTCCTCGTCGATGAGCCACAGGCACCGCGCTACGGCGCGCATGGTCGAGGCGCGCACCCCGTTGATGTCGGGGTTCTGCTGCAGCAACACGAACAACTCGAGAAGCGCCGACGGCGTGCGAACGAACACATCGTCGCTGACGGCCTCGAGTGAGCCGCTGCGCACCTGGAACCTCGGGTTCAAGGGGCGGGGCAGCTCGCTCTCATTCAGGATCGCCTCGCGGAACAGCTGCAGCAACAGCTCGTTCAACAGGCTCACGTCCATGACCGTGCGGTAGTACCGCTGCATGAACTGCTCGACCGCCAAGGTGTAAGAGGCGTCCTCGTAGCCGAAGGTTTGGGCGAGCTTGATCTGGTGATCGAACAGTAGCCGGTCCTCGCGTCGGCCGGTCACGATGTGCAGCCCGAACCGCACCTTCCATAGCACCGCCTGCGCCTGCTTCAAGCGGCGCAGCTCGGCGGCGCTGAGAAAGCCGCGCGTGGCAAGCCCGTCGAGCGTGTCCGAGCCGAAGTGCCGCTTGGCGACCCAGGCGATCGTCTGGATGTCCCGCAGGCCGCCGGGGCCGGTTTTGACATTGGGCTCGAGGTTGTAGGCGGTGTCGTGCGCCTTCTGGTGCCGCTCCGCCTGCTCGCGCACCTTGGCCTCGAAGAAGGCCTTCACCGGCCAGATCCTGTCGGGACCCAGCGCGACGCGCATGGAGGCCACCAACTCCGGGTTGCCCGCGATCAGCCGTGCCTCGATGAGTGTCGTCATGACACTGACGTCCGCTGCGCTTTCCGTCGCGCATTCCTCGACGGTGCGTACGCTGTGCCCGACTTCGAGCCCGATGTCCCAGAGAAAGGTCACGAGCCGCTCGACCATGCTGCGTCCCGCCGCGTCGGGTGCCGCCGGCACGAGGAGCAGGATGTCGATGTCGGAGCAGGGGTGCAGCTCACCCCGCCCGTAGCCGCCGACGGCGACCAGGGCCCAGGATTCGGTAGAGGGGATCGAGTGCGTGCGCCAGACCTCGCGCAGCACGACATCGACGAGGGCTGCCCGGGCCTGGACGAGCGCCTCGACAGGCTCTTCGGCGAGAAAGCGGGCTTTCAGGTCCTCGTGCGCCTGTTTCAGGAGCTCGCGGTAGGCCGCCGGCGAGCCCTGGGCCTCGGCGACGAGGACAGGAAGGCGACTGAGAAGCGGCCAGGGGGCACTCCACGTCGCTGCGGGGAGTGCCTCTTCTATGGGATCGGTGTCATTGGCCGCCATGCGTGCCAGATTTAGTGCGGCCTTCTGCTCTTGGCTCCGAGCGTCAGCACTTCCACCCCTGTTTCGGTGACCAGTACGGTGTGCTCCCATTGGGCCGACAGCGAGTGATCCTTCGTAATGACCGTCCACCCGTCCGGCAGCAGCCGGACGTGGCGCTTGCCGGCATTCACCATCGGCTCGATGGTGAACGTCATTCCCTGACGCAGCTCGAGGCCCGTGCCGGGCTCACCGTAGTGCAGCACCTGCGGGTCTTCGTGGTAGACCCGGCCAATGCCGTGGCCGCAGTACTCCCGCACCACCGAATAGTCGCGCTCTTCGACGAAGGTTTGGATAGCGTGGCCGATGTCGCCCAGGTGGGTGCCCGGACGCACCGTTTCGATGCCTTTCCACATGGCCTCGAAGCAGGTCTCGGCGAGCCGCTGGGCGTGCGCCGGCGGCTTCCCGACGAAATACATGCGGCTCGTATCGCCGTGGAAGCCGTCCCGGATGACCGTGACGTCGATATTGACGACATCCCCGGCCTTCAGCCGCTTGTCGTTCGGGATGCCGTGACAGACGACATGGTTCACCGAGGTGCAGATGGTTTTGGGGAATCCCCGGTAATTGAGGTTCGCGGGAATCGATTTCTGCACGCCCACGATGTAGTCGTGGCAGAGCTTGTCCAGCTCGTCCGTGGTGACACCGGGGACGACGTGCTCCCCGATCATGTCCAGTACCTCGGCGGCCAGGCGGCCGGCGATGCGCATCTTCTCCTGTTCTTCGGGGGTCTTGATCGTGACGTGCATAGTCTTAAAGCGGTCTCATCCCGCGAAAAAAAGCCCATCGGCGGGGCATCTTTCGGCGGGCTCGTAAGGCGTTGTTCGGACGAGGTCTTCATGGTATAAAGCGCGGCCTTTTTTGGCAACGCACTGTACTCACACCAACCCCACACGCGTATTGCTAACCTCCTGTGGCTGGGTGCCCTGAACGTAAGTTTCAAGGGTGGCCACGAGGGATACGCGGAGGCTCAACCCAAGCAGGAGATTTGTATGCCCGGCGTGTCCATGCGACAGATGCTGGAAGCGGGTGTCCATTTCGGACACCAGACCCGCTTCTGGAACCCGAAGATGGCCCCTTTCATCTTCGGCGAACGCAACCGAATTCACATTATCAACCTCGAGAAGACCCAGCCTCTGTTCGCGGATGCTGCGACCTTCGTGAAGAGCGTCATTGCCGACGGCGGCACCGTGCTCTTCGTCGGCACGAAGCGCTCCGCGCGCGAGTCCGTGCAGGCCGAGGCCAGCCGTGCCGGCCAGCCCTTCGTGAATCAGCGCTGGCTGGGCGGCATGCTCACGAACTTCAAGACCATCCGTCAGTCGATCAAGCGGCTGGGCGAGATCACCGAGCTGGCGAATTCCGGCGCGCTGGACAAGCGCGGTAAGAAGGAAGCCACGCAGCTGCGCCGCGAGATGGACAAGCTCGAGAAGAGCCTGGGCGGCATCAAGAACATGGAGTCCCTGCCGGACGCCCTGTTCGTG
>DASZVD010000168.1:0-4870 GCA_035547375.1 Steroidobacteraceae bacterium
GAATGGGCGGCGCGCAGCCGCTCGCGGCGACCATGGCGGGCTTCTCGATGCTGGCCGTCGAGTGCCGTCCGGAGCGCATCGCCAAGCGGTTGCAGACTCGTTATCTCGATGTGAAGGTCGATACCCTCGACGAGGCGCTGGCGCTGCTCGAGCGCGCGAAGAGCACCGGACGGCCGATCTCGATCGGCCTGCTGGGGAATGCCTGTGAGGTGTTGCCCGAGTTGCAACGCCGCGGAATCAAGCCCGATGCCGTTACCGATCAGACTTCCGCACACGATCCGGTGAACGGCTACCTGCCACGCGGCTGGAGCCTCGAGCAATGGGATCGTCTGCGGACCGAGAACCCTGCGCAGGTCGCCAAGGAGGCGCGCGCCTCCATGGCGCGGCACGTCGAGTCGATGCTCGCCTTCCATCGTGCCGGCATTCCAACTTTCGACTACGGCAATAACCTGCGCCAGGTGGCGCTGGAAGAAGGCGTCAAGGACGCTTTCGCCTTCCCCGGCTTCGTGCCCGCCTACATTCGCCCGTTGTTCTGCCGCGGCGTGGGTCCATTCCGGTGGGCCGCCCTGTCCGGCGATCCGCAGGACATCTATCGCACCGACGCGAAGGTGAAGGAGCTGCTCCCGAATGACAAGCACCTGCACAACTGGCTCGACATGGCCCGTGAGCGCATCCAGTTCCAAGGCCTGCCGGCCCGCATCTGCTGGGTCGGCCTGGGTGACCGGCACCGCCTGGGGCTCGCCTTCAACGAGATGGTCGCCAAGGGCGAGCTCGAGGCGCCCGTTGTCATTGGGCGCGATCACCTGGATTCCGGCTCGGTAGCGAGCCCGAACCGCGAGACCGAAGCCATGCGCGACGGCTCCGATGCGGTAGCCGACTGGCCGCTGCTGAATGCCCTGCTCAACACCGCGAGCGGCGCGACCTGGGTATCGATGCACCCTGGAGGTGGAGTCGGTATCGGTTACTCACAACATTCCGGGGTCGTGATCGTGTGCGACGGCACCCCCGCCGCGGCGAAGCGCATCGAGCGCGTGTTGTGGAATGACCCCGGCACCGGCGTCATGCGCCATGCCGACGCCGGCTACGAAATCGCGATCAACTGCGCGCGCGAGCACGGCCTGGAGCTGCCGTTTCTCGGTTGAGCGGTCATGACCGAACCGTTACAACTATGGCGTAACGCACGGCTCGCCACCTGTGACGAGTCGATGCGCGTCATCGACAAAGGGGCCCTGCTCACCCGGGGCGGGCGCATAGAGTGGGTCGGCGCCGAAGCGGACCTGCCGCGAACCGCCGGCTCGCTCGAGCAACACGACGTCGGGGGGGCCTGGGTCACGCCCGGCCTCATCGACTGCCATACCCATCTGGTCTTTGCGGGCACGCGGGCTGGTGAATACGCACAGCGGCTCCGCGGGCGCTCTTACGCGGACATCGCGCGTGAAGGGGGTGGAATTCTTTCCACCATGCGCGCGGTTCGTGCGGCTTCGGTCGAGCAGTTGGTGAGCGAAAGCACTCCGAGACTGCAAGCGCTCCTGGCGGAGGGGGTGACGACGGTCGAGATCAAGTCAGGGTATGGGCTGACTCTCCACGATGAAGCGAAGATGCTGCGTGCGGCGCGGATGCTGGGCGAAACTCATCCGGTCACCGTCAAGACCACCTACCTTGCGGCGCACACGGTGCCCCCGGAATACAAAGGTCGCGCCGACGACTATATCGACATCATTATCAAGGAGTGGCTGCCCGCGGCGCACGCCGAGGGGCTCGTCGATGCGGTCGACGTGTTCTGCGAGAACATCGCATTCAATGTCGCGCAATCCGAACGGCTGTTTGATGCCGCCCACGATCTCGGCATCCCCGTGAAAATGCACGCCGAGCAGCTCAGCAATCAAGGCGGCACCCAACTCGCGGCTCGCCATCGCGCGCTATCCTGTGATCATCTCGAATATGCAACCGAAGCAGACGCCGCCGCGCTCGCGGCGTCGCGGACGGTGGCCGTGTTGCTGCCCGTCGCCTATTACTGCCTGGCCGACGAGCGCAAGCCACCCATCCAGGCGTTTCGCTCCGCCGGAACGCAAATGGCGCTCGCCACCGACTGTAATCCGGGTTCCGCGCCGGCCACGTCGCTGCTTCTGACCCTGAGCATGGGAACACGGCTGTTCGGCTTGACCGCGGAAGAGGCCCTGGCGGGAGTCACACGCAATGCCGCACGCGCTCTGGGCCTGCAACGTGAGCGCGGCACGTTGGCTGCCGGACAGGCGGCCGACTTCGTGATCTGGAACGTGAGCGCCATCGAGGAGCTCAGCTACTGGATCGGTTTCAACCCCCGCCGGACAGTGGTCCGCGCCGGAAGGATTCTACAATGACGGAAGTGTTTTCTTTGAGCCTCGGCTCCCGCCCCCTGACGCTCGCCGAGCTGCGCCGAGTCTACACGGGCCCCGTTCGAGTACGTATCGACGAGGCTGCTTTGCGCGCGCTGCGCGACTCCCACGCGGCGACCACACGCCTCGCCTCACGCGACCAACCCGCTTACGGCATCAACACCGGCTTCGGCCTGCTGGCGCAAACCCGGATTCCGGCCGCGCAACGGACTCTCCTGCAGAGGAACATCATTCTCTCGCACAGCACCGGTGTCGGGCCCTTGCTCGATGATGCGATCGTGCGTCTCGTGCTCGTGTTGAAGCTCGCGAGCCTGAGCCGTGGCTTCTCCGGAGTGAGCGAGCCCTTGGCCCGTTTCCTCGAGCGACTCATCAACGCTGAGTTGTATCCGTGCGTGCCGTCGCAAGGATCCGTCGGCGCCTCCGGGGACCTGGCGCCGTTGGCGCACTTGTCGCTGCCCACGCTCGGCCTTGGCAACATCCGCTCCCGGGGCGAGATCCGGCCGGCTGCCGAGTGCCTGGCCCGCGAGGGCATCGCGACCGTCGAGTTGGGTCCCAAGGAAGGCCTGGCGCTCCTGAACGGCACACAGGTGTCGACAGCCATCGCGCTCGCCGGACTTTTCGAGCTGGAGACCGTGTTTGCCGCCGCCATGGTGAGCGGCTCCGTCTCACTCGATGCCCTGCAGGGAAGCGACGTGCCGTTCGATCCCCGCATTCACGAGCTGCGCGGCCACGATGGGCAGTCGAGGGTCGCCGCGCTGTATCAGGAGCTCCTGGCCGGCAGCGAGATCCGTGAGTCGCACCGAACCTGCGAGCGGGTGCAGGACCCTTATTCCCTGCGCTGCCAGCCGCAGGTCATGGGCGCCTCTCTCGATCTCATGGTGCAGACGGCCGCGACGCTGGTTACGGAGGCGAACGCCGTCACCGACAACCCGCTGATCTTCTCGAGCACCGACGAAGTGCTGTCCGGCGGCAACTTTCACGCGGAGCCCGTCGCTTTCGCGGCCGATATCCTCGCCCTGGCGAGCGCCGAGATCGGCTCGATCGCCGAGCGGCGGATCGCCCTCCTCGTGGATCCGAAGATGAGCGGACTCCCGGCGTTTCTGGCCCAGGACAGCGGCGTGAACTCGGGCTTCATGATGGCGCAGGTCACCGCGGCCGCCCTGGTCGCGGAGAACCGGATGTTGAGTCACCCGGCCAGTGTGGACAGCATCCCCACCTCGGCCAACCAGGAAGATCACGTCAGCATGGCAACCCACGGCGCGCGCCGCGTGCTGGCGATGAACACGAACACCCTCAACGTCATAGCCATCGAATTCCTGGCCGCCTGCCAGGGAATCGACTTTCGCAAGCCTCTGCGCACCTCCCCTTCCCTGCAACAAGCCCACGCGGCACTTCGTGCCCGCGTGCCCTTCGCGACGTCGGATCGGCTCCTCGCCGCCGACATCGAAGAGGCAGCGCGCATCATACGTTTGGCAGACGTTCAGTCATTGGCTGCTAAGGTTCTGCCCAGCTTCCGCTGACATCCCTGGCCGTTTGTGTCAATGGCACAACGGCCAGGACAGGGCGAATTATTTTGCAATGCAGCAGGGGAACTAATTGTATTCTCTGCTGGTTTAAGGATGGCCCACTTGAGGCACAACCGTGGCTGTTGCGCTTTTGCAACGCACAACATGAGTTTCCCGCACTTTGCGGAAGACCGCTAGGAGATCGCAGATGAGACGTTTCCCTGTTTATGCCCTGCTGGCTGCCGTGCCCGTCGTCGCCTCGGCGGGCGACGAGGTCGGGCATTTCTACTTCGGGCCCGAGGTCGGTGGCATTACCGCCAGCGGCGATCGCGGTACTAAAGAGCACGACTGGCTCTACGGGGTAGACCTTGGTTACAACATCTCCAAGGACTGGACCGTCGAAGCCAACATCAACAGCACACGCCTGAAAGACGAGAACGATCCGGGGCACCTGCGCCTGACGGGCTATACGTTCGACGTGCTGCGCGTCTTCAATCGCGGCGGCATATTTGCGCCGTACATCTCCGCGGGCGTCGGTGATATCCACTACCAGCCGAATTTCATCGTGGATCGCCACAACGACTTCGCCGCGGAAGCCGGGCTGGGAGCGTTCGTCAAGCTGTGGGAAAACAGTAATGCCTCCAGCAGCTTCTCGCTGAAGCCGGACATCAAGGTCCGTTGGGACGACGCCAGCCCCGTCGGCCACCTGCGAGACTACCTGTACACCATGAGCTTCGTGTTCAGCTTCGGACCCGGCACGCCGCCGCCGGCCGCGGCTGCACCGCCCCCGCCGCCCCCACCCCCGCAGCCTGCCCCGGCACCGCCGCCGGTGGTCACGACGCCGCCGGACAGCGATGGGGACGGAGTGCCTGACAGCATCGACCGCTGCCCCAACACGCCGCACGGAGTCGCCGTCGACGAGTACGGCTGCCCGCGCAAGGGCTCCATCGTGTTGGAAGGCGTAACGTTCGAGACCGACTCGGCGGTCCT
>DASZVD010000169.1:0-12429 GCA_035547375.1 Steroidobacteraceae bacterium
CACGCTCCCGCGCCGGGTGAATACCTCATCGGCCACACTGACCTTGACCGGGTAAGGGTAGGGCCGCTCGGCGGCGTAGCTCTCGGCGAACGCGATATTGACCTGCATCGGGCCGCGAGTGCGGATGGGATTCCAGTCGGCGAACAGGCGGCTGCCGAGCGGCACGGCGCCGATGAAATCCTCGTAGATGTCACTGAGATCCTTCTCGGTCCGAGCCGCATCGATCCGCTCGCCATACGTGCGTCCATTCGAGGACTTCAGGTCCAGCGCCCCGTGCACGAGCATCAAGGGCACGCCCGCGCGCTCGGCCCGGGAGTCGATCTCACGACGCGCCATCGCGCCCAGCCCCGGGATGACGGGATCTACGTGGAAGTTCGACTCCTGCTGAATGACCGAGATCACGGCACAGGCATTTCGCCGGCTGGGCTCCAGGCCCTGCACGGTGAAACCCGCGTAAATGTCGCTGACCCATCCTGGGCGATCGGTGATGTTTCGCGGCAGGAGCTCGTCGATCAAGGCGCGTGCTCCGGCGCCGGCAGGCTCGGGATGAGCGGGCGGTCGTTCGCTCGCGCAGCTGGTCAGTAAAGCCCCCACCCCGAGAATCCACGGCAACGCCCGACTGCCCGAGCGAGCGGTAACTTTCTTCTTCGTAAATCCCTGCGTCATGGGATGGTAGTGTACCGGCATCGCCAGCCCGTGCTTCCGCAAGGAGTTCGCATGTCAGCAGAAAATGCAAGCAAATCAATGAGCAAGATTGCCCTCATCACCGGTGCCAGCCGTGGGCTCGGGCGTAACACTGCCCTGAGCGTCGCGCGCCGGGGGATGGACGCCATCATCACGTATCACTCGAATCGAGCGGAGGCTGACAACTGTATCGCCGCGATCAAAGAGCTGGGCCGCAAAGCCGTCGCGCTGCAGCTGGACAGCGGCGTGGTGGCTTCATTCGACGATTTCGTTCGCGCAGTGAGCTCGGCGCTGCGCGCCAACTGGAGCACGGACCGCTTCGACTTCCTGGTCAACAACGCCGGCACCGGCGTGGCGGCGCCCTTCGCTGAGACGAAGGAAGCGGATTTCGACCGCCTGTACAACATCCACTTGAAGGGCGTCTTCTTTCTGACGCAGAAGCTGCTGCCGCTGATCCGCGACGGCGGCCGGATCATCAACCTGTCATCGGGCCTGGCGCGCTTCACCCTGCCCGGCTACTCGGCCTACTCGGCCATGAAAGGCGCGATCGAGGTGTTGACGCGCTACATGGCGAAGGAGCTGGGTCCACGGGGCATCAGGGTCAACGCCGTCGCCCCGGGCGCCATCGAGACCGACTTCGGTAACGGCGCCGTGCGCGATAACCCGGAGATCAACAAGTACATCGCATCCGTGACCGCCCTGGGGCGCGCGGGTGTTCCGGACGACATCGGCCCGATGATCGCCGCCTTGTTATCCGACGACAACCGGTGGATCACCGGTCAACGCATCGAGGCCTCCGGAGGCATGTTCCTGTAGAAGCTCGGAATGCACGCCCCGCCTGAGGAGCTCGTCGCGGCGACGCTCCGCGCGCCACAGCCACAGCCAGATGCGATTCACGACCACATCGGGCGCATCCGGAGTGGCTGTGACTTCCTCGTACGCGCGCTGGGCGCGAGACAACTCGAGCACTGCCTGACGCCACTCGAGGTCGACGGGTTCCGATCTGGTTTCATGTATGTGGTCGAGCTCCATGCGACACTCCTGGCTGTCGTGCGGACACGGCTGAAACGATAAGTTACGCCTTTCATTCAACTCCGGAGAATTCTTGCGTTATTTCGTCATTCCAATTCTCGCGTTCCTGTCTGCATCGGCCGCCTGGAGCGGTGAATCACAAGGACTCGCCACGGCGGCCCGCTCGATCCTGGGCCCCGGACAGGGCGTCTACGTCGAGACTGCGGACGGCACGGTCCTGGTCGCGCAAGCCGCATCCGTGGCCGTGCACCCGGCATCCGTTTCGAAGGTGCCGACAACCCTCGCGCTGCTGCGCAAGTTCGGCCCCGACCATCGGTTCGTGACGACCTTTGCCGGCAGCGGCCACATTTTCGACGGCACTCTCTACGGCGATCTTTCGGTCGAAAGTGACGGCGATCCGTCACTGGTGGATGAGGATGCGCTCCTCGTTGCGGAGCGTCTCAAGAGCCTGGGCATTCATAGAGTCGTGGGCGCTTTGCGCCTGCGCGACCCTTTGACTTTCGACTGGCAACCCGATGGCACGGGGAACAGTCTGCGGCGCGCACTCTCCGGACAAACGCCGGCGGCCGCATGGCAAGCTGTACGGGAGTTGGGCGCCGCTGATCCGGCGCCCACGCCCGGAATCCTCTTCTCCGCCTCCGTCACCACGCTACCCCCGACGCCGGCCCCGGGCACTCGAGTCATCGAGCTCGTCGATCGTCAGCCGCTGGTGATCTACCGATCGCAGCCCCTGGTGTCGCTTGCCAAATCATTGAACGACTATTCCAACAACATTTTCAAGCCGTTCGCCGACGCAGCCGGCGGGGCGGCTGCCGTTGAAAGCCTGGCACGCAGCGCAGTCCCTCGCGACATGAGTGGCGAGATCGTTCTGGGAGACGGGGCGGGCACGGACCCCGCCAATCGCCTCAGCCCCCGCGCCGCCGTACGACTGCTGCGAGCCCTCGAGCAAGAGCTGGCAACAACCGGGCACATGTTATTCGACATACTCCCTGTTGCCGGCGTGGACGCCGGAACGTTGCACGATCGGCTGAATGGACCGTCGGAAGCAGGACGCGTGGTGGGGAAAACGGGTACGTTCGGCGACTACGGCGCGAGCGCCCTGATTGGCGCGATCCACACCACGGATCGCGGCACGGTGTACTTCGCGATTCTCAATCACGATGTTCCGGTCCCGCAGGCCAGGCTTCGGCAGGATCGGTTCGTGCGCGTGCTGCTTGCCAAGTTGCACAGCGCACCATGGAGCTACGAGCGCGACCTGCGACCCGCAGTGGCGCGCGCCGAAGTGTTGATCGCGCCCCGGGAAAGGACTGCCGGGACCCCGGCAGCCTGTCCGGCAGGCTGCTAGGACAGATCGCGCAGCGGACCGAGGAATTTCTCGTAGTGACGCCGCCGACCCACGGAGCTGTGGTAGATCTTCTGCTTCACCTGCCAGTAGCTGGCCGTCATGACCGCCCGCCGGCAACGCCGCGCGCCAGTGATCCACCAGGCGCCGGTGAGAGCGATAGTAGTGCGCCAGGTCCTCCAGATCCGTCGTAAAGCCCTGGGTGGCGAACTGTTGGAAATAGCAGGACAGGCAGGTATCCGTCGGGTTGCGTCGCACGTAGATGATGCGCGCGTTGGGAAACACCCGGTCCCATGCTTGCGAACAGCGCGACCGGCCGCGAGCCGGGCGAGTCGAACTCGTGACGATCATCACACCGCGCGCACTGAATTTCGACTTGGTCTAAACTGAATCCCTCCAGTCGCGTGAGGGTGGCGTCATGCGGGCCTTGAAGATCCTTGGAATCGCAATCGGCGCGCTCGTCGCGCTGCTGGTGCTTGCGCTGCTCGCCGTGCGTCTCTTCGTGGACCCCAACGCCTACAAAGGGCGCATCGAGGCCGCGGTCAAGGACTCCACCGGGCGCGAGCTCACCCTTGGCGGCCCGATCAGGCTGTCCGTTTTCCCGTGGATTGCGCTGGAGCTCGGGCCGGCCAGCCTGGGCAATCCGCCGGGATTCAGCTCCGAGCCGTTCGCCGCGGTCGAGCACGTGGCGTTGCGTGTGAAACTGCTCCCACTCCTGCACAAGGAGCTGCAGATCGGGCGTATCGAGATCGACGGCCTGGACTTGCGCCTGCACAAGAATGCCGCAGGCAAAGGCAACTGGCAGGACTTCGGCGGCAAGGGCGCGGCGTCGACTCCCGCGTCTTCCAGCTCGAGTCCGACGGCTCTTCCCGTGCTCGCCGGCGTGGTCATCAAAAACAGCCACGTGGCCTACGAGGACCTGAGCGTCGATCACCTGAACTTCGAGCTGGGCCACCTGAGCGCCGGTGAGCCCGCGCCGGTTAAATTGCAGCTGACACTGACGCCCAGCCGCACCGCGCAACCCATCGACCTGACCGGGCGGTTCAACATCATCTTGAATACGGCAAAGCAGCAGTACGGCGCGAACGCCCTGGAGCTGGGCGGCACGTTGAAACCGGCGGCCAACGCAACCGCCATACCGTGGAAATTCTCGGTCCCGAATCTTGGTGTCGACCTCGCCGCGCAGACGCTCACCGCACCGTCATTCGCCGTACAACTCGCCGCCGCCCGACTCGACGGCGCCCTGAAGGGTATCCGCATCATCGACGCGCCCATGGTGACGGGCTCCTTCAAGCTCGATCCGATCTCGTTGCGCGACCTCATGACTCGACTCGGCATGGAGGCTCCCAAGACACGGGATCCCAAAGTGCTGAGCAAGCTCGCCGGCAAAGGGGATTTCAGCTACGGCGGCAATGCGCTCGCCACCAGCGGCCTGGACATTCAACTCGACGACTCGCGGCTGCGCGGCAAAGCAGCGCTCACCAGCCTCGACACGAAGGCGATGAGCTTCAATCTCGCCATCGACCGGATCGACGTCGACCGGTATCGCAGCCCCGAGACCGCGGCACCCGCCCCGAAGCCGGCGAGCAAGGAAGACACATCCTCTCCCAGCGCCCTGAAGACTCTGCGGATGGACGGCACCTTGACCATCGGCAGCGTGACCATCTCGAACCTCAGCTTGACGCAGCTGCTGGTCACCATCGCGGCGAAGGACGGCGTGACCCACATCGCGCCCGCGAAAGCGAAGCTGTACGGCGGAGACTACTCGGGCGACATCACGTTGGATGAGCGCGGGGCGACTCCGTCGCTGAAGATCGACCAGAGCATGACGAATGTCGATCTCGCGCCGCTGATGAAGGACTTTGCCAAGTCGCAGCGGATCTCCGGCCACGGAACGGTCACGGCGAATCTGACAGCGCACGGACTCGCGGGAGATGCTCTGTTCAAGACACTGAACGGCCACGTCGCGGCCAATGTCGACAACGGCGCGGTCGAAGGCGTCGACCTCTGGTTCGAGATCAATCGCGCGCTCGCCCTGGTTCAAAAGCAGTCGCTACCCTCCGGGCAGAGCACCGGCCGCACGAAATTCGACGCCTTCAAAGCTTCGGCGGACATCAACAACGGCGTAGCCACGACGAAAGACCTGAACATTACCTCGCAGAACCTGCACGTGACGGGCCAAGGCACCACCAACCTGGTGACCAACGCAATCAACTACCAGGTGAAAGCCACGATATTGAAAGAGGCCCCGGGGGCGGCTGGGGCGAGCGGCAAGACGCTTGCAGACATCCCACTCAACATCACCGGCACCACCAACAGCCCGTCGGTACGCCCCGACCTGGAAGTCCTCGCGAAGGCCCGCATTCAGCAGGAGCTCGACAAGCACAAGGGTGAGCTCCAGCAGAAGCTCATGGACAAGCTGAAAGGCGTCTTCAAATAGCTCACTCGCGCGCGGGTGGCGGCAGCGCGCGCTGCCCGTGGCCCAGTGTGCCGATCACGCGCCAGGCGAACCGGATCCACAGGTACGCCAGCGCAAGCGGGACAACGGTGTCGTAAGCAACATCGAGGCCCGGGATGGGCTCGATGGGAATAGCCACGGCGCCGGCGGCCAACGTGACTGCGATGTGCCTGCACAGCTCCCCCAGAAGTTGGCGCAGGGGGTTCTGCGCCGGCAATCGCGAGATCACAATGAGCGCGACGACCAACAGCGCGAGCAGCACGCCCAGGAAGATCAACACATCGCGAATGATGTGCCCGATGAGACTCAGGATATCCATGACTTTCTCCAGCCGCGTCAATTCAAGCGCGCGATCAAGGCGCGTGCCGCCGCGGGGTTGAGCACTTTGTGCCCGCTAATGAAGTAGAGGAATACGTCGCGCTCCGCGTGCCCACCCTTATCAGGCGCGACGGTTTTCAAGTCGGCCGGGGCATCCCCCTTGGCCCAAGTCCGTGCCCGTTCCGCCCACGCGTCGAGTTCGACCGCTGAATAACCCAGCGGTTCCTTGGCCTGCGCCCCCATGAGACGCGCGTACACGAAAGGTCCCGTGACATCCGCGATCTGCGGATATTCGGAGTCCCCGGCGGTAATGACGGCGATACCGTAGTGCCGCGCCATGTCGATGAATTCGGGCACGCGAAAGCTGTCATGGCGTACTTCGACGGCGTGACGCAACATTTGGCCGCCGTGCCTGTGCGGCAGCAGCTTCAGAAACGCTTCGAAATCCGCGGGATCGAACTTCGTCCCCGGCAGCAACTGCCAGTTGATGGGCCCAAGCTTGTCCTTCAGCTCGAGCAACCCACCGCTCACGAAGCGTTCCACGATCGGGCCGACCCCTGCCAGCGAGCGCCGCTGCGTGGCGTAGCGGGGCGCCTTCAAGGCGAATACGAAGCCCGCGGGAGTCTCGTCACGCCAGCGAGCGAATGTCTCGGGCTTTTGCGCGCCGTAGAACGTGCCGTTGACCTCTATGGAGGTCAGCTGGCTCGCGGCATATTCCAGCTCGCGTTTCTGCGCCAGATCCGCGGGGTAGAACGTGCCTCTCCACGGCTCGTAGGTCCACCCGCCGACGCCAATTCTGATATGACCGCTCACATCACGTATCCTCTCTCCGCGGGCTTCAGGAAGCTTCAAAGGACGTGGTGGCAATGTCAACACCCATTGTGGTCATGGGAGTGTCTGGATCGGGCAAGAGCACCGTGGGCGCGCTCATGGCGAGGCAACTTGGCCTTCCCTTCGTCGATGGCGACGACCTGCACTCCTCGCACAACAAGGAAAAGATGGCCGCCCGCATTCCTCTCGACGACGCCGACCGGGCCCCCTGGCTGGAGGCAGTCGGCGCCGTGCTGGCCCAGGGGCCGGTGATCGTCGCTTGCTCAGCTTTGCGGCGTCGCTATCGTGACAAGCTGCGAAGCGTCGCCCCGAGTCTGCGACTCGTATACCTGCAGGGCTCGCGGGCCATTCTGACGAACCGGCTCGCCGGACGGACTCACGCCTTCATGCCGTCGGAACTGCTCGACTCGCAGCTGGCCACGCTGGAAGCCCCCGAGCCTGATGAGGGCGCTTTGACCCTCGACATCTCCACCCCGCCGGCCGAGCTCACCGCCATCGCGGTGTCCTGGTATCGGAAGCCGCTGACGACGTCGGACTGTTGGTGACTAATTCCCGTCCGAGATGACAGTTCCACCGTCGACGACCAACGTCTGCCCCGTCATGAACGCCGCGCCCGGCGAAGCAAGGAAGAGAGCCGCCGCGGCGATCTCCCAGGGCTGACCGATGCGGCGCAGCGGCGTGAGACCCAGGCGCCGCTGCCTGGCCTGTTCGTTGGTCATGATGGATCCCGCCCAATGGGTATTGATCAATCCCGGCGCAATCGCGTTGGCGCGGACGTTTTCGGGGCCCCACTCCACCGCAAGATTGCGGGCGAGTTGCATCAGGGCGGCTTTGCTCATCCCATACAGGCCGATGTGCTTGTTCCCGCGCAGACCCGCGATGCTGCCGGTGAGAACGATCGAGCCGCCGCCCCGGGCGGCCATGCGAGGCGCAACCAGCGCCGACAGCCGCGCCGCATGACGCAGGTTGATCTCGAACACCTGATTCCACGCGGCATCGTCAACCTCGCCCAGCGGGCCGGAAAAGCCGC
This sequence comes from Steroidobacteraceae bacterium, assembly GCA_035547375.1. Lineage (GTDB taxonomy): Bacteria > Pseudomonadota > Gammaproteobacteria > Steroidobacterales > Steroidobacteraceae > 13-2-20CM-66-19. The sequence continues at coordinate 7,696 of DASZVD010000169.1, forward strand.
TGATTCCAGCATTGGCCAACAGCACATCGACCCCACCGAACTCGTGGTCGGCAGCGTCCACGAGCCGCGCCAAGGCGCCCTTATCACGCACGTCGCATGGAAATGACGCCGCGCAGTGACCCTCGGCATTGAGCTCGGACGCGAGCCTGTCGCAAGCTTCGGCATCGTCACTGCTGATCACCAGACAGGCCCGTGCAGCCGACAGAGCCTCAACCATCGCGCGACCAATTCCGCCCGTGGCCCCTGTGATGACGGCGACTTTGCCCTCGAGTCCGAAGTAACGCTCAAGAGTGCTCGAGCTCATGCGAGAGACCCTCCTCGTGCCGGAATGACGGCGGTGCGCGGTTTACGCGTCACTCGTCTTCTAGGTTATCGTAATGACATCTCGATCTCCCACCATCCCTGACAATTCCGCCGGACACATTCCGAAGCCGTGACGCAGAACGAGCCCATCCCCCAACGACTGCTGCTCGAGCCCATCGGCTTCCTCCGCGGCTCAGCGGCGACCAAAGTGGAAGCGGCCCGGCAGCCTCGGGCCGCTGCGGGCGTCCCCGCTCGAATCGAGCTCCTTCCGGGGCGCCACTTCGAGCACGCTCTCGAGGACCTGGCGCGCTGGGAATTCATCTGGGTGATCTTCTGGTTCCACTTGAACTCCGGATGGCGGCCGAAGGTCCTTCCGCCACGGAGCACGACCGGCCGCAAAGGCGTCTTCTCGACCCGCTCGCCACACCGCCCCAACCCCCTCGGCCTGTCGGTCGTGCGCCTGGAGCGAGTCGAGGGACTCACCCTGCACATCTGCGACTCCGATATGGTGGACGGCACACCCGTGCTGGACCTGAAACCCTACGTGGCCTACACGGACGCCCACCCCGGAGCAGGCGCCGGCTGGCTGGAAGACTCGGCCTCGGAAGCCCAGGAGCAGCCAGGGGACCCGGTCAGCGAGTACCTCGTGCAGTTCGAGCCGCTGGCCGCGGAGCAAGCTGCCTGGATCGAGACCTATACGGGACTGGGGATCCGCGAGCGCATTCAAGACACGCTCGCCTTAGGGCCCGCCCCGCATCCCTATCGCCGGATTCGCCGCACCGGTGACGCAATGCAGCTCTCGGTCAAAGAGTGGCGGATTCGGTTCACGGTTGCCGGTCGCAATGTCCGTGTGATCGAGGTCTCGTCGGGTTTTCGCGCCGCACAGCTCGCGGGTGGCGGTTCCGACGAGATCCAGCGGCGGCATTGCGAATTCCTGGCGGTCTGGCCCAGGCCGTAAAAAACGCGCAACCGGTCACAAAATGCGCAAGCGGGCATCGGCTCGTGCGCACGGATGCCGAAAACCCAATTGCGTCGCAGGCGCGGCAGTCAGGTCCTGCAGTACGGTCGACAATATGGTCATTGCGTTGCTGGCAGTCGGAGTGGGTGGACTGGTAATCGGGGTCGGTGGACTGGCCCTGCGGCCCGTTGTGCTTCGGGTGCTCCGTCGTGATGGACGGACCGCCGTTCAGCACGCCCCCGCCGTCGAGCAGATGCCGGCTGAGTTGCAACACCTGGAGCCGCCTGTCCTGCCGGCCGCGGTAGCGCCCGTCCAGACTCTCGAACCCGCTGAGATCTTCCAACGCTTGAGAGAGCTCGAGCTGGGCGTCGCTGAGCTCGGCGAAGCCCAGCCAGAGCACGATCACATCGTGGCGGACGCACTCGCCGCCATTGGCGACGTGGCGACACAGCGCCGATATGCCCCGCGACGCCCCAATCTCCTGCCCCAGTTGATGCGCGCCATAAACGACGATGAAGTGTCACGGCGCGAGTTGGCGGCCATCATCGCGCACGACCCGTCACTGGTCGGCAGCCTGCTGAAGATGGCCAACAGCGCGTTCTACCGTGTGACCTCCCGACCCGTCGAATCCATCGAGCGAGCCGTTGTCATCCTTGGGAGCGATGGCTTGCGGTCACTGATGACGGCCGCCCTGATGCAGCCGATTTTCCAGGTCTCGGCTACGGGTGCGTTCGGGCGTTTTCCGGAGCTGGTCTGGGAGCATGCCCTGCGCTCGGCGCACGCAGCCATTCCTCACGCGGCTCTGGTCGAGCGAGCGGATCCCTTCGCCGCCGAGCTCCTGAGTCTCGTCAGCGGGCTGGCCGAGATCGTCATCTTCCGGGCCGCGATGGACTACTTCGCGAACACGCCACGCAACGCTCGACCCGACCCTCTCGTGATCGCATCCTTGCTCGAGTCACAGTCCGCCGCGTTCGCCTGGCGAATCGGCGCCGACTGGGAGCTGTCCGAGCTGATGCTGGCCGCGCTCGAAGAGCAGATGATCGCCACCGAGCCCACGACGCCGCTGGGCCGGTCCCTGCGCTTTGGCCGCTGCGCGGGCGCGTTGGCCGTCTTGCACACCAACGCCATCGTCGACGACGAGACGGTGCGGCTCTCCCTACCCGCGGCGGGTCTGTCGCCCGCACACCTCAGGTGCATGTGGTCACGGCTTCTGAACAAGCACGAAGACCCTCGGCTGCAAAGCGGCACCAAGAACCCCGCACGCGTCCGACTCGCGCTCGCATCCGCGGCCTGACACATCACACCGATCAGGTATTCTCAGTCCTGCCGGGACACCCCTCACCTCTCAACACGCGGACATACGGCCGCCGATCCGCAACAACACCTGATCAGTCAACCCGCACCGGACTCGTACTGTTCAACGGCTTCCGCCACGACTTCCCGGCCCGTGCGAACCTGGCGCCGGCGCAGCCGACCACACCGAGCCCCGTGAATCGGCGAACACTGGACGCAACCCGGGGAAAGACTCGCGCATCATAGTCGCGTCAGCGACTTCTCCACGACTGAAGAGGTAAATGGCGTTGCCTCTCAGCCAGGGATCATCGCGCGTCAGGTCCAGTCCGACGGCCGGACTCATGATGACCACCCGGCGCTCCGTTCCCGCGTAAGCCGGTACTGGATTGATTTGGCCTGACATGAAATCCCGGATCTGAATGGCACGCAGACCACACCCCAGCGTGAGCGTGAGGAGCGCACAAGCCACCATATAGGCGCGGACAGCGGAGTCCTCCGGGAGTCGATCGAAGAAGGCCCGCGCCGTTGTTGCGTTTCGTTGCACACCAACCGCCGCAGGCGCCAATGCGCCGGCTGCCAGCAACGGCAACACCATCCACGCGGAGTGGAAGTATCGGTACCCCCATCCGTGCCCCTGGTCGACCGGCACCAACACGTAGCCGAGGAGCGTCGTCAAGGCGGAAATCACGAACAAGCGGCAGTGCGGATTGCGACGCCACCGCCACGCTCCGGCGAGTGCGAGCAGCACCATGCCGGGAACTGCCCACACCCAGACTTTCACGATTCCCACCCACCGTGCAAGCAGAATCGACGAGTCCGGAAGCGAGAACACGGATGTTACGCGTGACAGGACACCGTCCGACGAGGCGGCTTGCACGGCGGACGCTCCACCAGCGTGAACAAGACTCCCGGAGAAAGCAGCCCACGCCAGTCCCAACAGGAAGCTCAGAGGCAAATACCCGGCAAACAGGCAGCCCGTCAATTTCGCGCCATCCTGGCGTCGGGCGACAGCCAGTATCCACGGCACGGCAAACAGGAGATGCGGCACTGGATTGTGCAAGGTCAACGCAATGGATCCCACGAATCCGGTCGCCAGCGCCCGCCGCGCAGTGGGATCGAGCAGCAGCAGCGCGAACACGCAGTTGGCGAGCAGATGGGCCGACATCGAGTAATAGGAAATCCCGTCGGCCCAGAACACCGGCGAGGCCAACGTGAGCAGCACGGCGAGCCCTGCAGTTTCCCGGTCGGCGAAAATCCGCAGGGCCAGGCGGCGTATCACCGGCAGCGTGAGCGCGGAGATGACCGGATTGCAGGCCCAGGGAATGCCGAGGAAGGTGAATGGCGTGAGCAGCAGCGCGAACGCCGGCCAATAGGCCGACACGATACGGCCGCTCGAATGCGAGACAAAGAAGAAGTGATCCTGATAGGTGGGGAGCACCAGCCAATCGACGAGCCGGGGCGGAAACCGGCCTGTCAGGTGGCCTGCCGCGAACACTTGGCTCTGGAAGTAAGGAGCAAATTCGTCCTGCGTCAACGGATGGTTCAGATAGACCTGCAACGTGCCGATGCACATCACAACGCAGACGACACCGGCAATGGGCCAGGTGTGATCCTCTATCCATCCCAGGAGGGGACGAAACGTATACTTGCCCGGTACGAGCGCAGCCGCGACGGCGATCAGCAATGTGCACACGGCTGCCGGATAATCCAGCACCGTGAACAGGGAGACGAAGATCGGCGACAGCCGCGCCGCGCCGTGAGTGGCGGCGAAGTCCTTGATCCACCAAAGGATCGCCGCCGTCAGCAACGCGGTACACAAGAACAGGGTGCGTGCGTCGCGAGAACTCGCCACGGGCGGATTTGCTAACACGGATCGCCGTCCTGCGCAGCCGGATCGCCGCCCTGCGCAGCGCCGGAGGGCTCACCTTTGCTCGTCAACTCGGCAAACGCCGTCCGCAACTCGCTGAGCCGTGGCGGCTTGCTCAACACCCGGTCCACACACGGCGGCACGTCATTTTCCGCCAACAGGCGGCGCCCCCATCCCGTCAGCATGATGACGGGAGTGGCAGGTGCCGCCGCCTTCACGGCGGCGGCGACTTTTCGACCATCGACGTGCGGCATACCGAGATCGGTGATCACGAGCGAGAACGGGCTGTTGCGCTGCAGAGCGCCCTGGAACA
>DASZVD010000170.1:0-3207 GCA_035547375.1 Steroidobacteraceae bacterium
GGCGGCGGCTACGTGGTCGCGATGGGGGAAACGGTGTACCGCGCGCTCGATGCCGTGTTGCGCCTGCAGGAGCAGGGCGTGAAGGTCGGGCTCATCAACAAGTCGACACTCAACGTCGTCGATCCGGACATGATGAGGACGCTCGCCGCCGTGCCCTTCGTGCTGGTCGCCGAAGGCTGGAATGTGAAGACCGGCCTGGGCAGCCGGTTCGGCAGCGCTCTCCTGCAGGCGGGCTTCAAGGGCCGTTACAACCATATCGGCACGAACCGCGAGGGCTCGGGCGGCCTGTGGCAGCAGATGGGGCACCAGGGGCTCGATTCCGCGGGCATCGAGCGGGCGCTCCGGGCGTTGCTGTGAGCGGCCCCGGCCGGGCCGGCAGCGGGACGACCCGGCGCCTTCAGAGCGTGCCCGAGGACTTCAGGGCCTTGGCGCGCTCCTTGACCAGGTCGAGCTCGGCATTGGCCTGATCCTTACAGGCCTTTTGGGCATCACCCGCCAGCGCCTGACACCTGGCCAGCTCGATCTTGTTCTGGCCTTCGGCCTGTGTCACCGCGTCATCGGCTGCCGCGCTGGCGGCGCGGGCGTTCGCCTTGTCGACGTTCTTGTCGAGATCGTCGGCGATGGCCGCATCGGCCTCCTCCGCCTTTTTTGCGGAGCGCGCGTTGTTCTTCTCCGCCTCCGCCGTGGCTTTCGCGACGTCGCTGGCGACTTTGTCCGGGGGCGAGGCTTTGTTGCAGCCTCCCAGCGCGAAAAGGGCTGCGACGGCCGCAGCCCCTGCACAGTTTGCTCTCATGACGGCTCTCCCGCTCGTGTCGGTCAGTACAGTGGGCCGGGGAAACCCCCGGCCCGACCCGTACCCACCTTCAGCAAGGGGTGTGCCGTGCGCCGCGCGACAGCGCGGCTCAGGCGTTGCGGCGGCCCGCCTCGAACAGGAACCAGACGCGGCGCTCGGTCTCGTCGATCCAGTTCTCGATCAGGCTCGCGGTCGCGATATCGCGCAACTCGTCCACGGTTTCGTGCACTTCGCGCAGGCGCGCCGCCAACGACTGGTTGTCTTCGCGCAGCTCCGCCAGCATGTCCGGCGGATCGACGTAGTCGGCGTCGTTGTCCTTGATCCGCTGGAGGCGGGCGATGTGGCCGATCGAGCGCAGCGTCGCGCCGCCCACTTTGCGGATGCGCTCCGCAATGGGGTCGGTCATCGCGTAGAGCTGGTCGGATTGCTCGTCGAGCAGCAGATGGTAGTCGCGGAAGTGCGGGCCGCTCATGTGCCAGTGGAAATTCTTCGTCTTGAGATAAAGCGCGAACACGTCGGCGAGGATTGCGTTCATGCCGCCGCTGATATCCACGGAAGCCTTCGCGCCCAGGTCGGTAGGCGTCACCAGGGGCGCCTTGCGCCGTTCCTTCAGTTCGGTTTTCTTTGCATCTTTCATTGCCATGACGGTGCCTCGGTCGGTGGGTTTGGTCTATCTTAAAGCCCGCGTGCGCCGCTGTCCCCGGTCAGGCGCACCCAGGACTCGAACGATCTCAGGATTTTCTCGCAGAATTCCCGGGTCGCTGGAATCGTGATCTCGCCGGCGGCATTCACCAGCTTGTCGACGCCCCCGATATAGGCTTCGGGTTGCTGCAGGGCGGGCATATCGAGAAAGACCAGCGATTGCCGCAGGCAGTGGTTGGCGCCGAAGGCTCCCATCGCCCCGGGCGAGGTGCTGATGACGGCGGCCGGCTTACCCTGCCAGACGCTCTTGCCGTAGGGCCGCGATCCTACGTCGATGGCGTTCTTGAGGCCTCCGGGGATCGTGCGGTTGTATTCCGGCGTCGCGAACAATACCGCATTCGCTCGTTGCACCCGGGAGCGGAATTCCACCCAGGGCGCGGGCGGATGCTCTTCGTCATCCTGGTTGTAGAGCGGCAGGCCGCCGATCTCCACGATCTCGATGCGCAGCCGCGTCGGCTCCGCCAACTTGATGAGCGCGTGCACGAATTGTCGCGTGTAGGAGCCACGGCGGAGGCTGCCTATGAGAGCGACGACGTCGAGCTTTTCAGTCATGTTACACCCCGGTCGGGTCCGCAATCAGGGCCAAGGATCATACAAGCATCGCAGGCCGGCGCCTGCTCCGCCACTGGCAAGATGGGGCACCCCCGGCGTCATTCGCCCAGGCTCAGCTCGTGGATGGCGGCCGTGAGCTGAGCGTCACGGGCTGCTGGCCGAGGCCCTGGGTGGCAATAGGCGGTATGCCCTCGCGGATATCCGCGGAAAAGCTGTCGCGCCGGCCCGACCGTCGCGCCCGTTCGGTAATGCGCCCGAGCGCCCGCAGCTCCGGCAGGCAATAGCGTGAATCGAGGCCGCCGACCTTGTAGACGTATCCCGGCAGGTAGCCGGACAACAGGAGCCGGATATCGAGCGGGAGATGTCCGATGATGCGCTTCATCATCTGATAGACGAGCGTGGTGCAATTCACCGTGATGGTGTTGTAGAAGCGCGGCGTCCGGGCGAGCTTGTTGGCCTCGTCGATGTACGAGAGGAACAGCGAGCGCATGCTCGGGACCGGCATGCGGATCCGGTACAAATAGTCGTCCTCGCCACGCACGTTGGTCCGCACGCGGATCACGTCTCGTTCGTCGCAGGCGATGATGCTGAGCTCGAACTTCTTGAAGAAGCCGCCGATCGCGGAAAAGCTCTCGTTTTTCTCCCGCCGGATCTCCACCGAGAACACGATGTGCTGGCCGTCATCGAAGCCGAACGAGATCAGCACGTGCGCAATCGCTTGAACGGTCCAATAGGACAGGACCATATCCACGCAGCTCAAGCGGCCGAGATCGTATGTACGTGTCTCCCAGCGCTGTGTGTACTCCGCCGGCGTGTGCCAATCGAAGTTGCGCACGTTGTGAACGACGACCCGGTCTCCCTGCACTTCGCCGGTCGTCATTTGCGCGACGTCGTCGGCCCATTCCCGGCCGTTGGCCGGCTCGATGCGCAGCCACCAGACCAGTATCACGATGAAAGCCGCCATGAACGTCGCAAGCCCCATCGAGGCGTGTCCCCGTCCCATGGCGAGCAGCGTGGCCAGGGTAAAGAGCACCCAGGCCGTTACGGCAGCGCCGCGCGACCGGGGGCCGCCGGCGACTCGAAACCAGAGCGCGCCGGAGCCCCAGGCACACAGCGGGATCACGGTGCACAGCAGCTCGCTCATCGGCCCGCCGGCTCGC
>DASZVD010000171.1:0-10796 GCA_035547375.1 Steroidobacteraceae bacterium
AGCCCCTTGGGATTACGCACCACCAGCTTGAGATAGTCATCGTAGAAGCCGATGAAGCCGAACGCGAAAGTGACGCCGATGACGGTCCATACGAGCCGGCTCCACGGCTCGGCCCACAGGATGGTGCTCACCAGGGTCACGACGAGAATGAGCGTGCCGCCCATGGTCGGTGTGCCGGCCTTCGGCAGGTGCGTCTTCGGACCATCGTCACGCACGACCTGCCCGATCTGGTAACGGGACAGCTTCTCGATCAGTCCCGGTCCCACGACGAGGGAAATGACGAGCGAAGAGACCATGGCCAGGATCGCCCGGAACGTCAGGTACGAAAAGACATTGAAGCCGGAGATCCGGCCGGTGAGTTGCTGTGTCAGCCAGTAGAGCACTTAGTGGCCGCCCGTCTGTTGAGTTGATCCGTGCACGAGCACGTCGACCACGCGCTCGAGCCTGTTTACCCGCGAGCCCTTGATGAGCACGCGTACGGCGCTTCCGGTGGTGCCGAGAGCCTGCGCAACCGCCGCTGCGAGTGCCTGCGCATCCGGAAACCACTGTGCTCCAGCGCCGAAGCTGTCGACGGCAAGCTTCGCGAGCCCGCCCATTGCAAACATCCGCTCGACCCCGTGAGCCCGCGCGAATCCGCCGATCTCGGTGTGCGCGGCCGCCGCGAACTCACCGAGCTCACCCATGTCGCCGATCACGAGCCACTTCGCCCCCTCGAGCTCGGCGAGCACTTCGATCCCGGCACGCATGGAGCTCGGATTGGCGTTATAGGAGTCATCGATGAGCCACGCGCCGCTCAGCGCCTTCTTGAACTGCAGCCGGCCCGCCACGGGCCGCATGGCGGCCAGCCCCGCGACGACATGATCGAGCTTCGCGCCCGCCGCCACGGCCGCCGCAGCCGCCGCGAGCGCGTTCAACACATTGTGGTGACCACCCGTGTTCAGGGTTACCGCGGCGCTACCCAGCGGGCACACGAGCGTAAAGGTCGTAAGAAAGCCTTCCGTTCCGACCGTCGTCCGGACATCGTTGGCTTTGAAATCCGCCCGGGCACGCACTCCGAAAGTGACAACCCGCGCACGAGTCAGCCCCCGCCACAGATCCACGAACTCATCATCCGCATTGATGACGGCGGTCGCGGTGGCGGCCAGGCCTTCGACCATCTCACCTTCCGCGCGTGCCACCCCTTCGATGCTACCGAAGCCTTCGAGATGCTCAGCGCCGGCGTTGGTGATCATGCCAACCGTGGGTCGGCCGATCTTTACGAGCGCCGCCACCTCACCGGCGTGATTGGCGCCCATCTCGACGACGGCGAACTCGTGGGCCGGCTCGAGCCGCAGCAACGTGAGGGGCACGCCGATGTGGTTGTTGAGATTGCCGCGGGTCGCCAGGCAGGTTCCGACCTGACTCAGGATCGACGCCGTCATTTCTTTCGCTGTGGTCTTGCCATTGCTGCCGGCGACACCCACGACCGGGATATTGAACTGCTCGCGCCAGGCATTTCCGGCGCGCTCCAATGCGGCTTGAGTGTCGGGCACGACGATCTGCGGGAGCGCGACGGGCTGTTCCGCATCCACGACCGCCCCGATCGCGCCAGCGGCCAACGCGGCGCCAACGAAGGTATTGCCGTTGAAGTTCTCGCCGCGCAGCGCGACGAACAGCGCCCCCTTCCCGAGGGAGCGCGTGTCGGTGGAGACGCTCGTGTAAGCGGCATCAGCTCCCTTGAGCAGGCCACCACAGGCCTTTGCGAAATCCGCCAGCGTGGCTTTCACGAGCTGGGGCCCTCCAAAGCAGCGCTGACAATGGCCTGGTCCCGGAAGGGACGGCGCACCGTCCCGTAGATCTGGTAGTCCTCATGTCCCTTGCCCGCCACGAGCACGACGTCATTGGCCAAGGATCGTTGCAGGGCCGTACGGATCGCTACTGCCCGATCGTGCTCAACGACGGTCGGTGCCTTGCCGGCAATACCCGCGACGATCTGCGCCACGATGTGGGCCGGATCCTCAGTGCGGGGGTTGTCGTCCGTGACGATGATGTCGTCCGCGAAGTCCGCCGCTATACGCCCCATCAGCGGCCGCTTGCCTGCATCTCGGTCACCGCCGCAGCCAAACACAACGCGAAGCCGTCCGCGGCAGTGCAACCGCGCGGCGCGCAAAGCTTTCTCGAGCGCATCCGGCGTATGTGCATAGTCCACTATCGCCAGCGGCCTCATACCCCGCCCGCCGAACATCTCCATTCGGCCGCTCGCAGCGCGGCACTGCTCCAGCGCGTGGATCGCCTGCGGCAATGGGATGTCCCACGACAGCAGCACGGCCAGGACGGTCAACACATTGTCTACGTTGAAATCGCCGATCAATCGCACGGTCAACTCGCCATGACCCCAGCTCGAGTCCACAGCAATGACGAGGCCGGCCGGATCGGGGGTTACGCGGACCGCTCGTACGAACTGCGCGTCTCGAAGCGCGCTATCCGTCACGGCGGCTTGTGCCCGCATAGTGATGACCAGGCGGCCGGGAGAAAGTTGCCTGGCAAGCTGCAAGCCGAATGCATCGTCTACGTTGACGACGCGGTGCGTGAGTGACGGCCAAGAGAAGAGGCGAGCCTTCGCCGCACCGTACGCCTCCATCGTGCCGTGGTAGTCGAGATGGTCGCGCGTGAGATTTGTGAAGGCAGCCGTGGTGAAGCGGACAGCGGCGACCCGGCCCTGATCAAGCGCATGGGATGACACCTCCATGCACACGCACTCGGCTCCAAGCTGCCGGAGCGTCGCGAGATTGCGCTGCACCGTCACGGCATCCGAGGTCGTATGCTCCGTGGCATTCACCGTCGGCGGCCGTCCAAAACCCAACGTCCCCATGTAGGCGGCCGGCCGGCCGCAGACCTGCAGCGCTTGCGCCAACAGCCAGGCGCACGTCGTCTTCCCGTTTGTCCCGGTGATACCGGCAACAGTCAATGACTGCGACGGCGCGCCGAAGAAGCGATCAGCTATGGCACTCGCTCGTTGGCTCAACTGTGGAACAGCAGCGGTAAAAACGCTTGAGCGCCACTGCTGCGGCAGACGGACATCCTCAGCCTCCTCGTAGAGCACGGCACGTGCACCTCGGGCCACAGCCTGATCGGCGAACTGGATGCCATGAGCGGTGCGGCCCTTCAGGGCGAGGAAGAGTCCGCCGGGCACCGCCGCGCGGCTGTCGAGCGTCACGTCGTTCACGACGACATCGCGAGGGACGCCGTCGATGAAGCCCGCCGTAAGCTCAGCAAGCGGCCGTTCGAAGCGCAGACTGTCGACTCGAGAGTGAACGCCGGTCATTGCAGCGCCGCCGTTCGGACGGAAGGAGAAGTGGGCGTGGAGGGGAGATCCTCGGAACCGCCATTGACGGGCTGATCGGGCGCCACCGCCAGCAGGCGCAGCGCGCCGCCGACGACTTCCGAGAACACGGGAGCCGAAACCGAGCCGCCCTGATGCTGGCCGTTGCTCGGATCGTCAATGACAACCACCGCGGCGAGTCTGGGATTCGTCGTGGGCGCAACGCCACCGAACACGGCCGTGAATCGATCGGTGTAATAGCCTCCGGCGGTGGACTTCCAGGCGGTGCCCGTCTTACCCGACACGCGATAGCCGGGAATCGCAGCCCGTTTACCCGTGGCGCCTTCGGCAATCACCACGGACTCGAGCATGTTGATCAGCTCGGTGCAGCCGCGCTCGTCGAGCACACGTTGTCCGGCAGGAGCCGAGTCAACGCGCAGAAATGAAATCGGGCGTGAGATACCACGCGAACCGATCGTGGCATACGCGTGCGCCAGCTGCAGCGGCGTTACGGACAGGCCATAGCCGTGCGACATCGTCGCGATCCCAATCGGCCGCCACTGCGAAAGCTGCGGCAAGAGTCCCGCGGACTCGCCGGGAAAACCGCTGGTGGTCACCTGTCCGAACCCCAGCCGGGTGAGCGTATTCCAGATCCCTTCCGGAGGCAGGCTCAAGGCGATGTGCGCCATCCCCACGTTGGAGCTCTTCGCGAGGATGGTGGCGATGTTCACCGCTCCCAGAGGGTGCTCGTCCTCGAAGATCTTCGCCCCGACCTTGATGAAGCCGGGCGACGTGTCGATGATGCTGTGGTCGTCGTACTTCCCCGAGGCGATGCCGGCCGCGACGAAGAACGGCTTCATGGACGAGCCGGGCTCGAAGATGTCGGTGACCGCCCGGTTACGGTAGGCCCCGGGAGCCATGTGCTCGCGATCGTTGGGGTTGTAGGTAGGCTGGTTCACCATGGCCAGCACTTCGCCGGTGCTGATATCGATCACGACGACGGAGCCGGAGGCCGCGCGTTGGTCGCGGATGGCCGCCTTCAGCTCGCGGTAGGCGAGATACTGAATGCGCAGATCGATCGACAGCACGAGATCGCGGCCGGGGCGAGCCGGCCGGATGCTCTCGACGTTCTGCACGATGCGGCCGTAACGATCCTGGATGACGCGCTTCGCGCCATTCTCACCCGCGAGCCAGTGATCGAACGCGAGCTCGAGTCCTTCCTGACCGGCATCATCGACATTGGTAAATCCGAGGATGTGTCCCGCGACTTCTCCGGAGGGATAATAGCGCCGATATTCACGCGACAGGTAGACGCCCGGGATGCCGAGCGCCTTGATCCGCTCCGCTTCCGAAGGCTCGCGATGACGGGCCAGGTAGAGGAAGTCGTGATCGAGGTTGCTGGTGATACGCCGCGCAAGATCCTGCCGGTCCAGCTTCAACGCGCTCGCCAGACGGGGCAGTTGATCGGGGGCGAGGGCCAGCTCTTTCGGATTGGTCCAGATCGAGTCGACGGGTGTGCTGACGGCGAGCGGCTCACCATAGCGATCGGTGATCGTGCCTCGATGGGCGGCGATCTGGACGACGCGTGAGAAGCGCGCGTCACCCTCCTTCGCGAGGAAGGTGTGATCGACGAGCTGCAGGTTGACCGCGCGATAAACTAGCCCCACGGCCCCGCATACGAGCAAGCCGACGAGCACGTAGGCCCGCCAGCGAAACGACAACGGCGCGTCGAACGAATGGCGGCTTCTCACGGCCTCACCACCTCGATTTCCTTCGGCGGAGGCATGGCCATGTGAAGCTTCGTATTTGCGACGCGCTCGACGAACGCCTGCGTGGACCAAGCGCTCTGCTCGAGCTGCAACTGGCCCCATTCGATCTCGAGGTTGTCGCGACGCGCATTCAAGCGCTCGAGCTCCACGAACATCTCGCGCGCGCGGTGCTTGCAATAAATGGCACCCGCAGCCGAGCCCAGCGCCCCGGCCCACAGGATCGGGACGACGAAGATGAGCACCTTGCCGCTCAGCCAGTTCATTCAGGCACCGCGATCATCTGACTTTCTCTGCGACGCGCAGTAGCGCGCTGCGCGAGCGCGGGTTGCGCTCCACTTCGGCAGCCGCCGCGCGAGCCTTGCGACCGATCAGCTTCAGCCGCGGCTGCAGCTCAGGCGGTATCACGGGCAGGTCCGCCAGCGCCGCATCGATCTGCGACTCCTTCTTCATGAAACGCTTGACGATCCGGTCCTCGAGCGAGTGGAAGCTGATGACGACCAACCGGCCGCCCCGATCGAGAACCTCGAGCGCGCCCGCCAATCCCTTCTCGATCTGGCCGAGCTCGTCGTTGATGAACATGCGCAGGGCCTGGAACGTCCGGGTCGCCGGGTGCTTGCCCGGCTCTCGCGTCTTCACGGCACGAGCCACAATCGCCGCCAGTTGGGTGGTGCGCTCGAGCGGTTGCTCCTGACGCGCCGCCACGATCGCCTGCGCCACCCGGCGCGCGAAGCGCTCTTCGCCGAGGGTTGCGATCACTTCGCGAATCTCGTCGACGCCCGCCCGAGCGAGCCAGGCAGAGACCGGCTCGCCACGTGTCGGGTCCATACGCATATCGATCGGACCGTCGGAGCGGAAGCTGAAGCCCCGGGAGGGATCGTCGAGCTGCGGGGATGAGACACCGAGGTCGAAGAACACGCCCCGGCAAGGACGGCCGTGCGCGTGTGCCTGCACGCACGCGGCGAGATCGGCAAACGGCGCATGGACGAGCGTAAGCCGCACTTCGTCGGCAAAGCGCTGGCGCCCGGCCTCGATGGCCTGCGGGTCCCGGTCGATCGCGAGCACGCGGCCTTCTCTACCCAGGGCCTGGAGTATGAGTGCCGTATGGCCGCCACGCCCGAACGTCGCATCGACATAGTAACCGTCCGCCTCGAGGGCCAACGCCGCGAGCGTCTCGCCGACAAGCACGGGTATGTGCTCATCCACGTGAGATCTCGCCCCCGAAGTGCCGCGTTATTGCCTGATGCACGCGTCAGCGGCGCGCATCCCCATTAAAACCTTCCCCCGTCCGAGTACGGCCGCTCGTCTACAAAGAGAGCGAGTCCAGCTCGGACGGCAGATCGGTCTGCGGCTCATCGCTGCTCAACCACTGGTCGCACCGCTCGTTCCAACGCGACTCGTCCCACAGCTCGAAGCGATTGCCCTGACCGACCAACATGCCGTGCCGCTCGAGCTGCGCAAACTTGCGCAACTCGGGTGGCAGGAGAAACCTCCCGTGCCCGTCGAGCTCCAGATCGCTTGCATGGCCCACCATGAGCCGCTGTAATTTGCGCGCCTGCGGCTTCAAGCTCGGCAGGCTCATCAGCTTGCGTTCGGTCTGTTCCCACTCGGGCAGGGGATATATGAGAAGGCATTGATCGCGATCCACGGTGACGACCAGCTTGCCCTGGCACTGGGCGGTGATCTGCTCCCGATAGCGGGTAGGCATGACCATCCGTCCCTTATCGTCCAGGGTGACTTTGGTTGCACCGCGAAACATGATCCCGGAGCGAGGGTCTCGCCCATCTCCCCCCACTTTCTCCCACCAGCGCCCACTATAAATCGACGCTGCGCTATGTCAATTGGAAAAGTGAGAAATTCATCGCAGTCACAACGACTTATGTATGAATGGTTCCGCTCGCGCCAAGCGCTCGGGACGCATTCGTCTTAGCAATCAGCGGTTTGCCCGGTGAAGCTTATACAGTGGATTACATTTATCCAGGCTGTACGACAGGGCCCGTCGGATTGCCGCCGCACGGCAATGCATTATGTTGAAAAGGCGTGCTTGATCCAGCGGATCCGGGGCGCCCCGTCCCCCATCCCGGCCACCGTTACCACGTCGAACCGGCTCGGCACTTCGCCAGCTCCCGGTGCTGCAACAGCAGCAGGTGCGACGCACGGGCAATGCGCTGCTGCTTACGCCAGTCAACACTGGCCGCGGCACCCCCATAACGCCCACTCGAGCGGGCACGCACTTCGACAATGATGAGGTCATCGCCTTCGCGCGCGACGATATCGATCTCCCCCGATCGGCGCCGGAAGTTACGGAGGAGAATCTGAAGTCCCCGCCCGCGCAGGAATTCAACGGCGAGATCTTCGGCCTTCTGCCCTAGCAGTTGCCGGTAAGTGCGGCATCCTTTTCCCATACTCTCCATGCCCTGCGGACAACATGTTGCCCGAATGGGCCAGCCCCAATGGACCAGCCCGAATAGGCCAACCCCAATAGGCCAGCGCGCTGCGCGCCGGTTCGGATCCTGGTGTTGAAATCTTACCTCAACTCAGCAACCGATTCCTGAGCGTCCCAGCTCGATTCTCAACCTACTGCGCGGCTGGAGCGACCGCTGCAGCAGCGGGTGACGTAGCCGCAGGCGGTTGCAACACACGAATCTCACCGTCGTGTATCTGCGCCCAGTTGAGGTCGCGATGGATGCGACGCTCCGCGTCCACGCTCAAACGACCGGTCAGACCCTCAATGCTCATGCTGTTGTTCACGCCACGATCGCGCAGTGCAACAGCGAGCCGATATGCGTCGAAACCGAACGCAAACAATCGCCCACGCCGCGGCCCTCCGCTGGGCCACGCGTCACGCACAGCCGCTCTAACGGCTTCCGCAAGGTCACTCCCTAACATCCACGGCATATCGGGAAACATCAGGCCCTCGAGATCCTGATTCGCCCGTGAATTGGGTTCAAAGGCGTCGGACGTCGCATAGGTCGGGACATCGCCCGCGTAGTGAAACCGGAGTTGTGGACGCAGCAGGCGCTCCGTCCCCGCCTGTGCCGGAGCGAAAATAAACTCCAGGTCCGCACGCCGGCGCGGCTCGAATTGCAACTTCGTCCCCAGGATGGACTCGAGTCGCTTGTAGCGAGCACGACTATCGGTAATGCGCAGAATCTGGGTTACGGAATCGGAATAGTCAGTCTGCGAAGGATCGATCGACGTCGCCGAGAACAACGTGCCGCCTCCCGCTTCCAGCTCCTGCTTGAATGCAGCGAGGACGCGACTGCCCCAGTCACCCGAGGGCACGATGGCAATACCCCGTCGATGCCCGTCTTCCAAAATTCGCCGTGCCGCAAGGCGCGCCTCATCTTCCGGCGACAGCGCGTATTGATAGAACGTCGCGGGCGCCGAGCGATCGCCGGGAAGGAAGTTGAGGGCCAAGATAGGCGGATGCTGCGACGCCAGGTCAGCGGCCGCCATTACTTCCTCGCGAGTCAACGGCCCAACAATAAATTGCGCCCCTTCTTCCGTCGCATGGGCTACCGCCTCCGCAATGCCACCGCCCTCACCCGTGTCATAAACACGCACACGCGGGCGTTGTCCCGGCGCGGACTGGTAATACGCGGTCAAGAATCCATCGCGAACCTGCGTGGCCGCTGCCGCTGCGCGACCCGTGATAGGTAACAGCAGCGCAATGTGTGCCTCTGCCTCGATCGGTTCCGCCTGCTGCCGACCCAGTAGTTGAGTGCGCACGGCTTCGTTGGCGGGATGATTAGGATTGCGCGCGCGCCAGACGTCCAGACTCGGAATAACTCCATTCGGATTCCGCGCCGCCTCCGCAGCCAACGGCGCCAGCTCGAGCCATCCGCGCACGACGGGATCCGTCGACGAGCGCGGCTCAATCTTCACGCCACGCTCACTTGCATCGCGCAGCTCACTGAGCAGATTTGCGCGGTTCTGACGCAACTCCTGCGCGTTCGCCGCCCAGCGCTCGCGCGTGACCTCGGCGGAAACCCCATCTGCAGGACGCCCTGCGGCAAACGCAGCCTGCTCCCGAATCCTGAAATACTCAGCCGCCTCGGGCACGGTTGTCGGCACGGGCAGTACGCTGATTCGTTGCCACGCCTGCGGACCCTGCCCGCGCCCGAGATCGATCTGAACGCCCAGCAGTGCATATTGCTGGTTCTGCTGCGGGTTCAACGGCTGATCCACCGTCGTCAAAGCTCGCGCTGCATCCTCCGGAAGACGTGCTGCAAGGTAGGCGCGCACGGCGCGGAACACGAATTCATTGCGGTCGGCGCCGCTATTGTGCGCAGCGAGCGCTTCGTAGACGCGCGCCGCGCCGATCTGGTCGCCTTGACGAGCGAGCGCCTCGGCACGATCCACTGAAGGAGGAAGCTCAGCCTGCTTCGTGATGCTGGGACACCCCATCAGGGTGACGGAAGCCGTGACGATCACGGCGAGACGGACGACCCATCGCACGAACAACATCGGTTGCCGGACCTTTCTTTGGCGGGCAGGATGGCCCGGATAACGGCCGCGTCTTGCGGCCATGCGGAGCCCGGCGGCGCCGGGACTCCAATCGAGGATTATAGTGGTGAAGTCGCGCGGGCGGCTGCAAGTCGTGGCGACGCCGATCGGCAACATGGGCGATTTGAGCGCTCGCGCTCGCGCAGCGCTGGAAAGCGCAGACCTGATTGCGGCCGAGGACACACGGCACACGCTGGGCTTGCTGCAGGCCATTGGCGTGTCACGCCCACTGGTCTCGCTCCACGCGCACAACGAATCGCAACGCGTGCCGGACCTCCTCGCACGCCTGGAAGCGGGTGAGAACATCGCTCTCGTGAGCGATGCAGGCACGCCCCTGCTCTCGGATCCGGGATTCGAGCTGGTCACTCAGGCCGCGCGCGCGGGCTTCGAGGTCCTGGCGATTCCCGGGCCCAGCGCCATCACCACCGCTCTGGCCGTCGCCGGCCTCCCCACGAGCCGCTTTTGCTTCGAAGGATTTCTCCCCGCCCGCGAACGAGAGCGCCGCGCGGAGCTGGCGAAGCTCGCCAATGAGCCCCGTACGCTCGTGTTCTTCGAAGCGCCGCACCGGATCACCGATACCCTTGCCGACCTCGCCTGCGAGTTCGGGGGCGAGCGTCCGGCCGTGGTTGCCCGGGAGCTGACCAAGACCCACGAGACCGTTTACCGCGGCACCCTCGCCGAGCTCGCCGCCCAATCGCGTGAAAATGAGAGCTTCCGGCGCGGCGAAATCACGATCGTCGTCCAGGGCGCCCCCCCGACCCGCGGCTCCGTGGATCCACAGCTGCTGCGCCGCGCGGTCGACCTGCTCTCAAAGGCGCTGCCCCCCAGCCGCGCCGCTGCCATAGCCGCCCAGCTCACCGGCGCGACCCGCAACGAAGCCTACGCGCTCGCCACCCGCGGCGGCGCCCGCAATGCGGACGCGCCGGATGCCGACGCCCCTGACAGTCCTGATGGCCGCCCTGAAAGCCCCGATGGCCCTTAACAGCCCTGGGGCGCGGGTCCTGATTGGCACTTGATGGCCCCCTGACGGCCCTTGATGGCTCTGACGGCCCTTGATGGTCTTGGCGGTCCCCCGGGGGACGGCTCCGACGGCCCTGACAGCCCTGACGGCCGGGGCAACCTCGACGTCCGATCTATTCTTCTCGCACATCCGCGCGCCCTAAACGTACGGGGTCCGCGGTCTCCCGCGAACCCCGTAAGTCCCGCGCGCAGCGCGTAAC
>DASZVD010000172.1:0-14188 GCA_035547375.1 Steroidobacteraceae bacterium
CGTGCCGATGCTGTTGGGCGGCGACGAGTTCCGCCGCACCCAGCTGGGCAACAACAACGCCTACTGCCAGGACAACGAGATCAGCTGGTACGACTGGACGTACCTCGAGCGCCATGCGGACCTGTACCGGTTCGTGAAGCAGCTGCTGGCCCTGCGTCGCGCGCATCCCGTCCTCGCCCGGGAGCAGTTCTACACCGACGCCGAGCTGACCTGGTTCGGCCCCGGACAGGGGCCCCCGAAATGGGACGACCCGCAGGCGAGGGCGCTCGCCTGCCATGTCCATGACGGGCGGACCGAAGCGCTTTTCCTGCTGTTCAACGCCGGCGAGGAACCAGTGACGTTCCACACGCCCGCCGCACCCGATAAAGGTCGCTGGCGCAGGGTCATCGACACCTCGCGCGACACGCCGCTCCCCGCGCTCGAAGAGTCGTTTGTGGATTCTTTGCAACCGTATGTGCTCGAGGCGCGCGCCAGCGCCGTGCTGGTGGCCGGCTGAACGACCCGAAGCGGGGAACCTTTTTTCCTCGGATGACTTACAATGACCGCGCGGTTGTATTGTGCGTAGAATGGGCAGCCGCGGCCGGGACACGCCGCAGTGTTGCGTAGGAACAAATGCCGGGAATGAGGTCTTCGCGGCCCGGCCGGATGGGGGAGGCAGGCATGAAAGGCTTTCGTAACGCTTTAGGGTCCACGCTGGCGGCGCTCCTGGTCGCCGCTTGCGGAGGCACGAACACGGAGACGTCCGCGGTCAATGATTCCACGGCTCACGGGACGTTGGTCGAGAATCCGGCGCTGCGCATCGCTTCTCTCGATGCCGCGAGCTTCCAGGCGCAGCTCGCCAGCTCGACCTCCGGACAGCAGTTGCTCCAGGTGACCGGCGATCCAACCTGCGGAGTCGATTTCTACTACATCAAGTTCTGGACCGTCGGAGCGGCGGGCGAGGCCACCGAGTCGTCGGGCGCGCTGATGGTCCCCACGGGCAGCGCGGCGGCCTGCACGGGGGCCCATCCGATCGTGCTCTATGCGCACGGCACCCAGACCGACAAGACCGCCAACATAGCGGACATCACCAATCTCTCGAACACGGAAGGTGCGCTGGTCGCCGCCATGTTCGCGGCGCAAGGCTACATTGTCGTCGCGCCGAACTATGCGGGATATGACATTTCCACGCTCGGTTACCATCCCTTCCTGAACGCCTCGCAGCAATCGGGGGAGATGATCGACGCGCTGACCGCCGCCCGCACCGCCTTGCCGAAGACGTTCACGGCAACGGCCGACAGCGGGAAGCTGTTCGTCACGGGCTACTCCGAAGGCGGGTATGTTGCCATGGCGACGTTGCGCGCGCTGGAGGCCGGCGGAGACCCGGTGACCGCCGCGGCGCCGATGTCGGGTCCCTATGCTCTCGAGGCTTTCGGGGATGCGATTTTCTACGGCAACGTGAATCTCGGCTCGACGGTGTTCGCTCCGTTGATCACGACGAGCTATCAGCACGCCTACGGGAATATCTACACGAGCACGACCGACGTCTACAGCTCGACCTACGCCTCGGGAATCGACACACTGCTGCCGAGCGCGACGCCCATCGCCACGATTTTCGCCGACAACCTGCTGCCCGAGACGGCGCTCTTCGACAGCACGACGCCGGTGGTGACGGTGCCCAACAACCCGACCCTGTCGGCCGTGCTGACCGCCGCGCTGGCGGTGCCGAGCCCCACGAGCAGCCCGCAGGCGGCGGTTTTCGACCTGGGATTCGGCAATCCGTACCTCGTGAACAACGACTATCGGGTGAGCTACGCGCTGGACGCCGCCGGCAATCCGGATGGCGCGGTACCGACCCCGGCCGCCGGGAGGCCGCTGGCCGCGACGGAGCCGACCCAGACGTTGCGTAAAGCGCTCTATACGAACGACATGCGCAATGGCCAGTGGGCACCCACCGTACCGACATTGCTCTGCGGCGGCGATCAGGATCCGACCGTGTTCTTCAGTGTCAACACGACGACCATGGCCCAGTTCTGGAGCGGCCTGCCTGCCGGCCTGCTCACCGTTCTCGACGTGGGCGGCACACCCGCGGGACCGTTTGCCGCGATCCAGACCGGCTTCCAGGAGAGCCAGGCCGCGCTCCTCGCTTATTATGAGTCGACAGCGGGCGGCGGGCTGAGTCCCGCGGCAGCCGCGGCCCAGTTGATTCAGAACTACCACACCAACGTTGCACCGTTCTGCGCAGTTGCGGCGCGCAACTTCTTCAGCCAGTTTTAAAGGGACTCAGCCATGAAGAAACTGACCCTCCGTGCGCTGCCCGTCGCGGCCGTGACGGCCGTCTCGCTGTGCCGGCTGACCCCGGCCCTGGCCGACGATGTTCCGAGCAACACCGTGCGGGCCGGCATGTACGCGATTTTCTATCATACGAGCTCGGATAACCTGTCCGGCCCGTTCACTCCGGCGGGCTTGAGCGTCGACCTGAAGAATACTCAGACGGCGTACTTCGCCTACGTCCGCCGGCTCAACGCCTCCTTTGACGTCGAGCTCGCTTTCGGAGTGCCCCCCAAGACCGAGACGGTCGGCAGGGGGCCAGCGACGCTCGGCTCGGTTCCCTATAACGGCCAGGTCATTGCGACCGCCAAGTGGCTCGCGCCGTCGGCATTGTTGGAATACAAGTTCTTCCCCGAGAGCTCCGTCTTGCGTCCGTATGTCGGTGTGGGCGTGAACTACACGTCGTTCTACGATCGGCAGGTCACCGCGGCCGGGAGTGCCGTGTCCGGCGGACCCACACGCCTGTCCTTGACCTCGTCCGTCGGGCCCGTGGGCACCGTCGGCCTGAAGTACCAACCGCGGACCCACTGGCAGGTGATCGTGTCGTACTCGATCTCGAAGGTGGACAGCGACCTCAAGGCGGACACCGCCGGCGAGATACACACCACGCACGTGAAGTTCGGGCCGCAGGCGTTGGTGGTGGCCGCCGGCTATTCGTTCTGAGGGGGCATCGGCATCATGTTGTGGTTCATGTGAATCATGACCCAGACGGTGCCGAACACCAGCACGGCCACGATCAGCACGCCGAAGGCGAGCGCCAGCACGTTGTTCGTGTTATCGGGCGCGGTCGTGATGTGCAGGAAGAAAACCAGGTGGATGCCCATCTGGGCGACGGCCAGGACCACCAGCGCGATCGGCACGCCCGGCCCATAAATGAGCCGGGTGTGCGCGGCCCAGAACGAGGCGGCGGTGAGCACGCTCGCCAATACCAACCCGAGCACGTAGCCGCGGACACCCTCGCGAACCGATTCAGCCGCGGAGGACTCGTAACCCGGGGCGCTGTCGGCTTCCGCATGGCTCATAAGTTGATCCCGACCAGGTAGACCAGGCTGAAAATAGCGACCCAGATGATGTCGAGCGCGTGCCAGAAGAGGCTGAAGCACAGATAGCGATAGCGGATGTCCTGACGGAAGCCCTTCGCGTACAGCTGCGCCATCATGGTGCCCAGCCACAGGAGACCCGCGGTGACGTGCAGTCCATGACAGCCCACCAGGGTAAAGAAGGCGGACAGGAAGGCGCTGCGCGTCGGCCCGTAGCCGCGGGCAACGAGACTGGAGAACTCGTGCAGCTCCAGCAGCAGGAATGCGAATCCCAGCAGCCCGGTCACCAGCAGGCTGAGCTGCGCCCAGTGCCGGCTGCCTCGGCCGACGGCAATGCTGGCCATGCCGCAGGCGAAGCTCGACGCGAGCAGGCAGGCGGTCTCCACCGCGACCTTGCCGGTGTCGAAGATCTCCTTCGCGGAGGGACCGCCGGCCGTCGCCGGGGCGAGCACCGCGTACGTGGCGAACAAGGAGGCGAACATGATGATGTCGGAAATCAGGAAGACCCAGAATCCATAGCCGACGACAATTCGTTTGCCAGCGGGCCCCCCGGTGCCATGACCCGGCGCCGTCGATGGGGGATGCCCTGCGACGTGCAGCACCGCGGTGTTCATGCCAGGGACTGTCTTTGCAACGCCGCCGTGCGGGCAGCGCGGTTCGCGCGATCGAGGCGGGCCACTTCCGCGGCCGGGATTTCCGTCTCGTGCACATCCCGCCACGCGAACACCACGAACGTGGCGTAGGCGCCGACGAGCCCCAACGCCACCAGCCACCAGATCCGCCAGATCAGGGCAAACCCGGTGACGACCGCGAAGAATGCTGTGATGAAGCCGGTCGGGCTGTTGCGCGGCATGTCGATGGGTTGATAGTCGGGCTCCGCCGCCAGCTGCCGGTGGGCACGGGCCTCCTCCTTCATCTCCCAGTAGGCGTCCGTGCCCACAACGTGCGGCAGCGCGGCGAAGTTATAGGCGGGCGGCGGCGAGGCGATGGACCATTCCAGCGTGCGGCCGTTCCACGGGTCGCCGGTGGATTCGCGGCGCTGTTCCCGGCTCAGGATGGAGACCGCGAGTTGCAGGGCCTGGAGGACGATGCCGCACAGAATGAGGAGCGCTCCGAGCCCGGCGGCCAGTACCCAGGGATACCATTCCGGTTGCGAGAAGTGCTGCAGGCGGCGCGTCATTCCCATCAGCCCGAGGACGTACAACGGCACGAACGCCACGTAGAAGCCGACGAACCAACACCAGAAGGCGGCCTTGCCGAGCCGCTCGTCCAGGGTGAAGCCGAACGCCTTGGGGAACCAGTAGCTGTAGCCCGCGAAGGCGCCGAACAGCACGCCGCCGATGATGACGTTGTGAAAGTGCGCGACCAGGAACAGGCTGTTGTGAAGCACGAAATCCGCCGGTGGCACCGCGAGCAGCACCCCGGTCATGCCGCCGATGACGAAGGTCACCATGAAGCCGATCGACCACAGCATCGGCACCGTGTAGTGAATGCGGCCGCCGTACATCGTGAACAGCCAATTGAACAGCTTCACGCCGGTCGGCACGGCGATGATCATGCTCATGATGCCG
This sequence comes from Steroidobacteraceae bacterium, assembly GCA_035547375.1. Classification (GTDB taxonomy): domain Bacteria; phylum Pseudomonadota; class Gammaproteobacteria; order Steroidobacterales; family Steroidobacteraceae; genus 13-2-20CM-66-19. The sequence continues at coordinate 4,922 of DASZVD010000172.1, forward strand.
AAGAATCCGTTGACGTCGCCGCCGGCGCCCATGGTGAAGAAATGGTGCAGCCACACCAGGAAGGACAGCAGGCAGATGGCCATCGTGGCGGCGACCATGGAGCGGTAGCCGAACAGGGGCTTGCTCGAGAAGGTGGCGATCACCTCGGAGAAGATGCCGAAGGCGGGCAGGATGAGGATGTAGACCTCCGGGTGGCCCCAGGCCCAGATGAGATTCATGAACAGCATGGGGTTGCCGCCCGCCGTGTTGCTGAAGAAGTGGAAGCCCACATAACGGTCGAGCAGCAACAGCGCCAGGGTGGCGGTGAGGATGGGGAAGGCCGCGACGATCAGCAGGCTCGAGGCGAGCGAGGTCCAGCAGAACACCGGCATGCGGGTGTAGCTCATGCCCGGCGCGCGGATCTTCAGGAGGGTGGTGACGAAATTGATCCCGGTCATGAGCGTGCCGATGCCGGAGATCTGCAGCGACCACAGGTAATAGTCCACGCCGACTCCGGGGGAATACTGCAGCTCCGAGAGCGGCGGAAACGGCAGCCAGCCCGTGCGGGCGAATTCGCCGACGAACAGCGACACGTTGACGAGCAGCGCACCCGCCGCCGTCAGCCAGAACCCGACGGAGTTCAGGGTAGGGAAGGCCACGTCGCGCACGCCGAGCTGCAACGGCACGACGAAGTTCATCAGACCGATGACGAAGGGCATGGCGACGAAAAAGATCATGATGGTGCCGTGCGCGGAGAAGATCTGGTCGTAGTGCTCGGGCGGGAGATAGCCCGGCGCGTTGAAGGCCAACGCCTGTTGGGAGCGCATCATCAACGCATCGATGAAGCCCCGCAGCAACATGACCAGCGCGAGCACGCAGTACATGATCCCGATGCGCTTATGGTCGACACTCGTCAGCCACTCGCGCCACAGATAGGGGAGATGGCCTTTCAGGACGATCCACGCGAGCACCACGCACAGGGCGACCGCGACGACGGCCGACGCGGCCAGTGGAATGGGCTGGTCGAACGGGATGGCGTGCCAGGTGAGCTTGCCGAACACTTCAGCTCTCCGGCGCCGGCGGCGGACCTGCGCCCGCGGGGAGCTTCTGCTGCACGATGTCCTCGAACAAGCCGGCCTGTACCGCGCTGTAGGTGTAGGGAGCGACCTTCGTGCTCTGCCGCAGCAGCGAGCGGTACGCGGACTCGTCGAGCTCAGGTCCGCTCGCGTGCGTCGTCGCGGCCCAATCCGTGAACTGCGCGGGTGTGACCGCGTGCATCGCAAAGGACATGTCAGGAAAGCCGTCGCCGCTGAACTGGGCGGACAATCCGGGATACACGCCCGGCCGGTCGGCCTGGAGATTGAGTTGGCTCGTCATGCCGTGCATCGCGTAGATCTCGCTTCCCAGCCGGGGAACGAAGAACACGTTCAGCACGCTTGCGGAGGTGATCCTCAGGTGCAACGGGATGCCGGCGGGCGCCACCAGCTCGTTGACGCTGGCAATCCCTTGCCCGGGGTAGATGAAGAGCCATTTCCAGTCGAGCGCCACCACGTCGATCTCGAGCGGCTTCGCGGTGCCGGGCAGCGGACGAGCCGGATCCAGCTCGTGCGAGCCGATCCAGGCAATGCCGCCCAGGAAGAACACGACCAGCGCCGGAATGGACCAGACGATCAGCTCGAGCCGCCCGGAGTACGCCCACTCCGGCATGTAGCGTGCCCGGGTGTTCGTGGCGCGGAACCACCACCCGAAGGCGAGCGTGGCCACCACGGTAGGCACGACAATGGCGAGCATGATGGCCAGCGAATCGACGAGAATGATGCGCTCGGCGCTGCCGACGGGACCAACGGGCGACAGTACGCCGCTGCAGCCTTCCAGCATCGCCAGGACCAGCGACGCGGTCAGGAGTCGGGACGGACTCATCGGACTTCCCTCGCTGACTGACAGTGGAACGGTGACGCTCTGCTGGCATAGCTCGGTCGTTTGCGACTATAGCAACCGCTGTGGTGATTTGTAATACGGATCAGAAGGCCGATGGATAATCTCACCCATACGCTGATTGGTTTCGTTGCTGGAGAGTCTATAGCTCGCACGACGCGTGCCCGCGAGTCCGGCCTCCCGCCGCAGACACGGCGCAGCCTGTTCGTCACGCTGACCGTCGTCGGGGGCAATCTTCCCGACCTCGATCTGCTGTACAGCTATTACGGCTACTCACCGGCCAAGCTCGGTTATCTGCTGCAACACCGCGGCTACACCCATACAGTGCTCAGCTGCCTGCTGTTGGCGGCCGTGTTGTACCTCGCAACGGAGGGCTGGGCACGCTGGCGGAAGCTGACTCTGTCGCATCGGGACCGGCTGGAGATCGCGGGAGTCGCCGCTTTGGGGACGTTGCTGCACCTGGCCATGGACTTTCTCAACAGCTACGGCGTGCACCCCTTCTGGCCGCTGGAGAATCGCTGGTTCTACGGCGACTCGGTGTTCATCGTCGAGCCGCTCTACTGGGCGGCGGCCGCGACCTTGTTCTGGGTGACTCCCTCGATCGCCTGGCGGCTGGTGATCGGCTCGTCGCTCATCGCGGGTCCCGTTGTCGGGCTGCTCACGCATCTGGTGACGCCTCTGGAGGGCGCGCTGTTCGCTCTTTTGGCAATCACGCTGCTGATTGTCGGAACACGCGTCTCGCCGCGCACTGCAACCGTGCTGAGTGCCGCTACAGTACTGATCGTGACTCTGCTGTTCGTAGGAGCCGGCAGGTACTCGGCCGCGCGGGTCGATTCGATTGCCGCCGGGAGTTTTCCGCGGGATCGCGTCATCGACCGGGTGTTGAGCCCCGCGCCGATGAACCCGTTGTGCTGGGAAGTGTTGTTGCTGGAGACTCGAGGCGACCGGTACTCCATCCGGCGAGCGCTGTTGTCGGCCGATCCCGCCCTGGTGGCCGCTAGCCGCTGCCCGACGCCGTTGCGCAAGGATCCGATCACGGCCCCCTTGACGGAAGTCGAGGCGCCATCATCGCGAGAGATTCAGTGGGCGGGGCAGTTCACGATGTCACGTGCAACGCTGGCGTCTCTTGTTGCACGACATTGCTCCGCCGCCGAGCTCATGCAATTTGCACGCGCACCGTTTGCGGCGCAGCTTCATGAGCGCTGGGTGATCGGCGACCTGCGTTTCGATCGGGGGCCGGGCCTGGGTATGGCCGCGATCGAGCTGGCGCCCGGCTCGGAGGGATGTCGATCCGCAGTGCCGTGGATACCGCCACGAGCCGATTTGTTGCGCGCTGCGGGTAGACAGACGCCGACCGGTCCTGCCCCAGGTGGCGCTCGTTAATCCGGCGTTCGGCAATTTTTAATCCGGGCGGCGTAGCGTCGTTCGAGCCGAGAACCATCGGCAAACGCTGGACATCCGAGCGAGGTTCGTATGTGGCGCGTCATTACGGTGAGCTTGTTGGCGGCCGGTGTGACCGCAGGCTGCGCGGGCATGCCGCGCCTGACATCGGCAGGGTATTACTGCGAGGTGGGAACGGAGGAACCCTGCCCTTCGCACGAGGGGAGCGGGGACTGCCAGCCGTGTCCGAGTAGTGCGAGTGTCGATTCCGGGACGGCTGATTCGACGTCACAATAGCGAGGGCGTTCCTGTCAGCCGATATCCGGCCGGCGCGCCGCTTGCGCAGGCGGTCGAGGAGTTCGAGCGCGCGGCCGCGCTCGCCGGCAACGAGCGCGAGCGCCGGTTTCTGCACAATCGTGCCGCGGCCGCACGGCATGCCGCGGCCATGGTTTGACGGCGTCCCCAAGTGCGGTTTGATGGCGGCGCCGGACGCGGTTTGACGGCGGCTCTCCGATCGGTCAGTCTGCCGCTGACGTGTGTTGACGAAATAAGGAGCTTCCATGTCCGGCTTCTTCGACATTCCGGTTCGGAGCATCGACGGCTCGCCCGATCTGCTGGGTGGCCTGCGAGGTAAGGTCGTGTTGGCCGTGAACGTGGCGAGCCGGTGCGGACTGACACCGCAGTATGCAGGCCTGGAAAAATTGCAGCGTGAGCTGGCGGAGCAGAATTTCACCGTCGTGGGCTTTCCGTGCAACCAATTCGGAGCGCAGGAGCCGGGGACCGAGCCTGAAATCGTGCAGTTCTGCCAGACCCGGTACGATGTCAGCTTTCCATTGAGCGCCAAGCTCGAGGTGAACGGGGCCGGCCGCCATCCGCTGTATCGATTCCTGACGGCGCCCGAAAACGGTCATGCCGGCGATATCGAATGGAATTTCGAGAAATTCCTGATCGGCCGTGATGGCCGGGTGCTGAAGCGTTACCCGCCGCCGACCAAGCCGGAGGACAGCGGTCTCGTGCAGGACATCGCCGACGCCTTGGGCTGACGTTCGTGGCCGATGGGCGCGGCGCTTGCCCTCCGCTCGCGCGACCAACTCTATCTTCCGCGATGTTCCGGCCGCCCGTTCTACGACCTACTTCCGCGATTTGCGCCGGTTGCAGAATGCCGTGACGCGCTTGACGGCGTCGGGCGCGAGCCCCTCGTTCTTGAACAGGTCGAGAGCGTAAGCGTCACGCAGGGTGAGGCCTTCGGTCGCGATGAGCGCCCGCTTGATGACGAGGTTGGCGTACCAGGAGTTGGCGAGGATGTCGGCGCAGAGGCTGCCGAGCTCGGCCTCGAAGCGGTCGTCGGGAAAGCAGAAGTTCGCCAGGTGCATGGCCTGGGCCTCGCGGCCCGTGTAATAGCGGGAGGTCAGCATCATCTCGCTGGCCTTCGCCCGGCCGATGCGGTGCGGCAGGCGCAGCGTCAGGCCCCAGATCGGCGTCAGTCCCCAGCGCGCATACACGTCGCAGATCTTCGCCGACTCGTTCACTACGATGAGATCGGCGGCCAGCGCCAGCTCCAGCGCGCCGGTCGAGCAGTGGCCCTCGACGGCGGAGATCACGGGCTGCGGCAGGTCGGCGAGCTTGCCGATGACCTCGGAGTGGTAGTGCGGCTTGGCGTCCGCCTTGACGTACTCCAGCACTTCGTTCATGTCATAGCCGGCCGAGAAGTTACCGCCGGCGCCGCGCAGCACCACCACGCCGACGGTCTTCGTCATGCGGCGGATGGATTCGACGTGCTCGTCCAGGGCCTCGAAGACTTCCTTCGAGAGCGCGTTCAGCCTGTCGGGACGGTTCAATGTCAGGGTTGCGACGCCGTCCTGGTCCTGGCGCAGAATGAGATCGTTCACTAGGTGCTTCCTTTGAGACGGTTCCACCAGCCGCCGCCGAGTGCCTGGAACAGGCCCGCGGTGTCTGAATACCGGTTCGCCGCCGCCTGGACGCGTGCGAGCTCGGCCTGTTGGTAAGCCTGCTCGGCGCTCAGAACGGTGACGAAGCTGATGGTGCCCAGGTCGAGCTGGCGGCGAGCGAGGTCGAAGGTGGCTTTTGCGGCGCGCGCGCTCTCGGCGTTGGCCTTCAGAGCATCCGCATCCGCCTGCAGGGCGTGGAGTGTGTCGGCGACGTTCTGAAACGCGAGGATCACCGCGGACTGGTACTGCGCTCCGGCCTGGTCCAGGGCCGCATCCGCCGCGCGATGCCTGTGCAGCAGGGCGCCTGCGTCGAACAGGGTCTGTGTCAAGGAGGCGCCCACGTCCCAGAATCCCGTTCCGGCCTTGAACAGGTCACTCACCTGGAAGGCAGTCGAGCCGAGATCACCCGTGATGGCGATCTGCGGCAGCATGTCGGCAATGGCGACACCCGCCGCGGCGGAAGCGAAGTGCAGGTTTTCTTCCGCTTGACGCACGTCGGGCCGCTGCTCGACGAGCTTCGAGGGCAGGCTGACCGGCAGCTCGCGCGGTAACGTCAGATCCTCCAGTTTGAAGGTCTCCGCCGGCTCATCGGCGGGCAGCTTTCCGAGCAAGGCCGTCAGGGCGTCACGTGTCTGCGCCAGCTGCTTCTGCAAGGGGGGGAGGGTGGCGGCCGTTTGCGCTTCGGCGGATTCCTGGCTGAGCACGTCGAGATTGCTGGCGGTGCCGATAGTGCGTTGTTGCCGCACTTTCTGCGTAAGCTGATGTTGCAGATCGAGCAACCGTTGGGTCGCGTCGATCTGTCCGCGCAAGCTCGCTTCCTGGATAGCCGTGACGACGACGTTGCCGGTCAGCGTAAGGTAGGTAGCTTCCACCTGGAAGCGCGCACTGTCGCTCTGCGCGCGCGCGGCCTCGACCGCACGCCGGGTCGCGCCGAACACGTCCGGCATGTAGCTCACGCTGAGCTGTGCGGTGTACAAGTTGTAGTATGGGTTGGCCTGCGGCATCGATGTCGGGTTTGCAATCGTGCCGATGGCGTTCTTGGCTCGTTGCGCGTCGAACGAGCCTTGTGCGGTCGGCCAGAAGGTCGTGCGCTGCGCGAGATACAACTCGTGGGCCTGGCGAAGGGCCGCTCTGGCCGCCGCCAGGTCGGGGTTGCCGCGCAGGGCCCGTTTCACGAGCTCATCGAGCTGCGGCGACTGGAACACGGTCCACCACTCGGCCGGAATGTCCCGGCCGGCGATGAGCTGCTGCGCATTGCCACCCGTGCCGGGAGCCGAGGCCGTCTCGGCCGGCGTGGAAGCACTGCCGTAGTCCGAGGAGGCGGGGAGCGCGGGCCGCTTGAAATTCGGGCCCACGGCGCAGCCGGACAGCCACGCCAGCAGACCCAGCAGCAGAACCGGCTTCACTGTGGTGTGTGCCATGCTGTCCGCCCGTGACGTGATTCCGCCCAATGCTCCATGACGTGATACATCGATGGCAACACGAACAAGGTGAGGATGGTGGCGACCGCCAACCCTCCGACCACGACGGTGGCGATGCCCCGCTGGACATCGCTGCCCACGCCGGTGTGCAGCGCCGCCGGCAGCATGCCCAGTGTCGCCACCGTAGCGGTCATCAGCACCGGCCGCAAGCGCTCCGTTGCGCCTTTCATGACGGCCTCGTGCAGATCGAAGCCCGCTTTGCGGATGCGGTTCAGGTTGGCCACCATGATGATGCCGTTCTGGACGGCGACGCCGAACAGGGCGATGAAGCCGACGCCGCTCGCCACGTTCAGGGTCTGTCCCGTGACGTGGAGCGAGATCAGGCCGCCCAGGGTGGCGAGCGGCACGACGCCGATAATGAGCGCCGCCTGGCGGAAGGAGTGTGTTCCCACGGTCAGCAACAGCAGCATCAGTCCCATCACCATGCCGAGAATCACCACGAGGCGTGATTCCGCGCGCTTCTGGTTCTCGAACTGCCCGCCCCATTCGAGGCGCACCTTGTCGTGGTCGAAGCGCACTTTCTGCGCGATCCGCTCCTGCGCCTCCTTCAGGTAGGACGTCAGGTCGGGGTCGCGGTTGTCGATGCGGATGGTCAGGTTGCGCTGGCCGTTCTCCCGGGTCACCGTGCTCTCGCCCGACCGGACGCGGACCGTTGCGATCTGCGACAGAGGTACCTGGGTGCCGCCGCTCGTATTCACCAACAGGTTGCCGAGCGCCTCGGGGTCGTTACGCGTGTTGGCGGTGTAGCGGACGGTCAGTGGATAGACCCGCTCGCCGACGTAGACGGTGGAGATCGGCGACTGACCGACGCCGGTCTGGATGACGTTCTGCACATCCGTCATGTTGATTCCGTAGCGCGCGGCCTTCTCGTGGTCGAGCTCGATCTCGATCTGCGGAATGGGCGGCTCCTGGAAGATCGAGGCGCTGGACGTGCCCGGAATCGAGTACAGCACGTCCACGATCCGGTGGCCGATATCGCGCAGCATCTCGAGATCGTCGCCAAAGATTTTGATGACGAGCGGGCTGTGCGCGCCGCCGATCAGGTCGTTCACGCCATCGATGATGGGCTGGCTGATGCCGATGTCGTAACCGGGAAGATGCTTTCCCAGGTCCTTGGCGAGCCTGTCGATGAACTCCTTCTTGCTCTCGCCGTTCGGCCAGGTGTCGTAGGGTTTCAGGCCCACGGGGGCCTCGATGTGCGACATGGTCCAGGGGTCGGTGCCGTCGTCGTTGCGTCCCACTTGTGTGACGATGTACGACACCTCCGGATATTTCAGCACGGCGCGCCGCAGATCGCTGGCCATGTCGCTGGCCTGGTTCAGCGCGAGGCCGGTCGGCATCTGCACCTGCAACCAGAGTGAGCCCTCGTCGAGATCCGGGAGGAACTCGCGGCCGACGGTGGCGCCGAGCCCGATGACGGCGAACAGGGCGAACAGGGTGACGCCGTAGATGATGCGCGGCTGGTCGAGACAGGCTTGCAACACGCGCTCGTAGCCCTGCGTGAGCTTTTCCAGCCACCTGTTGTGATAGACGTGTCCGGGCTTGCGGAACGCGTAGTAGGCAAGGCCGGGCACCAGGGTCAGAGTGGTCAGCAAGGCCCCGAACAGCGCGTAGCCCATGGTGTAGGCCATGGGTGTGAAGAGCTTCGCTTCCGCTCTCTCGAATGAGAAGAGGGGCAGGTAGGTCGTGATGATGATGAGGCTGGCGAAGAATATGGGGCGGGTCACCTGCACCGCGGCGGCCTTCACCTCGCTCTCGCTCAATTCCTCGTCGGGGGTCGCCTCGCGCCGGCGCAGGATGGCCTCCGTGACGACGATCGCGCCGTCGACCAGAATGCCGAAGTCGATGGCGCCCAGGGACAGCAGGTTGGCCGACACCTTGGTCAGGTTCAGGAAGGCGAACACGGACACGAGCGCCATCGGGATCGAGACCGCCACCACGAAGGCGCTGCGCGGGCTGCCCAGGAAGATGATGAGGACCAGGAAGACGAGTCCCACGCCTTCGGCGATGGTGCGGCCGACCTTGTGCACCGTCATGTGCACCAGGTCGTCGCGGTCGATGTAAGGGACGATGCGCACGTCCTGCTTGGCCAGCTGGCGGTTCAACTCCGCGACCTTCGCGTGAATCCCCGCGAGCGTGCGCGAGGGATTCTGGTACTTGAGCATCAGCACGATGCCTTCGATCGTGTCGGGGTTGCTGTCCTTCCCGACGATGCCTTCGCGTTCCTGGTGGCTCAGGGTGGTCTTGCCCAGGTCACGCACGAGGACGGGCGTGCCGTTCACCTGCGTGACCACGATGGAGCCGATGTCGGCGAGCGTGTGGATCAGGCCCACGCCGCGGATCACGTAGCTCTGGTCGCCACGCGAGACGCGGCCGCCGCCGGCGTTGGTGTTGTTATTGTTGATCGCGTTGATGACGTCGGTGATGCCGAGGCCGTAGTGCTCGAGCTGCCGCGGATCCAGGTCGAGCTGGTACTCGGTGGTGAAGCCGCCGAAGTTCGTGTCGTCGACGACGCCCGGCACCGATTTCAAGGCCGGGATGAC
>DASZVD010000173.1:0-20825 GCA_035547375.1 Steroidobacteraceae bacterium
TCTGGCCGGTAGCCCCGGCTTGCCACAGGCGCCCCGTTTCGATTGGGTGTCCCGCTTACATTCCGATCTCCCGGGGCTTGGACGCTCCCGGATCTCTACCAGGCCGGTCACCCGGGCCTCTCTCTGGGTTACTGGCAGTGCAATGGAGTGCACTGCCAGTATAGATCGTGTATTCTTCGCGCCCCTTTTTGAGGGGCACACCCCCTTGAACAAGGGCCGTGACCGGGTGGCAATGGGCTCACCGGCACGGTGCTCCTTGCCGCACCGCGCAGCGCCTCGCGTCGGGTGGCTCAAATCCGTAAGGAGGAACCATGAGGCATTACGAGATCGTATTCCTGGTCCACCCCGATCAGAGCGAGCAGGTGCCCGCCATGATCGAGCGCTACAAGGGCATCATTGCCGCCGGCGAAGGCCGCGTGCACCGCCTGGAAGACTGGGGCCGTCGCCAGCTCACCTATCCCATCGCCAAGGTCCACAAGGCGCACTACGTTCTGATGAACATCGAGTGCGACCAGAAGGTTCTGAACGAACTGACCGGCGCTTTCCGTTTCAGCGACGCGGTGCTGCGTCACCTGGTCGTGAACATGGACTCCGCCGTGACGGAGCCCTCGCCGATGGCGAAGGCTGCTGACGAGGAAGGTGATGGTCGTCGTCGCGATCGTTCGCGTGACGATTCGGATGATGACGGCGAGGGTGGCGGCGGACGCCGTCGCCCACGTGAAGAGGCTGCTGCTTCCGATGAAGATGACAGCACGGCCGGAGAGGGCGCCTAAGGGCGCGGGGGTAGACTCACATGGCATTCAACAAATCTGATGGTTTGGGCCGCGGCAACGATGGCGGCGGCCGGGGTGGCGATGATCGTCGCGGTGGTGGTGCGGGCGGCGGCAGCCGGTTCTCGCGCCGTAAGAAGTTCTGCCGCTTCACTGCCGAGGGCGTGAAGTATATCGACTACAAGGATCTGGCCACGTTGAAGGGTTACGTCACCGAGACGGGCAAGATCGTTCCCAGCCGCATTACGGGTACGAAGTCGTTCTATCAGCGTCAGCTCGCCGTCGCGATCAAGCGCGCGCGTTTCCTGGCCCTGCTGCCGTACACCGATCAGCACTGAGGCCACTGCAATGGACGTTATTCTGCTTCAGAAGGTTGCCAACCTCGGCAACATCGGCGACCGCGTGAAGGTCCGCTCCGGCTACGGCCGGAACTTCCTCCTGCCGCAAGGCAAGGCGACGCTGGCGACTTCCGACAACGTGGCTCGCTTCGAGGCTCGTCGTGAGGAGCTCGAGCGCCTCGCCCGCGAGCATCTCGCTTCCGCCGAGCAGCGTCAGGCTGCATTGAAGGACTTCAAGCTCACGATCACCGCGAAGGCGGGCACCGAGGGCAAGCTGTTCGGCTCCATCGGCACGGCGGACATCGCCGAAGCTCTCAAGAAACAGGGCTTCCAGATCGAGCGCAGCGAAGTGCGCATGCCGAACGGCCCGCTACGCGTGGTCGGCGAGCATTCGATCGGCTTGCACTTGCACGCCGATATCGATGTGCCGCTGGTGGTGTTGATCGTCGCTGAAGAGTAGGCGCAAGGTGGCCGGGGGGCCCGCCAAGCCGCGTCGCGATCGTGAGTCGATCGTCGTCTTGGGCGGAGTGGATGCACCCGTCCCGCCTCATTCCATCGAAGCGGAGCAGGCCGTCATCGGCGGCCTGCTCCTCGATACCTCCGCGTGGGACAACGTCGCGGATATCGTCAAGGAAGAAGACTTCTACCGTCCCGACCACAGGCTGATTTTCGCTGCGATCGCGATCCTCGCCGGCAACGGCAAGCCTTGTGACGTCGTCACGATTTCCCAACACCTCGAACGCAGCGGTCAGCTCGAAGAGGCGGGTGGCCTGGCTTACCTGGGGTCCGTCGTTCGAGACACGCCCACTGCAGCCAACGTGCGGGCCTATGCGGAGATCGTCCGCGAGCGCTCACTGCTGCGCCAGCTCATCACGGCCGGCAGCGAGATCGCGTCCGCAGTTTTCAACAGCGACGGCCGTACGGCTCGTGAGCTCGTAGACGAGGCCGAGGCGAGAGTATTCGAGATCGCCGAGAGCGGCTCCCGCGGCCGCCAGGGTGCGACTGCCGTACGCACCTTGCTCCCGGGCGTCATCGACCAGATCGACGAGGCTTACTCCAACCCTGACAGCCTGCGCGGCATTCCCACGGGTTTCACCGACTTCGACAAGATGACCGGTGGCCTGCGCCCCGGTGATCTCGTCATCGTGGCCGGCCGTCCTTCGATGGGCAAGACCACACTTGCCGTCAACATGGCGGAGTACGCCGCGCTGCGTCCCGGTGAGAAGCGCTCTTCGGTGGCTATTTTCAGCATGGAAATGCCTTCCGAACAGGTGATCACCCGTATGCTGTCGTCGATCGGCGGCGTACCCCTGCACAACCTGCGCAGCGGCAAGATCTCCGACGACGACTGGGTGCGCATCACCAGTGCGACGAGTCAGTTGTCGGAAGCGAAGATCTTCGTCGACGAGACCCCGGCTCTGTCACCAACGGAGCTGCGCGCCCGCGCCCGTCGCGTGAAGCGCGAGCACGGCCTCGATCTGATCGTGGTCGACTACCTGCAGCTGATGCAGGTCCCGGGCAACAAGGAAAACCGCGCCACCGAGATCGCGGAAATCTCCCGCGGCCTGAAGGTTCTCGCCAAGGAGCTGGCTTGCCCCGTGATCGCGCTCTCGCAGCTGAATCGCGGTGTCGAGCAGCGCGAGAACAAGAAGCCTGTCATGTCCGACCTGCGCGAGTGCGTAACGGGGGATGCCTTGGTGTGCTTGGCTGACGGACGCCGAGTGCAGATTCGCGATTTGGTTGGTCAAACGCCCGATGTGTTGGCGATGGATTCCCAAGAGAGAATCGTTATCGCGAAGACGGATTTGGTCTGGAGCGTTGGCGCCCGGCCGATATTCGAGATCAGCCTGGCCAGCGGTCGCAAGATTCGTGCGACGGCCAAGCATCGGCTTTACTGCAATCTTGGCTGGCAGCGAGTCGGTGATCTGCGTCCCGGTGACAGGTTGGCCGTTGCGCGGAAGCTCCCTGAGCCGCTGATACCGCAGACTTGGTCTGAAGACCGGGTCGCCCTATTGGCGCACCTCATTGGCGATGGCAGCTACTTGAAGCAACAGCCGATGAGATATACGACCGCCTCAAAAGCGTGCAGTGACGTAGTCCGCACGGCCGCGGAGAAAGAGTTCGGGATGAAAGTCACGCGTTACGCCGGGCGCGGAAACTGGCACCAATTGCTTTTGTCCGGCAATGGCAATCGCTGGAACCCTGCCGGGGTGAATCTATGGCTGAGAGAATTGGGGGTCTTCGGTCAGCGTTCCGTCCAAAAGCGCGTTCCCGAAGCGGTCTTTGCGCTGTCAAATAGGCAAATTCAACTCTTCTTGCGCCATCTATGGGCCACCGATGGAACCATATCGGTACGAAAGCCCGGCCAGAGAGGGGGGCATGGGGTGCACTTCAGCACTTGCAGCCGAGGATTGGCCGATGATGTTGTAGCGCTGCTGTTGCGGTTGGGAATCGTTGCCCGGATTCAGACGGTGGCGGTGCGCTACAGGAATCCCGTTCACATGGTTTGGGTTCATGGCGTTGAGCAGCAAATGCGCTTTCTCGACACTGTGGGCGCGTTCGGTCCCCGCGTGCGTCAGGCTGAATTGTTGGCTGAAGCGCTGCGAGGCGTCGAATCGAATCCAAACGTCGATACCTTGCCGGAGGAAGTGCTGTACAGAGTTGAGTTCTTGATGCAGCAAAACGGTATTTCTCGCGCAGAGATGGCGCGAATGCGCGGCCGTGCAAATGTCAGCCTGAAGCATTGTCCGTCCCGCGGCTTGGCGGCGGAATACGCCAAACTGTTTGATGATGCGCCTCTCGGTCGCGCCGCCACGAATGATCTGTTCTGGGATCGGATCGTCGCCATTGAAGCGAAGGGTGAGGAGGAGGTGTTTGATTTGACGGTTCCAGCAACATCGTGTTGGTTGTTGGATGGAGTCATAAGTCATAACTCGGGTAGCATCGAGCAGGATGCCGACATGATCCTGCTGATCTACCGCCCCGAAGTGTACGACCGCGAGAACCTCGCGCTGAAAGGCATCGCCGAGATCGAGCTGGTGAAGCACCGTAACGGCGAGATCGGCACGTTCACGCTGACCTTCCAGGGGCAGTTCACGCGCTTCGCCAACTACGTGCCTGATTCCTACGCCGACGGCGTGATGCGTTGATTGCGCCCGCGCCGGGAGGGCGCGCGGCGGCGCTCGTTCGATGAGGGGACGGCGGCCGCGGCGGGCCGCGCACCCGAATCAGCTCAGGTAACGAAGAACCCCATCTTCACCCCCGCGAGTTGAATGACATCATTGTCGTTCAACCGGGTGGCCTGCGCGCCGATGGGCGAGCCGTTCACCAGCGGGAAGTCATCGCTCTTGCCGCTGTCCACGTGGACGATGAAGTAGCCCTCCGCGCGGCGGGTGATCGCGGCGACTTGCACGCCCGGGCGTCCGAGCGTGGTGAGGGCCTTATTGAGCTCGAGCTCACGACCGGCGAAGGCGCCGGAGAGGACCTGCAGTTTGGCTTTCTTCAGCGCTGCGGTACCGTCGCCGGTGAGGGCGCGGTTGCGGGCGGTGGCCGAGAGAGAGGGCGAGGCGCCGTCGGCGACCTCGGCGGCGGTGCGCACCTTCTCGACCGGGCGGGCCGAGGGCTGGATCACCATCGTCTTCTCGAATTCGTCCTGGGCCTCGTCGTCCTCGACGAAGCGCAGCTGGTGGTGGCCGACCGTGATCACGTCCCCGTGCTGCAGGGCGTGCTTCTTGATCAGCTTGCCGTTGACATAGGTGCCGTTGGTGCTGTTCAGATCCTCGAGGAACGAGTCGTTGAGGATGTTGATGATCAGCGAATGGTGGCCGCTGACGGCTGCGTTGTCGATGCGGATGTCATTGTCAGGGAGGCGGCCGATGGTGTACCGCTCCTTGTTCATGTTGTATTCCGCCATCACCTGGCCGTCCAGGCTCAAGACCAACCTTGCCATGCTTCACCTTACGCTCGTGTCAGTGTCAGCCGAACCAGCCCAGGATCTTGTCGAAGATCTTCGTGCGGGCCGGGAATGCGTCCAGGACGTGTGCCATGACGACCGAGATGTTATCGCGGCCCCCATTGTCATTCGCCAGTTGAATCAGCTGCTTGGCGACAGTATCCAGATTAGCACTAAAGGTGTTTATGGTTAAATGAATATCTTCGTCCTCGACCATGTCGGACAGCCCGTCCGAGCACAGGACGAACACCTCGCCCTTGCTCACGGGCACTTCCTGTATCTCGACTTCCACATTGGGCTCGACACCCAGCGCGCGGGTCACGTAGTTCTTGTTGGCCGCGCGCTGCGCCTCCTCGGCCGAATAGAAGCCGCGGTCGACCAGCTCCTGGAGCAGGGAGTGGTCCAGGGTGACCTGCTCCAGCCGGTCGGCGCCGGCCCGCTGGCGGTACAGCCGGGAGTCCCCGACGTGGGCGATCGTGATCTTGTTGTCGAAGAACAGGGCGGCCACGACCGTGGTGCCCATGCCCTCGCACTGGGGCTGGGTGCGGGCGGTCTGGTAGATGATCTTGTTGGCGCGGTGGATCGCGTCCCGCAGGATGATGGTCGGCCGGGACAGGCCCGCCTCGCGGTCCTGCACGTTGAGGTCCTCTCTTTCCACCTGTTCCTTCACCAGGTTCACGATGGTCTTCACGGCGATCCCGCTGGCGACCTCGCCGGCGTTATAGCCGCCCATGCCATCGGCCAGGACCAGCAGGCCGATGTCGGGGTCGACAGCGATCGTGTCCTCGTTGTGCTCGCGGACCTTGCCCGTATCGGTCAGCCCGACGCAGCGGAGCTTGTTTCGCAAGCTCATGCTATGTCCTGACCTGTCTGCGGCCCATTGATTGTGATTCGCGTCACTTTCCGTCCCCGAGTCGAGCCGGCATAAGCTAGCATTGCCCGCAGCGCAGTCCGAGCGACTGGTCACAAACTCAGCCATTCGGACACCTCCCGGGCGCGAATCCTAGCCAACTTGACTCCCACACGCATAGATGGCTCGCACGAGTCCCGTATTTATTTGCAGCGCTTGCGGCCGTGACACCCCCAAATGGCAGGGGCAATGCCCGCATTGTGCGCAGTGGAACACCCTGGAAGCCGGGATTGCCCCGCGTCCCAAAGCGGCCGTCGGCGGGGCGATAGCCGCCCCCCGGGCCCTGGACGCCTCCCTCGGGGCGAGCCCGGCCCGGCTGACCTCGGGCCAGGAGGAGCTCGACCGGGTCTTCGGGGCGGGCATCGTCCCGGGATCGGTCACCCTGCTGGGCGGCGATCCGGGCATCGGCAAATCCACTTTGCTCCTGCAAGTCGCCGCCCACGTTGCCGGCTCCCGCGGAGTGCTCTACGCCAGCGGCGAGGAGTCGGTTTCCCAGGTCGGCCTGCGGGCCCAGCGCCTGGGCCTGGCGGCCGCGGCCTTGGATTGCGTGTCCGAGAATGACCTGCCGGCCATCATCGGGCTGGCCACCGAGCGCAAGGTGGCGCTGCTGGTCGTCGATTCCATCCAGACCGTGCAGACGGAGGGGGTCGCCGGGAGCGCCGGCGGCGTGGCGCAACTGCGAGAGTGCACGGCGGAGCTCGTTCGTTTCGCGAAGTCGACCGCCACGGCGGTCATCATCATCGGCCACGTGACAAAGGAGGGCACGATCGCGGGCCCCCGGATGCTCGAGCACCTCGTCGACACCGTTCTGTATTTCGAGAGCGAAGCCGGTAGCCGCTATCGCATCGTCCGGGCCACGAAGAACCGCTTCGGCGCGGTGAATGAGCTGGGGTTCTTTGCGATGACGGAAGGAGGGCTGAGGGAGGTCCGCAACCCCTCGGCGATCTTTCTGTCGCGGGCGCCGGAACCCGCCGCGGGAAGCATCGTCACCGTCACCCGCGACGGCGGCCGGCCCTTGCTGATCGAGCTGCAGGCGCTGGTGGATCGCATGCGGTTCGGTGCGCCACGACGCATCGCGCAGGGCCTCGACTCGAACAGGGTCGCAATGCTGTTGGCCGTGCTCAATCGCCATGCCGGCGTTTCGCTCCAGGAGCACGACGTCTTCGTGAACGTGGTGGGTGGCATCGAGATCAGCGAGACAGCCTGGGACCTGCCGGTGGTCATTGCGCTGGCCTCCAGCCTGGCCGATCGGGTGGTGCCCAACTCGCTCATTGCCTTCGGGGAGATCGGTTTGACGGGCGAGGTCAGGCCGGTCGCCTATGGCGAAGAGCGTCTGAAGGAAGCGCAGAAGCAGGGCTTCAAACTGGCGGTCGTTCCCAGGGAAAACGCCCCCCGCAAGCCCCTGCCGGGATTGGACGTCGTGCCGGTGGCGCGGGTGGGCGAAGCGTTGGAGGCGGCGTTAGGGAAAAGGGCCTAGGCAGCGAGCGCTTCGGTCCGCACCCGGACGGTCTTGATCGTATTTTCGGCGATCTGCAGGATCTCGAACAAATAGGGACCGACCTTGAGCGCGGTGCCGGGGTCCGGGATTGTCTCGAGCTGCTCCAGCAACAAGCCGTTGAGCGTTTTGGGCCCGTCGGTGGGGAGTTGCCACTGCAGCGCACGATTCAGCGCGCGTATGGTGGTGCTTGCGTTGACGATATAGACACCGGGGCCTTCGACGTGAATGTCTTTATGCGTCACGGTCGCCGGGTCGCTGGTGAACTCGCCGACGATCTCTTCCAGAATGTCTTCAAGCGTGACGAGCCCTTCGATATCGCCGTACTCATTGACGACGAACGCCTGGCGGCGGCGGTTGCGCTGGAACTGTGTGAGCTGAACGTTGAGCGAGGTCTCCTCGGGGACGAAGTACGGCTCACGGCTTCGGGCGATTTCGATGAGTCGTTCCCGCGTGAGCGTGCCGCGCGCCACCTCGTGGGCAACACGCTTCATGTGCAGGGTGCCGATGAGGTTGTCCAATTCGCCGTCATAAACGGGGAGGCGGGTGTGCGGCGTTTGTCGGAGCTGGTCGAGGATGTCGTCCCAGTTTTCCTGCACGTCGATTGCCGCAATCTCCTGCCGCGGAATCATGATGTCGTTCACCGTGACCTGTCCCAGATCGAGGATCGACAGCAACATCTGACGGTGGCGGGCCGGGATCATCGGACCGGCTTCAGCGACGACGGTTCGCAGCTCATCGGAGCTCAACGCGTGGCTCGCGCGGGACGACCGGCCGACCCCAAAGACACGCAGCAGGCCGTAGGCCATCTTGTTCGTGAGCCAGAGGACGGGCCGCGCTACCAGTACCAGCACGCGATAGATGTGGGCGGCCGCTAACGCCACCGCCTCCGGATGGGTCGCCGCGAATATCTTCGGAGCCAGCTCGCAGAACACGATCACGATGACGGTGAGGGCGAAACCCGTCAGGGGCACTGCCCATTCATAGCCCGTTCGTTGCGCGAGAATGGTCGCGGTCGCTGATGCAAAGACGCTGGCCGCCGCCAGGATGACGAGGTTTGCCCCGAGCCAGTCGTCCGGCTTGTTGAGGAGCTTTTCCAGCAGCTTGGAGGTCACGTGCCCGGACTGTGCCTTGTGCCGGATCCGGTACCGGTTCAGCGACAGCATCGCCACCTCGGTACCCGAGGAGAAGGCAATGATGACCAGCAAGGCGAGCAGCGCCAGCAGCAGCGTCGTTGTCGGGGCTTCGTTCAAGGCGGCGGTCCTCGATCGCTTCGAGCCCCTAGCATAGAGGGCGGCAGGCTTTGCGGGACACCGTCAATGCAGGAAGTGATGCCGCCCTTTGCCCCTATAATGGGGAATTAATGCCCTTGGCCGCCTTCCAATGGGATCACCGCCGCCTTTGCTTTCGGATCCAAGCCCATGTTCGACAATTTGACCGCCCGCCTGGCCCGCAGCATCGAGAGCCTGCGCGGCCGTGGCCGTATCACGGATGAGAACATCACGGAGACCCTGCGCGAGGTCCGGGTAGCCCTGCTCGAGGCCGATGTGGCCCTGCCGGTGGTGAAAACCTTCATCGAAGGGGTCAAAGCCAAGGCCGTGGGCGCGGAGGTCGCCTCCAGCCTGACGCCCGGACAGGCGTTCATTGGCATTCTCCACAAGGAGCTGGTCGAGCTCATGGGCGGGCCACGCGCGGGCTTCAATCTGCGCGCGCAGCCTCCGATCGTCGTTTTGCTGGCCGGTCTGCAGGGTGCCGGTAAGACGACCACCGCGGCCAAGTTGGCACGCTGGCTCATCGAGCGGGAGAAGAAGAGGGTGATGCTCGTCAGCACTGACGTGCGTCGTCCCGCGGCCATCCTGCAGTTGCAGCGCCTGGCGGAGCAGGTCGGAGCGCAGTATTTCCCGGCAAATGCGTCGGATCCGCCGGCGAATATCGCCCGCGATGCGTTGGAGCAGGCGAAGCGCGGTGTGTTCGACGTTCTCATCGTCGATACCGCCGGTCGGCTCCACGTCGATGAGGGCCTCATGGCTGAGGTTCGCGAGATCGATGCCGCGGTGCATTCGACTGAGCGCCTTTTTGTGGTGGACGCCATGGCCGGTCAGGACGCGGTCAACGCCGCTCGGGCGTTCGGTGCCGCCCTCGATCTGACCGGTGTGATCCTCACCAAGGCGGACGGCGACGCCCGCGGGGGTGCCGCTCTGTCGGTGAGACACATCACCGGAAAGCCCATCGTTTTCCTCGGCGTCGGCGAAAAGACCGAGGCTCTCGAGCCCTTCGACCCCGAGCGCATGGCGTCCCGCGTCCTCGGCATGGGTGACGTGGTCAGCCTCGTAGAGCAGGTCCACCGCCAAGTCGACCACGACGAGGCCCAGCGCCTGGCCAAGAAAATGGTCAAGGGGAAGGGCTTCGACATGGCCGACCTCAAGGGCCAGCTCGAGCAGCTGCAGAAAATGGGCGGCGTGAGCGCCCTCCTGGACAAATTACCGGCAGCTGCAAGCCAAAAAGGCGCGATTTCCGCCGATCAGGGCGACAAGGACCTGCGCCGGCAGATCGCCATCATCAATTCCATGACCCGCAAGGAGCGGCGCAACCCGGCCATCATCGACGGCTCCCGCCGCCGCCGCATTGCCGCCGGCTCCGGCACCCAGGTGCAGGACGTGAACCGGCTCCTGAAGCAATTCATGGAGATGCAGCGGGTCATGAAGAGCATGAAGGGCGGGCGGCTGCAGCGCATGCTGAACGCTTTCAAGGGACAGATGCCGCCTGGCTTTCCGGGACGGTGACGAGGGTACCATCCCTGGAGCAGTGACCCAGCCGGCCATTGCGCTGCGCATTCCCTGCTCCGCGCAAGCCCTGGGTGGCCGTCCTGGCCACCCGCTCGCCGCGCGCGGCGAGCCCATGGCCGGCGCGCACCGCATGCGGTGCGCCCTGGCTTCCCCGGGGGCCGGTAAGGCCTTCAAAAAATTGGCGTTCCGGCCCCCCGTTGCGTAGAATCCGCGCTCTTTTTTGGGGGGCGCCCGGCTTCGGGATTTGGCCCAGGTTCTGCGCGCCCCCTACGCACGAGAGCTTATTAGCATGGTAACCATTCGCCTGACACGGCGCGGCGGGCGCAATCAGCCCTTTTATCACGTCGTCGTGACCGACAGCCGCAAGCGCCAGGGTGGCTTGAGCCTGGAGCACGTCGGATTCTTCAACCCCATCGCCCGCAAGGGTGAGACGAAAGTGCGGCTCGATCTGCCGCGCATCGATCACTGGCTGGGCAAGGGCGCGCAGCCTTCGGACCGCGTGCGCTCGCTCGTCTCCGACTACCGGAAGCAGGCGACCGCCTGAGATTGCGGGCTTGGGGTGGATCGAGCTGGGCCGGATCGGTGCCCCTTGGGGCGTCAAAGGCTGGGTGCACGTCGACTCGTACACCGATCCGCCGGACGGGATCCTCGGGTACCGGCAGTGGGCACTGCGGCTGGGCTCGGGTGAGCGGATCACTCACCGTCTGCTCGAGGGACGCCCGCATTCCGACCGGCTCGTGGCGCGGCTCGAAGGGATCGAGGATCGCGACCGGGCCGGGGTGCTGCGCGGCGCGGTCATCGAGGTGGATCGAGCCGAGTTGCCGCCGACCCGTGAGCGGGAGTACTACCAGGCGGACCTCATCGGGCTGATCGTCCGGAATCTCGAAGGAGCCGAGCTCGGTAAGGTGGCGCACTTCGTGGACTCGCCGACGGGTCCGATGATGGTGGTGCGAGGAACGCGGGAGCACTGGGTGCCGGCGATTCCACGGCACCTGACGAAGGTGGATCTCGCGACGGGCTCGATATTGGTGGATTGGCCGGCGGACGACATAGAGGCGTGACGCGAGTGAGTGGCGTGACGCGAGGGCGACGGGCGCGATTCCCATGAAAATCGAGGTCGTGACGCTCTTCCCCGAGATGATCGCGGGGGCGCTCGGTTTCGGGATCGTCGGGCGCGCGCTGGAGCGCGGCCTGTTGACGGTAGGAACGGAGGATCCGCGCGGGCACACGAGTGATGTGCACCGCACGGTGGATGACCGGCCCTATGGCGGCGGCCCGGGCATGGTGTTGAAGCCGGAGCCGATGTTGGCGGCGATCCGCGCGGCGCGGGCGCGCTTGCCGGAGGGCTGCCCGAGGATCTACCTGTCGGCGCAGGGCGAGCCGCTGAGTCAGGCACTGGCGCGAGAGCTCGCTGCCTTGCCGGGATTCCTGCTCGTGGCGGGACGCTACGAGGGATTGGATGAGAGAGTGGTCGAGCTGGGTATCGACCGGGAATTGTCGATCGGTGACTACGTGCTGTCGGGCGGTGAGCTGCCCGCGCTGGTGGTGATCGATGCGGTGGCGCGGCTGCTGCCGGGGGCGTTGGGTGATGAGCGCTCGAACGTCGAGGAGTCGTTCGTCGCGGGACTGCTGGACTGGCCGCATTACACCCGGCCCGAATCGTTCGAGGGTCTGGCCGTGCCGCCGGTGCTATTGTCGGGAAATCACGCCGACATCCGCCGCTGGCGCCTGGCACAGGCCCTGGCTCGGACGCGGCAGCGGCGGCCCGACCTGCTGAAGCAGGGCGAGCCCGCTTCCGACGAGCAGGGTGAGGGTTGAGTTGACGTGCTGCTGTCCCGGTGGGCAGCGCCGCCGCTGATTGACGGAGTCGCTGTCGACTCCGAGGACACTTTGGCCGTGGGCCAATGGGATAAATACTATGAACATCGTTCAGCAAATTGAAAAAGAGCGCATGACCCGCAAGGTCCCGGACTTCAAGCCGGGCGACACCGTGGTGGTGCAGGTGAAGGTCGTCGAAGGCGACCGCGAGCGGGTGCAGGCTTACGAAGGCGTCGTCATCGCCATCAGTAACCGCGGCCTCAACTCTTCGTTCACCGTGCGTAAGATCTCGCACGGCGAGGGCGTCGAGCGCGTGTTCCAGACCTACAGCCCCTCGATCAGCGAGATCACCATCAAGCGTCGCGGCAACGTCCGTCGCGCGAAGCTGTACTATCTCCGCGATCTGTCCGGCAAGGCCGCAAGGATCGAAGAGAAGCTCTGATCCATTAAGGACGGCGATTCCATCTGGGGCGGGCGATGAACCTCCTGCGTTCGATTCTGTACGGGCTGTGGCGCGGCCTGGATGTGCTGCGCAGGTTCCTGCACCTCCTCGTCCTGCTGGTCATCTTCGGATTCGTCATCGGCGCGCTGCGCGGCTCGGTACCCACGGTACCGTCCAAAGCCGCGCTCGTCGTCGCGCCCGAAGGCGAGCTGGTCGAGCAGACGACGGGCGACCCGTTCGAGCGCGCCATCGAAGAAGCCCGCGGCACCGGCCATGCGGAGACCCTGCTCTGGGATCTCACCGACGCGATCCGCTCGGCCGCCAAGGACAAGCGGATCCAGGTGCTGGCCATCGACCTCGAGAAGCTCGATGGCGGCGGCCAGCCGTCCCTGGAAGAGCTCGCAAAGGCCATTCGCGAGTTTCGCGCGACCGGCAAGAAGGTCATCTCGTACGGCAACGAGATGACCCAGGAGCGCTACTACATCGCCGCGCAGGCGGATGAGATTTATCTCGACCCGATGGGCTTCGTGCTCATCGACGGCTACGCCCGCTACCGCATGTTCTTCAAGGAGGCGCTCGACAAGTTGGGCGTCGACATCAACGTGTTCCGGGTTGGCGCTTACAAGAGCGCGGTGGAGGAATACACCCGCACGGACATGTCCGCCGAGGACAAGCAGGAGAGCAGCGTTTACCTCAACGCGCTTTGGACCACCTACCAGGAAGCGATGACTCGGGCGCGCAAGCTGCCCGCCGACGCGTTGAGCAAATACGTCAACACCCTGGCGAAGACCGTACCCGCCGCCAACGGCAACGCCGCGCAGGTTGCGCTGGATGCCGGGCTCGTCACGGGCATCAAGTCGCGGCCGGACGTCGAAAAGCGGATCATCGATCTGGTGGGCGAGGACGACTCCACCGGCTCGTTCAAACAGGTTTCGACGACCGATTACGTGCGCATCGCCCACGCCGAAATGAAGGCGCGTGCCGACGGTAAGCCGCGTGTCGGCGTGATCGTCGCCGCCGGAGAGATTCTCGACGGCGATCAGCCGGCGGGCACCGTTGGCGGTGACTCGACGGCACGCCTCATTCGCCAGGCGCGTCTCGACCGGAACATCAAGGCGGTCGTCTTGCGCGTCAACAGCCCGGGTGGAAGCGTCATGGCTTCCGAAGAGATCTACCGCGAGCTGGTGGCCATGCGCGCGGCGGGGAAGCCCGTCGTCGTGTCGATGAGCACGCTGGCGGCATCCGGCGGTTATTACATCTCAGCGCCGGCGGATGAGATCTGGGCGAGCCCTGCGACCCTGACGGGCTCCATCGGCATCTTCGCCGTCATTCCGACGGTCGATAAGACACTCGGCAAGGTGGGTGTCACCGTCGACGGTGTCGGCACGACGCCGCTGTCGGGACAGCTGCGCATCGATCGCCCCATGAGCGAAGAGTCACGCGCGCTGCTGCAGTCGCAGATCAATCGTGGTTACGACGAATTTCTCGCGCGCGTGTCCACTGGTAGGAAGAAGACCCGCGACGAAATCGACGCCATAGCGCAAGGGCGGGTCTGGGCCGGAGGCGATGCCAAGCGGCTCGGCCTGGTGGACCGGCTGGGCTCGTTCGACGATGCCGTTCACTCGGCCGCCCGGCGCGCGAAGCTCACTGACTATGAACTCGAGTTCGTGGAGCCGGAGCTGTCCTGGGCGCAAGAGCTGGTGCTGCAGTTGAAGGGCAGCGCGGTGAAGGTCCTGCTGAAAGCCGGCGTGGACGACAAGACGACCGCGCTCGTGCGGGTCGCCCATCGCTTCGATCCGCTGACCCGCGAAGTGGAGCGGTTGAGCCGCTTCACCGAGCCCAACAAGATCTACGCGTACTGCTTCTGTTATGCGCAGTAGGCGCCTCTTACAGCGTCGTCCAATCCAAGATCACTTTTCCCGACTTCCCCGACCCCATCGTCTCGAACCCCTGCAGGTACTCCTGCACCGGGAAGTGATGCGTGATGATCGGGTCGATATTGAGCCCGCTCTGCAGGAGCGAGGCCATCTTGTACCAGGTCTCGAACATCTCGCGTCCGTAGATGCCCTTCAAGGTCAGGCC
Source organism: Steroidobacteraceae bacterium (assembly GCA_035547375.1). Taxonomy (GTDB): domain Bacteria; phylum Pseudomonadota; class Gammaproteobacteria; order Steroidobacterales; family Steroidobacteraceae; genus 13-2-20CM-66-19. The sequence goes on from DASZVD010000173.1 coordinate 14,594, forward strand.
CTTGAAGATCACGTCGTTCCAGTCGATGGCCGTCTCCCCGGGTGGGATCCCCAGGATGGCGACCGAGCCGCCGTGGTGCATGGTGCGCAGCAGCTCACGGAAAGCCGTGGGGTTTCCCGACATCTCGAGGCCGACGTCGAAGCCCTCCTGCATGTTGAGGTCCTTCATCGTCTGGTCCAGCGACTCGCGTGACACGTTGATTGCACGGGTCGCGCCCATCTTGCGCGCGAGGTCGAGGCGATAGTCGTTCACGTCCGTGATGACCACGTGCCGTGCGCCGACGAAGCGCGCAATCGCAACCGCCATGATGCCGATCGGGCCGGCACCCGTGATCAACACGTCTTCACCCACCATGTTGAAGGCGAGGGCGGTGTGTGTCGCGTTACCGAACGGGTCGAGGATCGATGCAATGTCGTCGCGGATGGAGTCCGGCAGCTTGAAGGTGTTGTCCGCCGGGATGGACAGGTATTCGGCGAACGCACCGGGCCGGTTCACGCCGACACCTACGGTGTTACGGCAGAGATGTCGGCGGCCCGCGCGGCAATTGCGGCAGTAGCCGCACGTGATATGGCCTTCACCGGAGACACGGTCACCGGTCTTCAGTCCGCGGACCTCCGAGCCCAGGTCGACGATGTGGCCGCAATATTCGTGTCCGACCGCCATGGGCACCGGAATGGTCTTCTGCGCCCAGGCGTCCCAGTTGTAGATGTGCATGTCCGTGCCGCAGATCGCCGTCTTGTCGATCTTGATCAGCACATCGTTCGGGCCCACCTTGGGCTCGGGGACGTCCGCCAGCCAGATGCCGGGCGCCGCCTCTTTCTTGACCAGTGCCTTCATGCCGTTCGAATCTCCGTCGATCTATTGGATGACACCGAGCTCACGGCCCACGGTCGTGAAGGCAGCGATGGCGCTATCGAGCTGCTCTCGGGTGAGTGCTGCGGACATTTGCGTGCGGATCCGCGCCTGTCCCTTGGGGACGACGGGGAATGAGAAGCCGATGACGTAGATCCCGCGCTGCAGCAGCTTGTCGGCCATCTGACCGGCCAGCGCGGCGTCGCCGAGCATGACGGGGATGATCGGATGCTCTCCAGGCTTGAGCGTGAAGCCGGCACCCTCGAGGCCCGCGCGGAAGTGACGCGCGTTCTCGAAAAGGCGCTCACGAAGCTCGGGCGAGTGGTCGAGGAGGTCCAGCACCCGCAAGCTCACTCCGGCGACGACGGGCGGAATGCTGTTGGAAAAGAGGTAAGGGCGTGAGCGTTGGCGCAGCCACCCAACGATTTCCTTACGCGCCGAGACGTAACCCCCGCTCGCACCTCCCAGTGCCTTGCCCAACGTGCTGGTCAGGATGTCGATGCGCTCGGCGACACCGCAGTGCTCGGGCGTTCCGCGACCCGTAGGGCCCATGAATCCGGTTGCATGGGAGTCGTCCACCATGACCAGGGCGTCATAGCGATCGGCGAGATCACAGATGGCGCGCAGGTTGGCAATCGTGCCGTCCATCGAAAAGATGCCGTCAGTCGCAATGAGGCGCGTGCGGGCGCCCGCAGCCTGCTTCAGGCAGTTCTCGAGCTCCGCCATGTCATTGTTGGCGTAGCGGAAGCGTTGCGCTTTGCAGAGCCGGATGCCGTCGATGATGCTGGCGTGATTCAGCGCATCGGAGATCACGGCATCGTTTTCGTCGAGGAGGGTCTCGAACAAGCCGCCGTTCGCGTCGAAGCAGGAGGAGTAGAGAATCGTGTCCTCCTTGCCCAGGAACCGGCTGAGGCGTTCCTCCAGCTGCTTGTGCACGGTTTGGGTGCCGCAGATGAAGCGTACCGACGCCATGCCGTAGCCGAAGCGGTCGATCGCCCGGTGGGCCGCTTCGCGGATGGCCGGATGATTGGCCAGGCCGAGGTAATTGTTGGCGCAGAGGTTGATGACGTCCTGGTCGCCGGTGCGCACCAGGCCTCCCTGGGGGCCGGCGAGAACGCGCTCGCTCTTGAAAAGGCCTTGCGACCGGAGTCCTTCGAGGTCGGCGCGTAAGCGCTCGAGCAGAGCTTGTTTCATGCCTTCAATTATACTCATCCGCATGTCTGATGACCGGCACGAGGAGGGCCCGGGAGCCGCGCGCATCGATCGCTGGCTCTTTGGGGTACGCCTGTTCAAATCCCGCTCGCTGGCGGCGCAAGCCGTGACCGGCGGTAAAGTGCACGTCAACGGGGAGCGCGTGAAGCCTTCCCGGGAGGTTCGCGCGGGCGACGTCGTGACCTTCATCAGGGGTACTGTCGAATTCGAGTGCACCGTCAGCGCCATTCCCGCCCGGCGCGGGCCCGCCAGCGAGGCGGCGAAGTGTTATGTAGAAACGGCGGCAAGCGAGGCCCGCCGGGCCGAGTTCGCCCAGCGCATGAGGGTCGCCTCCGCGCTCGCGCCCCGGCCCGACGAACGTCCGGACAAGCACGACCGGCAGGCCCTGCGGCGCCTGCGGGGTCGCAATTGAGCGCGCCGGCATGGAACGCGCCTGTCCCGGGTTCGAGGGCGGGATGGAATCACACCCGTCGCGATTGAGCGCACCAATGTCGCCACAATACATGTCGATGGCCGGCACCTAAGTACACTGCGTCCGTAAGGCCCCCAGGTTCGATCTATTGACTGCTGAGCGATCCATGACTCTGAGCGTTTTCGACATTTTCAAGGTCGGCATCGGCCCGTCCAGCTCCCACACCATGGGGCCCATGCGGGCGGCCCGGGAGTTCGTTCTCGGGCTCGAGCGGGACGGCCTCCTGGCGCAGACCGCGCAAGTCGCGGTGCGCTTGTACGGGTCGCTGGCTCTGACGGGCGCCGGCCACGGCACCGATCGCGCGGTGCTGGCCGGACTGGAAGGTGCCGAGCCGGAAACAGTGGATCCGGACAGCATCGAGCCGCTGCTGCAGCGGATCCGCTCGACCGGCAAGATCAAACTCCTCGGCCGCCACGAGATTGCTTTCGACGAGCCCATGCAGCTGCTGTTCATGTATCACGAGCGGCTGCCGCGTCATTCCAACGGGATGCGTTTCACCGCGCTGACGGCGGATGGCCGTACGATGCGTGAAGAAGATTACTACTCCGTCGGTGGCGGCTTCGTAGTCCGCGGCGACGAGGCGGAACCTCACGAGGCAGGCGAGAAGAAAACGCCGCCGTACCCTTTCAGCTCCGGCGCCGAGCTCCTGAAACTGTGCCGCGACAACGGTCTCGAGCTGTTCGAGCTGGTGCTCGCGAACGAGCGCACGTGGGCCACCGATGCACGGATCCGCGAGAGACTGCTGCACATCTGGCAGGTGATGCAGGCCTGCGTCGAGCGCGGCTTCCGCCAGACCGGGGTGTTACCCGGCGTCCTGAAGGTTCGCCGCCGGGCGCCGAAGCTCTACCGCGTGTTGACCGAGAGCGCCGGGGACCGGCCGCTCGAGGTCATGGACGGGGTGAATGCCTTTGCTCTCGCGGTAAACGAGGAAAACGCCGCCGGGGGGCGGGTCGTCACGGCGCCCACGAACGGCGCCGCCGGCATCGTCCCCGCTGTGCTGCACTTCTACCGCCGCTTCCATAAGGACTCGAGCGATGAAGGAGTCATCCGCTTCCTGCTCGTGGCGGCTGCGATGGGCATGCTCTACAAGACGAACGCCTCGATCTCGGGCGCCGAGATGGGCTGCATGGGCGAGGTGGGCGTGGCTTGCTCCATGGCCTCGGCCGGCCTCGTCGCCGCCTTGAATGGCACGAACGAGCAGATCGAGAACGCCGCCGAGATCGGCATGGAGCACAACCTGGGCCTGACGTGCGATCCGGTCGCCGGGCTGGTGCAGATCCCCTGCATCGAGCGCAATGCCATGGGCTCGGTGAAGGCGATCAACGCGGCCCGGCTCGCCATGCGCGGCGATGGAACGCACAAGGTGTCGCTGGATCAGGTGATCGCCACCATGCGCCAGACGGGCGCCGACATGTCGACCATCTACAAGGAGACCTCGCAAGGAGGCCTCGCCGTCAACGTCCCGGAATGCTGATAAAGCGCCGCCACATGCGGCGAGCGGGTGGCCAGGACGGCCACCACTGCCTCAGGCGAATAAACTAAATAACCGGGATGGCGGAGTCTCGCTCAGCGAGTCCCGCACGACGGAAGGCCCGACCTTGGGCCACTGATCGGTGTCGAACGTGATCGTGCACAGGCCCGCGGTCGCCAGCCCGCTCGTCTCGCCGCGGGGAGCGAGCAGGTGGGCGAGCTCTGAAATGCCGGGGTTGTGGCCGATGATCATGAGGTGGGGGACGCGCGGTCCGACTGCGCGAACCAGCTTCAAGATCTCTTGCGCCGCGGCCAGGTACAGCCCTTCTTCGTAGCGGATGCTGCGATGGGGCAGAGCGAGCTCGCGCGCGATGATTTCCGCCGTCTGCTGCGCCCTGCGGGCGGGGCTTGCAATGATGAGGTCCGGAACGAGGGACAGTTCCGAAATACGGCGGGCCATGGCTTCCGCCTCGCCGCTGCCGCGCCGGTTGAGGGGACGGACAAAATCGGCGACATCAGGATCTTTCCACTGCGCGTCGCCGTGTCGCATCAGCGTCAGGCGCTTCACGCGGGAACCTCCACCATCACGCGTCCGTTTTCTTCTCGTACCTTATAAGTACGCAGTGGCTCGTAAGCGGGAGGCGTCAGCGCCTCTCCGGTGCGTAAGCAAAAGTGCGCCCCATGCCGAGGGCAAACGATCTCACAGGATTCCACTTCCGCGCCTCCAAGGGGTTCGCCGTCGTGCGTGCAACGGTCTTCTACCGCGTAAAGCTGTGTCCCGCAGCGTACGACAACGATGGGCGTGCCGTCGACCTCGGCGGAGAAGGGCACCATCTCGTGGACGGCGTCGCTACCGCCAATATCGACCCAGGCGGAGGTCATGAAAGGATCCCGAAATCTCTGTGGCCATGGGGTGTACCGAAACTAGAACATGCCGGTCTGCAGCCGGGCCGCCTCCGACATCATGGTCTGGTTCCAGGGTGGGTCGAAGGTGAGCGAGACGAGCGCTTCCTTCACCGTCGGGATGCGCTGCACTTTGTCTTTGACATCATCCACCAGCACCTCGCCCATGCCACAGCCGGGCGCCGTGAGAGTGAGCTCGATTTCGACCGTTCGCGTGCCGTCCTCGTTGGACTTCACCTCGCAACCGTACACGAGACCGAGCTCCACGATATTGATGGGGATCTCAGGGTCGTAACAGGTGCGCATCTGGTCCCAGGCGAGCTTGCGGACGTCCTCCTCGGTGGCATTCGGGGGCAGCTCCGGCGCTTTCACGGGCTCTTTGCCGATGGCGTCGGCGTCCTCACCGGAAATGCGGAACAGGTTACCTTCCAGATAGACCGTGAAGCTGCCGCCGAGCGCCTGGGTGATGTAGCCGGCCTGGCCGGGCTTCAGGTTCACTTCGACGCCGGCAGGGACGATCACCGCGCGCACTTCGCGGTTGACGACAAACGGCTCGTTCTCGTGCGTACGCATCGATTCAGCTACTCCGTGGAAACGGTCGCGGCACCCCGCTCGAGCGCGGCATTGAGTGTGTGCCAGCAGAGGCTGGCGCACTTCACCCGGGACGGGAACTCGCGCACGCCCGACAGCGCGGCGAGCTTGCCGAGCTCGGGTCCGGGTGCGGCGTCCTGTTGTGTCAGGAGATCGTGTACCTTGCCGAACAGCTCTCCCACCGCCGCCCTGTCCTTGCCTTTGACGGCTTCCGTCATTAGCGATGCCGACGCGGTGGAGATGGCGCACCCTTTGCCTTCGAAGCGCACGTCCGCGATCCGGTCGCCGTCCATTTTCACGAACACGGTGAGCCGGTCGCCGCACAGCGGGTTGTATCCGTCCGCGTGCGAGTCAGCGGGATCCAGCCGCCCGAAGTTGCGCGGGTGCCTGTTGTGATCCAGGATCACGTCGCGGTAGAGCTCCTTCAGATCCATCAGCCGAATACCTCACGAGCCTTTTCGATCGCGGCCACGAGAGCCGCCACGTCCTGCTCGTTGTTGTAGATCCCGAACGTCGCGCGTGCGGTCGCCGGTATGTCGAAGAACGCCATGACAGGCTGCGCGCAGTGGTGCCCGGTGCGCACTGCCACGCCTTCGCTGTCGAGGATCGTGCCCAGGTCGTGAGGGTGGACCCCTTCCAGGGTGAACGAGATCACCGCTGCCTTGTGAGGGGCTGTCCCGACGATCTTCAATCCCGGGATGCGCTCGAGCTGGGAAGTCGCCAGGGTGAGCA
>DASZVD010000174.1:0-21175 GCA_035547375.1 Steroidobacteraceae bacterium
GACGGTGATCCCGACATTCCAGGGCACGGCGCAAGCGTTCCAGGATTCGCTGAAGACGATGCCCTATCTGATCCTCGCCGCCATCGTCGCGGTCTACATCGTCCTCGGCATTCTGTACGAGAGCTACATCCACCCGCTGACCATTCTGTCGACGCTGCCGTCGGCCGGCGTCGGCGCCCTGCTGATGCTCTGGGGGTTCCATTTCGACCTGTCGGTCATCGCCCTGGTCGGCATCATTCTCCTCATCGGCATCGTGAAGAAGAACGGCATCATGATGGTGGACTTCGCCATCCAGGCCGAGCGGGACGAGCACCTCACGCCGGAGGAGTCGATCCGCAAGGCCTGCCTGCTGCGCTTCCGGCCGATCATGATGACCACGATGGCGGCTCTGCTGGCGGCGGTGCCCCTGGCGCTGGGGAACGGCACCGGCTCCGAGCTGCGCCAGCCGCTCGGCTACACCATGGTGGGCGGCCTGGTGTTGAGCCAGATGCTGACGCTCTTCACCACGCCCGTCGTCTACTTGTACCTGGATCGATACAGCAACCGGCGGCGTGAGCTGCGCCACAGGAAGGCGGCGCAGAAGGCCGCGGCCCATGACACCGAGGCCGCCCCCGCATGAAACTCCTGCTGGTGGAAGACAACGAGCGCGTGACACGCTTCGTGATGAAAGGGCTCCAGGAAGCCGGCCATACGGTCGACAACGCCGATAACGGGCGTGAAGGCATGTTTCTCGCCGCGAGCGAGCCGTACGACGTCATCATCATGGATCGGATGCTCCCCGGGCAGATCGACGGGCTCAGCATCATCGAGACCCTGCGCAAGTCCGGCAATCGCACTCCCATCCTCATCCTGAGCGCCTTGTCGGACGTCGATGAGCGCATCAAGGGCCTGCGCAGCGGCGGGGACGACTACCTGACGAAGCCGTTCGCCTTCGGAGAGCTGCTGGCGCGGCTGGACGCCCTGTCGCGCCGCTCGCAGGGCAGCGGCACGCAGACCGCGCTCGAGGTGGGTGACCTGCGCATCGACCTGCTGTCCCGCAAGGCGGTCCGGGGGGAGCGCGGCATTGCGCTGCAGCCCAGGGAGTTCAAGCTGCTGGAGTACCTCATGCGGCACGCGGGGCAGGTCGTGACCCGCACCATGTTGCTCGAGAACGTCTGGGATTATCATTTCGATCCACAGACCAACGTCGTGGACGTGCACATCAGCAAGCTGCGGCAGAAAATCGATGCCGACTTCGAGCGCCCGCTGCTGCGCACGGTGCGCAATGCCGGCTACATGCTGAGCGCGGATGAGTAAGGTCATCCGCTCGACGACCTTTGCTCTCTCATTCGGCTATATCGCCTTCGGCATCGTTGCGCTGGTTCTCTTCGCCGCTCCGCTCTGGTACGCCTGGCAGGTCACGATCGAGGACGGCCGCCAGGAGATACTCCGCGCCGACACCGTGCGCCTCACGGACGTCTTTCACCGTGAGGGCGCGCCGGGCCTGAAAACCTTCATCGACACTCGTGTCGGGATGCAGTTGCCCGCCGAGCGCATCCTGCTCCTGGCGGATTCCTCGCTGCACCGCATCGCCGGCAACCTGACACGGTGGCCGGACACCGTGCCCGAGAAGCCGGGCATCTACACGGTGTCGCTCGACCTCAGCGGAGTTCCAACCGCGTCCGTCGTCGTCAGGACCGCCCTGCCCGGCGGGTACAACCTGCTCGTGGGCCGCGACGTCGCCAAGTTCGCCGATCTGCAGCGGCACTTCTGGACCGGCTTGGGCGGCGCCGTTGCGGTGCTTTCGATCGTCGGCGTGCTGGGCGGTGTGTTGATCCGCCAGGCCATCCTCGCGCGGATCAACAGCATCCGGCAGACGGTTCTCGCGATCGTGCAGGGCGACCTCAGCCACCGCCTCCCGACGCGCAGCAGCGGTGACGAGCTCGACACGCTGTCGCACACCATCAACGGCATGCTCGATCAGATCGAGCAGCTGATTCATGGCATCCGCGACGTCTCCAACTCCATTGCACATGACTTGCGCACGCCGCTCGCGGAGCTGCGCTCCCGGCTCGAGGAGTTGTCGCTGACGCGGCCGGGTACGGAAGAGACGTTCGCCGAGATCGAGGCAGCCGTAGCCGACGTCGACCGCGTGATCAGGATATTCAATGCCCTGCTGCGGCTCGCGGAGATCGACACGGGCACTCGCCGCTCAGGCTTCGTGCAGGTGAACGCCGACGAGTTGGCCGCCGAGGTGGTCGAGTTCTACTCCCCCGCGGCGGAGCTCAAGAATGTCACTCTGTCGTTCGCCTCCGGCGGCCCTGTGCTGGTGTCGGGCGATCCGACCCTGCTCGCGCAGGCGGTCGGCAACTTGATCGACAATGCGATCAAGTATGTGGGGGAGGGCGGCACGGTGAGCGTCGATGTGCGGACCCGCAGCGACGGCGGTGTCGAGATCTGCGTGGCCGACGACGGGCCCGGGATTCCGGACGATGAGAAACCCAAGGCGGCGCAGCGCTTCTATCGCGGCGATACGAGCCGCGGCACACCCGGTGTGGGCCTTGGCTTGAGTCTGGTACAAGCGGTTGCCAAGCTGCACGGCGGCTCGCTGGAGCTGGCGGACAATCATCCGGGGCTGCGCGCGCGCGTGGCTCTCGAGCCGGGCGCCCTGCTGTCCGGCCGTCCCCGTTCCGCGACAGTGGAGGCGCAAGGTGCCGCCGCGGCGGTCAAGGAGCCGAGCGCCATGGCTCTCTGATAGGATGGCGGATGCCGACCCGCTCCGGAAGAGCCGAACGATCCGCACCCGATTCCAACAATCCGTTGTCGGATACCTGATCGCGATAGGCGTCACCGCCGTGGTGGCGCTCATTCGCGACGCCGTTTCGGGCACGCTCGGCAACTACGCGCCGATCGTGACGTTCACCGTCGGCATCACCTTCGCTGCCTGGTACGGTGGCCTGGGCCCTGGCTTGCTCGCCACGGCGCTCAGCGTCCTGGCGGCTGACTACTTGTTCCTCCCCGCGCGTTACAGCTTCCTGATCCAGGACCTGAGCGGTGGCGTCGCCTTGGGGGTGCTCACTTTCTCAGGGGTCCTGCTGAGTCTCCTGTGCGAGTCGTTCCACATCACACGCCGGCGGCTGGAGTCCGAGCAGGAGAACCTGCGGCGTAGCATTCAGGTCCAGCAGCAGATGCGCGACGCGCTGACGGAATCCGATCGCCGCAAGGATGAGTTCCTCGCAACGCTCGCCCATGAGTTGCGCAATCCGTTGGCGCCCATCCGTAACGCCATTCACATTCTGCGGGCCAAGCTGCCGCAGACGCCGGAGCTGCAGTGGGCGCGCGATGTCATCGATCGCCAGGTGACGCAGATGACGCGGCTCATCGACGATCTGATGGACGTGGCGCGCATCACGCGCGGCACCTTCGATCTGAGGAAAGAGGTTGTGTCGCTTGAGGAGGTGATACGCGCCGCGGTGGAAACCAGCCGGCCGAGTATCGATGCCGCGGGTCACGAGCTCGTCGTGCGGATCCCTCCCGGGCCGGTCCACGTCCAGGCGGATGTGGTCCGCCTCGCGCAGGTGTTTGCCAACCTGCTGAACAACGCCGCGAAATACACGGCCCCCGGCGGGCGGATCGCCGTGATCGCCGATCATGACATGGGCATGATTTCCGTCACCGTGGAGGACAGCGGAATCGGCATTCCGCCGGAGATGCTGGCGCACGTGTTCGAGCCATTCACCCAGCTCGATCGCTCACTGGAGCGCTCACAGGGAGGGCTCGGCATCGGGTTGGCGTTGGCGAAGCGCCTGGTGGAGATGCACGGTGGCAGTATCGAGGCGCAGAGCGTCGGGGTTGGCCAGGGGAGCCGCTTCACCGTACGTTTGCCGCCCGCCGAGCAGCGTGACGCCCTGCCTACCTTGGAAGGGCGCCCGGCGCGAGCCCGGACGCAGCAGCGTATTCTGGTCGCCGACGACAATTACGATTCGGCGACGAGCCTCGGCATTCTGCTGAATGATGCGGGCTATGATGTGCGCACCGCCGGTGATGGGGAGCAGGCACTCGAGACCGCGGCGCAGTTCCGCCCCGATATCATACTGCTGGACATCGGCATGCCGAGGCTCAATGGGTACGAGGTGGCACGCAAGATCCGCGCGCAACCCTGGGGGCGTCGCGTGCTGCTGATCGCGGTGACGGGTTGGGGCGGAGCGGAGCATCGCCAGCAAACCACCGAAGCGGGGTTCGATCATCACCTCACGAAGCCGGTGGATCCGGGGGCGCTGACTCGGCTATTGTCGTCCCTACAGTCCCCCGGCTCCGTTACAACCTGATCCAATGGCTGGCTTGCCCGGTCGGATGCGCCTGGAAGCACGCGAGATTGCGCGTATGCCGCTGTCGCTCCTCACGCGGCTGCGTCTCGTCCTGTTCGGCCATGAGGATCTCGCCGGCCTGATTTTCTGGGCCGCCCTGGTCGGCATTGGCGGCGCGCTCGCCAGCGTGGCCTTTCGCGAGGCGATCCGGTTGCTGGAGATGATATTCACGGGCCAGGCGCAGGGCCTGGTCAACGGGGCCGCGCACCTCCGTTGGTGGCATCGCGCGATCGTGCCCGTCATCGGCGGCGTCCTGTCTGGCTGGGTGTTGTATATGCTCGGCAGCCGGTTCATTTCCATCAAGGTCGTCGACTACATGGAAGCGACCCTCGTCGGGGATGGGCGTATCGGTCTGCGCGGGACACTGCTGCGCAGTGTTTCGTCGCTTTTCACCATCGCCTCGGGCGGCTCCATCGGCCGCGAGGGCTCGATGGTGCAGCTGTCCGCGATGTTGGCTTCGCGAATCGGACAGTTCGCGCGAGCGCCGGTGCCACGGCTGCGGTTGATGGTCGCTTGCGGTGGCGCCGCGGGAATCGCCGCCGCCTACAACGCGCCGATCTCCGGCGCGCTGTTCGTGTCGGAGATCGTGTTGGGCTCCCTGTCCATGGAGACCTTCGGCCCGCTGGTGGTGGCTTCGGTCATGTCGGATGCGACCATCCATCGCTTTCTCGGGTACGGTCCCCTCTTCAGCGTGCCGCACGTCCAGTTCGCGTCCAATTGGGAGCTCGGCTTCTACATCGTTCTCGGGGTGCTGTTGGGGCACCTGGCGCCACCCTTCCTCGGGCTGCTGGATTTCGTCAAAGGCCGCTTCGTGCGCCTGCGGCTGCCGCTTTACTGGCAGCTGGGTCTTGGGGGCTTGATCGTGGGCGGCATCTCCATTTACGTGCCGCAGGTCTGGGGTAACGGTTACAGCGTCATTGGCAGCATCCTGCAGACTGAACTGTTCGGCTGGTGGCTGCTGCTCGTTTTGGTTGCGAAGATATGCGCGACGTCCGCCACGGTCGGCTCGGGTGCCGTCGGCGGTGTCCTGACGCCGACGCTGTTCATCGGCTGTGCCGTGGGCGCTCTATTTGGCGGCGTGCTGCACGATCTGATGCCCCATATCGTGTCGGTCCCGGCGGCCTATGCGCTCATTGGCATGGGCGGGTTTCTTTCGGCAACCACTTTGGCGCCGCTCACGTCGATCCTCATGATCTTCGAGATGACGGGTGACTACGACATGGTGCTGCCACTCATGCTGGCCTGCGTGACGGCGCACTACACCACCAAGGTGTATCGAAAGGGCAAGTCCGTCTACCATGCGTCGTTGAATACCGCCGCGGTTACGGAGGGCGGGGATGACTGGCGCCTTCGTACAGTGGAGACGTTGGTCAAACCCGCGGCCGCGGTCGTGTCCGACACGGCCACCCTCGCCGAGGTGTTTGCGCAGTTACCGAAGCGCCCGTTGGAACGGGTATTCGTCACGAACGACGGGGATCTCGTTGCGTGGCTCAATCCTCGCGAGATTCTCGAGCGGGTGCGGGAGTCGAAGCTGGATGGCCAGTTGCCGGTGTCGGCGGTCGCGCGGCCTGTCGAGTTCGCGCTGGCCCCGGACATGCCTCTGACAACCGCGCTGGAAGCCTTCCTCCGTGAGCAAGCCACGGTGTTGCCGGTCACGGCGGGGCAGTGGCACAACACTCTGCTGGGAGAAGTGGCGCGCAGCGACGTGATGTTGGCGATCCAGGACCGCCTCACTTATCCGAAATGATGCGGCCCGGCCGCGCGGCGACTCGTACGCCGCGGGTTGAGGACGAAGACGCCGCAGAGCGTGCCCGCCACAATTTGCCACGAAGCATCACCGCGCTGCCGCGTTTGCGTCACGGACGCGGCCCGCCGTCGCGATGAACTGGTCCTCGAGGCCGGAATAACCCGGCTCGAGAGGTAAAAGGACGCGACGTATGAACACTTTCACGAACAGGCTGCGCTCGGGTGTGGTGGGTCTTGCCCTGATCTCGACGTGGGTTGCGGCGCCGACCTACGCGCAGGCGGATGGCGACACGACTCCCAAGGCCAAAGCGTCGAAGCAGGAAAACATCGGTGTGGTGACGGGACTCGCGGTGGGCGCGGCCGCGGGCGGACCGGTGGGCGCGATTCTCGGAGCCGCGGCCGGCGGCTGGCTGGGCGATCGCTATCACAAGAAGGCGGTGGCCAACGAATCCCTCGAGGCTAATCTCGGCCAGAGCGAGTCGCAGCGGACGGTGTTGGCGCAGGACGTGACGACCCTGAATGCTTCCCTGGTGGAGGCTCGCCAGAAGAGTGATCAGTTGGACCTCGCCCTGAAGAAGACGGACGAGCTGCAGACCGATGTGAGCTTTCGGACCAACGATTCCTCGGTGAATCCACAAGCCCTGGCGCCCTTGCAGAAGATTGGAGCACTGGCCGCATCGATGCCGGATGTGAAGGTACGCGTGGCGGGCTTTGCGGACTCGCGTGGGTCGGACGAGGTCAACGATGCGCTGTCACGGCATCGCGCCGAGGCGGTAGCGGAGGTCCTCGCCCAGGCTGGGGTGCCGAAGGACCGCATGATCGTCGAAGGACATGGCAAGTCGGAATCTACTGCCATGGACGGTGACCTGGACGGCTACGCCCTGGATCGCAAGGTGACGGTGCGACTCGAGCGGACGGGCGGCGGTCAGGAAGTGGCGCGCAATGAATAAGCGGGCTACGGAATCGGGAGGTCGGGAGGGGTGTGCGTCCGGGGCGCGGTGGGCAAGGATGCCCGCCGCGGGAGCGGACGAGGGCGGCCGGACGCTTCGCCCGTCCCAGCGGTTCCGCGCTATATTTGCGGCCATGAACGCCTCAATCGTCCGCCTGGATCAGCCGCTCGATCCCGAAGTCTCCATACCGGCCGCCGACCGACTCATTGCCGGGAAGCCTGAGCATCGTGTCTGGAATTACTTCACCGACTCGACGCAGACCTTTTTCGCCGGCCGTTGGTCGGGTACGCGCGGCAAGTGGCGCGTGCGTTATACCGAGAACGAGCTCTGCGTGCTGACGGCAGGGCGGGTCGTCATCAGCAGCGATACCGGCGAGCAAAATGCCTTCGGTCCGGGCGATGCGTTCGTCATTCCCGCGGGCTTTTCCGGTACGTGGGAGGTCCTCGAGGATTGCTCCAAGGTCTACGCGATTTTCGAGCCCCGCTCGTCTTGACATAAATCCAACGGGGGGTGATCCCGGTCGCAGATCGACTCTGCGGTGCTTCCGCGTGCGCCCGGCGCGTGGAAGGCTAGCTACGCTGACCGCGAATGCCCTTTTTGCTTCCTCTCAACGAGGTATGTCATGGAGACCGTCACCATCGCAGCGACGCGGGGGTATACGTTGTCGGAGATGGAGCTGCTCGTTGGAAGTGCCGTCGTCTTCGCCGTGTTGGTGTGGACGGTACTCTCCAGCGTAAAGCACTTCCGTAGCCGGCATATCCCGCGCATTGTCATCAAGCACTGAGAAATGGAGCGGAGGCGTTCAGGAGCCTGTCGGTCCCGGTGCGCCTCCGCTCGACTCCCCTCAGAGTCCTCGCAGCACTTCGGCCAGGATCGTGAAAATCTGGTCGATCTGCTGCCGCTCGATGATCAGCGGCGGTGACAGCGCCAGGATGTCCCCCGTCTGACGGATCAACAGGCCACGGTCGAAGCACTTCTGGTAGACCTCGAAGGCGCGTGCCCCGACCTTGCCGGGAATCGACTCCAATTCCAGCCCGAGAATGAGGCCGTAATTGCGGATGTCGATGACGTGCGGCAGGCCCTTCAGCGAATGCGCCGCGTCTTCCCAGTACCGAGCGAGCGTCTTCGCGCGAGTCAACAGTCCCTCGCGCTCGTAAATCTCCAACGTGGCGATACCGGCCGCGCACGCCGCCGGATGTGCGGAGTAGGTGTAGCCGTGAAAGAGCTCGATGGCGGCGTCCGGGCCCTGCATGAACGCTTCGTAGACACCTTTCCTGACGAGCACCGCGCCCATCGGCACGCAGCCGTTGGTGAGACCCTTCGCCAGGGTGATGAGGTCGGGTGTCACGCCGAATTCCTGGGCCGCGAACGGCGAGCCGGTGCGGCCGAAGCCGGTGATCACTTCGTCGAAAATCAACACGATGCCGTGCTTGTCGCAGATCTCGCGAATGCGTTTCAGGTAGCCCTTCGGCGCAATCAGCACGCCGGTGGAGCCGGCGATGGGTTCCAGGATGACGGCGGCGATGGTCGACGGATCGTGCAGCGCGCACAGCCGCTCGAGCTCGTCCGCGAGGTTCGCGCCGTGCTCGGGTTCGCCGCGCGAGAAGGCATTCCTGGATGGGTCGTGGGTGTGCGAGAGATGATCGACTCCGGGGAGGAGCGATGCGGACCACATCTTACGGTTCGGCGAAATACCGCCGACCGAGATGCCGCCGAAGCCGACACCGTGGTAGCCACGCTCGCGGCCGATGAGCTTCGTGCGGGTCGCATCACCACGAGCGCGGTGATAGGCGAGCGCAATCTTCAGCGCCGTGTCGACGGACTCCGAGCCCGAATTCGTGAAGAACACGTGATCGAGACCGGCCGGCGCGATCTTCACCAGGGCGTTCGCGAGTTTGAACGCCGGCGGATGCCCCATCTGGAACGGTGGCGCGTAATCCAACACTTCGAGCTGGGCAGCGACCGCCTGTGTGATCTCCTTGCGGCCGTGGCCAGCGTTCACGCACCACAGTCCGGCTACGCCGTCCAGGATCTGCCGGCCGTCCGGCGTCCAGTAGTGCATGCCACTGGCTTTCGCCAGGATGCGAGGCTTGGATTTGAACTGGCGGTTCGCCGTGAAGGGCATCCAGAGGGCTTCGAGGTCACTGCGCGAGAGCGTCTCGGGGGCGGCTGTGGGCATGGTTCAGGCTCGTCAGTCAGTGAATGGGGGAGTGGATCGCGGGCACCGACCGGGAGTGCCTCGACCACGTACCCCTAATGATAAATAAGTTGGACAATCAGGGCCAATCCGGCCATTATTTGGCCGATCTCGTTTAGTATCCTAAACACCTATGACGATCGACGTGGGCGCGCGGCTGCGCAACGTCCGCACCGGCTTCGGTCTTTCCCAGCGCGAGCTTGCGCGTCGGGCGGGAGTGACCAACGGTCTGATCTCCCTGATCGAGCAGAATCGGGTGAGCCCGTCCGTGAGCTCCCTCAAGAAAGTGCTCGACGGAGTGCCGATGTCACTCGCCGAGTTTTTTACGCTCGATCTCAGTGCGGCGCCGCAGGCGTTCTATAGCGTCGACGAGCTCGTGGAGCTTGGGAATGAAGAAGTCTCGCTGCGGCTCGTGGCGGCCAAGCGTCCGGGGCGGCAACTAACGCTGCTGCAGGAGCGCTACGCCGCGGGCGCGGCGACGGGTGATGAAATGCTGGCGCATCGTGGCGAGGAGGCCGGCGTGATCGTTCGAGGCCGGATCGAGCTCACCGTGAGCGGGAGCAGCCGTGTTCTCGGTCCCGGCGAGGCCTATTATTTCTCGAGTCAGCTCCCGCACCGCTTCCGCAATATCGGGCGCGAGGTGTGTGAGATCATCAGCGCCAGCACTCCACCGACTTTCTGAGGCGATCTCCTCCATGAACGCTGCGCAGGCAAGTTGCGAAGGTATTGATTTGACGTGAGCGCCGAGTCGCTGCGGTTTCTCGTCAGCGCCCCTCGCGGGTTGACTGACCTGCTGGCGCGCGAGTTGACCGCCCTGGGCGCGACGGAGGCCCGTGAGAGGGCGACCGGCGTGGCCTTTTCCGGTGCGTTGGAAATCGCCTACCGCGCCTGTCTGTGGTCACGTGTCGCGAATCGAGTGTTCCTGGAGCTCGCGCGGTTCGATGTCGCCGACGCCGAGGGCTTTTATCGTGCCGTTCGCGAGATCGACTGGACCGGGCATCTCGGACCGGAAGCGACACTGGCTTGCGACTTCAGCGGCCATCATCCGGCCATTACCCACACTCATTTCGGCGCGTTGAAACTGAAGGACGCCATCGTCGATTCGGTACGCGAGGCGCGCGCTTGGCGACCGAGTGTCGAGCTCGATCGCCCCAGCGTGCGTGTTCACGCTCACGCGAACGGAACGCAGATCACGCTCTCGTTGGATTTTTCCGGCGAGAGTCTCCACCGGCGCGGCTATCGCGGCGGCGCCGGTGAGGCGCCCTTGAAGGAAAACGTTGCGGCGGGCGTTCTGCTGCGTGCCGGGTGGCCGGATCTCAGCGGACAGGACGGTGTCGAGTTTCTCGATCCTCTGTGCGGCTCCGGGACGTTCGCGATCGAGGCGGCCCTGATCGCCACGGATCGGGCGCCCGGGCTCACTCGGGAGTATTTTGGGTTCCTGGGCTGGGCGGGGCATGAGCCCGATGTCTGGCGCCGGCTGTGTGAGGAAGCTCGGGAGCGCGCTCGTATCGCAGATGCTGCCGTCGCGGGGCGGGCGGGGAGTATTCGGGGGCAAGACCGGGATGCCGCGGTGATCCGCATCGCCCGTGCCAATGCGGAGCGGGCCGGGGTGCTCGGGCTGGTGGCGTTCGAGGTGAAGGACTTGGCGGATGCCGCGCCGCGGGGCGCCGGGCCTGAGGGCGCTGTGGGGCTCGTTTGCACCAACCCTCCCTATGGTGTCCGGCTCGAAGATCGGGAGAGTGCCCGCGCGATTCATCGCGAGCTGGGTGCCGTATTGCGCGAGCGCTTCCAGGGTTGGAGTGCCGCGGTGTTGACCGGCGCGCCCGAATTGGGGTTGGAGTTAGGTATCCGCGCGCATCGCACCCATACCGTTTGGAATGGTGCGATCGAGTGCCGGCTGCTGCGCATGAAGATCGACACCGGCAGCGCACGCGAGCCGGGCCGCCTCGGCAAGGGCGACACGAATTTCCGCGACAGCCCCGGCGCGCGGATGTTTGCCAACCGGTTGGCCAAGAACCTGAAGAAGCAGCAGGGCTGGGCCAAGGGCAGCGGCGTGTCGTGCTACCGGCTGTATGACGCCGACATGCCCGAGTATGCGTTTGCGATCGATCTCTACCGGACTGTCGATGGTGTTGGGACGCTCGCCGATGTCGGTACGCGCCGGACGGATGTCGTGCGCGGAGCGGCGGGTGCGGCCGCAGGGGCGGATGCGGCGGCGGGGGCGGGTGCATCGACCTGGCTTTATGTGCAGGAATATGCGGCGCCCGCCGAAATCGAGCTCGAGACGGCGCGCAAGCGGCGCGGCGAGGCCTTGTCGACGCTCGCGGAAGTGACGGGGATCGATCCCGACCGGATCCGGATCCGCACCCGCCGCAAGACGAAGCGCGGCGAGCAGTACGGCAAGCTGCAGGAGCGCGCCAGCTTCCACGTCGTGGAGGAAGGCGGGCTCAGGTTCTGGGTGAATTTTGACGATTACCTGGATACGGGCCTGTTCCTCGATCACCGCATCACCCGCAAGCGCTTGCGGGAGGCCGCCTCGGGGAAGCGGTTTTTGAATTTGTTCGCCTACACCGGCACCGCCACGGTCTATGCAGCAGCCGGTGGGGCTGTAGCGACAACATCCGTCGACATGTCGAACACCTACCTCAACTGGGCGCAGCGCAATTTCGAGCTGAACGGGATGAGCCCCGAGCGGCACGCCCTGGTGCAGGCGGACTGCCGGGTCTGGCTGCAGGATGCGCCGGGAGGCCGTGACCGGTACGACCTGATCTTCATCGACCCGCCGACGTTCTCGAACTCGAAGCGCATGGCAGGAGTGCTCGATGTGGATCGGGATCATCCGGCGCTCATCGAGGGGTGCGCCCGGGTGCTCGCGCCCGGCGGGCTCATTGTGTTCTCGACGAATTCCCAGCGGTTCCGTCTGGATGAGTCGCTGGCGCAGCGCTATGACGTGCTCGACCTCTCGGCCAGGACGCTTCCGCGGGACTTCGAGCGCAATCCCCGGATTCATCGCTGCTACGAGGTGCGGGTGAAGTCGGGCGCCGGCTCGCGCTGTGCCGGCGCCGGTGAAATACCGTGAAAAGTCGCTTTACTTGCGGCCCAGCGTCAGGTAGCGTTCGGCGCAGAATGCTCTTTTCGACCAAAACGCGCACGATTACCCTCGAGAAGCCCTGCGGTGGGGCTCTGGAGGACTTCGCGCGCTGATTGCGACTCGAGTCGAGCAGCAGCGGAATCCAGGAGGCCCCACCCGGAAACGGTTGGGGCCTCGTTGTTTATCGGGAGTGTTTAGCAATGCAATCTGGTCGTCCTTCCTCGTCGGCGCCCGTCGTAGCGGTCGTTGGCGCCACCGGCGCGGTCGGCGTCGAATTGATCCAGTGCCTGGAGCAGCGCAATTTTCCGCTGTCCAACCTGCGCCTGTTTGCCTCTGCGCGCTCGGCCGGCAAGACGCTCCCGTTCCGCGGCAAGCCGGTGTTGGTCGAGGAGCTGAAGGAGGACAGCTTCGGCGGTATCGATATCGCCTTGTTCTCCGCCGGCGGGAGTCAGTCGAAGAAGTACGCTCCGCCCGCGGTGCGCGCGGGCACGGTCGTCATCGACAACTCCTCCGCCTTCCGGATGGATCCCGAAGTGCCGCTGGTCGTGCCGGAGATCAATCCGCAGGCCGTGCGCGAGCACAAGGGCATCATTGCGAACCCCAACTGCTCCACGATCATTTCCATCACGCCGCTGTGGCCGATTCACAAGATCAACCCCATCAAGCGGTTGATCGTCTCGACCTATCAGGCGGCATCGGGCGCCGGCGCCGCCGCGATGGAGGAGCTGCGCGAGTCCACCCGTGCCTACCTCGAAGGCCGCGAGTACAAGAACACGGTCCTGCCGCATCCCTACGCGTTCAACCTCTTCAGCCACAACTCGAAGATCGATCCGGCGAATGGCTACAACGAGGAAGAGATCAAGGTGATGCGCGAGACGCACAAGATCTACGGTGACTCGAGCATCCGCATCGCCGCGACCTGCGTCCGCGTGCCCGTGCTGCGCGCCCACAGCATCGCGATCAACTTCGAGTGCGAGCGCCCGCTCACGCCCGCCCAGGTTCGCGAAATCATCCAGACGGCTCCCGGCGTGAAGCTCGTCGATGACCCCGAGCGCAACTACTTCCCCATGCCCAAGGATGTCTCGGGCCAGGACCCCATCCTCGTCGGCCGCATCCGCCAGGACCTGAGCGACCCGAGCGGCCGCTCGGTCGCGTTGTTCGTCGCGGGCGACCAGCTCCTCAAGGGCGCCGCGCTGAATGCGGTGCAGATCGCGGAGCTGCTGCTGTGAAGTAGGCGGCTGTGTCGGCCTGCAGTCCAGCGGGCGGCTCGCGCCGGCTGCGCGCCGGGATGGAATTATGGCGGGCGCGGGCGGGATTTCTGGATCTGCACCCAGGCCAGGTAGGCGACGATGAGCCCGTTCGCGCTCAAAATGACGAGCTTGCCGAGGCGCGGCGTGTGCAGGATGGAGTGGACCTCGAAGGGCAGCAGGCAGGCCAGGCCGACGATGACGATCCACTCGGCCCAGAGCCTGCCGCTCAGGAGCAGAACGCCTTCGATCGCGCTCGTCACACTGTCCAGCCACGCCAGCTCCGCGCCCCGGACCAGCAGGTGGCCGGTCAGGTGATCGCTGATCCAGCGGCCGGCGCTCGCGAAAGCCGCGCCGCCTTCGGTCAGCTCCCGGACGAGGAGGAGGGCGGCCCGGTAGGCCGCGTCCGGGGCGAGCGTCAGCCACAATGCGACCCCTAACATCAGCGCCGCTTTGCACAGCTTGTAGGCGATGATCAGCTTGAAGCCAACACGCTGCCGCTCACTGACAGGCGCGGGGCGGGTGTGGGGTGACATCAGGCGCGCCGGCCGTGCCAGGCCCCGTGAACCGGAACGAATGTGGCCATAGTCCCACCGCAGGATGTGATTGTGCCGGGTGCCGCCGCCACGTGCGCGCGTCGGATCCCTGATGTGATCCTATGATAACAAGTCCCTGAGCCGGTAATACGCCAGGGCCAGCGCTACGAGGGGCCGGCGCACGCGGGTGCCGCCCGGGACGTCGCGGTGAGGAATTCTCGCGAAGACGTCGAAGCGCTCCGCGGTGCCGGCGATGGCCTCGCAGACGAGCTTGCCGGCGATGCCGGTGAGAGCGATGCCGTGGCCGGAGAAGCCTTGCAGGAAGTAGATGTTGGGAGCGAGCCGGCCGAAGTTCGGAGCGCGATTCAGAGTGAGGTCGATGTACCCGCCCCACGAGTAGTCGATCGCGGCGTCGGTGAGTTGGGGGAAGACTCGCAGCATGCGCTGCCGAGTCGCTCGCTGCCGAGTCGCTTCGGCAGCCGCGGAGGAGTCGCAGCCTGCGTGGCTGATGCGGCCGCCGAAGAGGAGGCGGTGATCGCTCGAGCGGCGATAGTAATCCAACACCCGGTTCATGTCGCAGATCGCGGCATTGTTGGCGATGAGGCTGCGGGCACGGTCGGCGCCGAGTGGGGCGGTGGCGATGATGTGGCTGCCGATGGGCAGGATCTTCGCGCCAAGTTGCGGAGCCGTATCGCCGAGATAAACGTTTCCGCAGAGGACGAGATACCTGGCGCGGACTTCGCCGCGCTCGGTGCGTATGCGGACGGCGCTCGTCGAGCCGAGCGATGGCTTGAATCCCAGCGCGCGGGTTCCTTCAAAGATGCGCGCGCCGTTGCGCTCCGCGGCGGCGGCGAGGCCTATGGTGTAGTTGAGCGGGTGCAGGTGGCCGCTGTTGGAGTCGTAGAGAGCGCCGCGATAGCGGTCGGTGCCAAGGATGGAGCACAACTCGTCACGAGGGACGTAACGCACGCTCGGATAACCGAGCGTATCCCGTAGCTGTCTCAGCTCCGCCTGCAGCTCCTGCAGGTGAGGGCTCTTCACGGCCACGAGCATATGGCCAGGGGCCCAGTCGCAATCGATGCGGTACCGGGCAATGAGCTCCCGCATCAACGTGAGGCCTTCGATCGATACGTCCCACACCGTGCGCGCGGCCGTCGCGCCGATGAGTCGCTCCAGCTGGCTTTGTCCGGCGGCGACGCCGTGGATCGCCTGGGCACCGCTGCGCCCGGAGGCACCCCAGCCCACGTAATGCTCTTCGAGCAGTGCGACCGAGTAGCCTCTTTCCGCGAGATGGAGCGCTGTCGAGCAGCCGGCGATGCCGCCGCCGATGACACAGACGTCGCAGTCGATGGAGTCCCGCAGCTCGGCTCGCTCGGGTGTGGCGGGAGCTGTCGCCGCGTAGTAAGACTCGATGCGGGTGGAGCGTCCCATGGGGTGGAGCGAGGATTCCCGACCCGCCTCGGCCGGGATTGAGGTGTTTAGGATATTTGGACGCCGTCTAAAACGAAAGAGCGGTGCCTGGGCCGCTCGGCCCGGCGCGGCGTGGAGGCTTGGCGCTCACCCCCCGCTTGGCGCTCACCCACCGGCAGCCTGGCGTTGTCCAGTGCGTGACAGGCAGAAAACCGCCCCGCAGCTGTGGTCTAATAGGTGCTGACCTGGAGAATATGCCGGGCAGGGCCGTTTAAAATACTAAACGCCCCCGGCTGCATCATGTCATCCGCTCGCCCAGTCATTGGTATTCCCGCCGACCGCCGCATGGTCGGCCACCACCCGTTTCACATGGTGGGGGAGAAGTACGCCCGCGCCGTGCTGGAGGCGGCCGAGGCGATTCCTCTGATCATTCCGTCGCTGGCCGAAGAGCTGCGGCTGGGGGATCTGCTGGACCGTCTGGACGGCATTCTGTTTCCGGGGAGTCCGTCCAACGTCGAGCCGCACCACTATGCTGGAAGCCCGAGCGTGCCCGGCACACTCCATGATCCGGCGCGCGATGCGACGACGCTGCCTCTGATCAGGAAAGCGGTCCGCTCGGGAGTTCCCGTACTGGGCGTTTGCCGCGGATTTCAGGAGATGAATGTCGCCTTTGGCGGTACCCTGCACCAGCGGGTGCAGGAGATCCCAGGCTACCGTGACCACCGTGAGGACACGGAGCAGCCGCTGGATCTGCAGTACGGCCCGGCGCACGAGGTGATCCTGGAGCCGGGCGGCCAGCTGCGCGGCTTTGCCGACAGCGATCGTATCCAGGTCAATTCCCTGCACGCGCAGGGGATCGACCGCCTGGGTCCCGACCTCGTGATCGAGGCGAGGGCGCCGGATGGGTTGATCGAGGCGTTCCACGTGCGCAACGCGCCGGGCTTCGCCGTTGCCGTGCAGTGGCATCCCGAGTGGAAAGTGATGAGTAATCCGTTTTCGCGCGCGCTCTTTGCCGCCCTTGGCGCGGCGAGTCGCGAGCGCGCGCAGTCGAGATAAAAGGATAATCGGTATGGCGAGCGAGATCCGGCAGTTCTTCCGTGACCATGGCATCTCCGAAGTCGAGGCCATCATTCCCGACATGGCCGGCATTGCCCGGGGCAAGATCATGCCCGCGGAGAAGTTCGCCGAAGACGGGGGCATGCGGCTGCCGGAGAGCGTTTTCCTGCAGACCGTGACGGGCGATTACCCGCTCGAGCCCGCCGAGGCCATGAGCCCGGCGGAGATCGACATCGTGCTGAAGGCGGATCCGAATACCGTGCGCCGCGTCCCCTGGGCCGCTGAGCCCACGGCGCAGGTCATCCACGACTGTTTCTATTCCGATGGCCGCCGGGTCACGATGGCGCCGCGCCATGTGCTGCGCAATGTGCTCGAGCTCTACGCCCAGCGGGGCTGGGAGCCGGTCGTGGCCCCCGAGCTCGAGTTCTATCTGATCGAGCAGAACAAGGACGCCGACTATCCCCTCAAGCCCCCGGTGGGCCGCTCGGGCCGGGCGGAGCCGGGCCGGCAGTCGTACAGCATCGCCGCGGTGAACGAGTTCGATCCGCTGTTCGACGACATCTATCAGTTCTGCGAGGACCAGGAGATCGAGATCGACACGCTGATCCATGAGGATGGACCGGCGCAGATGGAGATCAATCTGATCCATGGCTATCCGTTGTCCCTGGCGGATCAGGCGTTTTTGTTCAAGCGCACCGCCCGTGAGGCGGCACTGCGGCACAAGATCTACGCGACCTTCATGGCGAAGCCCCACGCGAAGGAGCCGGGTAGCGCCATGCACATCCACCAGAGCGTGGTGGACATCAAGACGCGCAAGAACATCTTCAGCAACCCGGACGGTACGCCATCGCAGCTCTTCTTCTCCCACATCGGTGGGCTGCAGAAGTACATGCCGGCGGCGATGGCGCTGTTCTGCGCGAACGTGAACTCCTATCGCCGGTTGACCCGCTATCTCTCGGCACCGATCAACGTCCATTGGGGCTACGATAATCGCACCGCGGGCTTGCGGGTGCCGATGTCTGACGCAGAAGCCCGACGCGTAGAAAACCGGGTTGGCGGCGCGGACGCCAATCCTTATATAGCGATCGCGGCCTCGCTTGCCTGCGGTTACCTCGGCATGATCGAGAATCTGCAGCCCAGCGACCCCATCAGCGGCAGCGCGCACGACCTGCCTTTCGGCCTGCCTCGCTCCCTGGACGAGGCGCTGCGCCGGTTGAAGGAATGCGACCCGCTGGTGAAGCTGCTCGGCGAGCAGTTCATTTCGGCCTTCACGATCGTGAAGGAGGCGGAGTACGAGGTCTTCCTGCAGGTGATCAGCTCCTGGGAGCGGGAGCACTTGCTGCTGAACGTTTAGGAACAGGAGTCGCGGTGGGGACTACGCCCGAAGGCCTGTTACTATTCGGGCTTCCGGTCGCGTGGGGCCCGAATCGCTCGCCACCTTCCGGGGTTCGCGCGGTTCGAAAACTAGAGGACCCATGAGTACTGCCCTGCGCTCGCTGTTCCTTGGCGCGGCCTTCGCTGCGCTATTCACCGGCTGTTCCGGTGGCTCGAAATCCCCCTCCGATCAAAGTGCCCAGCCGGCGTCCCCACCCGCCGTGGCTGGCGCGAGGGACGCCGACAAAGTCGTCAACGTCTACAACTGGTCCGACTACATCGACCCGACCGTGATCACCGATTTCCAGAAGGAATACGGTATCAAGGTCAATTACGACGTGTTCGACTCGAACGAGGTGCTCGAGACCAAGCTCCTCACCGGGCACACGAACTACGACGTGGTCGGGCCCTCGGGCGCCTTCCTCGCGCGCCAGATCCAGGCGGGCGTCTTCCAGAAGCTCAACAAGGCGCTGTTGCCGAACTGGAAGTACCTCGATCCCGAGGTCGCGAAGAAAGAGGCGCAATACGATCCCGACAACGCCTACGCCATGACGTACATGTGGATCACGTCCGGCCCGGGCTACGACATCGCCAAGGTCAAGCAGCGCATGCCCGATGCCCCCGTCGACAGCTGGCGGATGCTGTACGACCCGGCGGTCGTGTCGAAGTTCGCCGACTGCGGCGTGTCGCTGTTGGATGCTCCGTCGGAAGTGGTGCCGACCGTGCTGATCTATCTCGGCAAGGATCCCAACAGCACTTCGGCGGATGACCTGGCGGCGGCGGAGAAGGCGCTGATGGCCATCCGTCCCTACGTCCGGTACGTCCATTCGTCCCGTTATATCGATGATCTCGCGAACGGCGAGACCTGCCTGGCGCTCGGCTGGTCCGGCGACGTGAAGCAGGCCCACGATCGCGCCAAGGACGCCGGGAAGGGCATCGACATCGGTTACAGCATTCCGAAGGAAGGGGCGATCAGCAACTATGACACGCTCGCCATTCCCGCGGATGCGCCGCACCCGAACAACGCGCACCTGTTCATGAACTTTCTGCTGCGCCCGGACATCGCGGCGCGCAGCACGAACCTGATCAAGTACGCGAACGGCGATTCGCCGACGCCCGCGATCAATGACGGCGTCCGCAACGATCCCGGCATCTATCCGCCGCCGGAGGTGCTGGCGAAGCTCCATCCCGAACCGACCCGCACGTCGGAGTACACCCGCATGCTGACGCGAGTGTGGACCCGGTTCAAAACCGGCAAGTGAGCGCGCAACCTCAGGTGGACACTCCAACACCCGCGCAGAACGGCGGCAGAGTAGGAACCCAGCAGAACGACGGCGGGGCGGGAGCCCTGTCGTCGCGTGAGCAGACGGAGGCACCCGCCTTCGTTCGCATCGACAACGTCACGAAAAAATTCGGTGACTTCGTGGCCGTGGACTCCGTCTCGCTCGATATCCGTCAGGGTGAGATCTTCTGCCTGTTGGGTGGCTCGGGGTCGGGCAAGACGACGCTGCTGAGAATGCTGGCCGGCTTCGAGAAGCCCACTTCCGGCCGGATCTTCATCGAGGGCCAGGACATGAGCACCATCCCGCCGTACGAGCGGCGGGTGAACATGATGTTCCAGTCCTACGCGCTCTTCCCGCACATGACCGTCGAGAAGAACGTCTCCTTCGGGCTCGAGCAGGAGAAGCTTGGCAGGCAGGAGATCAAGGCACGCGTCGCCGAGATTCTCGACATCGTGAAGATGGGCTCCTTCATGGGCCGCAAGCCGCATCAGCTCTCGGGCGGCCAACGCCAGCGCGTGGCGCTCGCCCGCGCGCTGGTGAAGCGGCCGAAGCTGCTGCTGCTCGACGAGCCGCTCGCCGCGCTCGATCGCAAGCTGCGCGAGCACACGCAGTTCGAATTGCTGAACATCCAGAAGCGCCTCGGCGTGACCTTCATAGTCGTGACGCACGACCAGGAGGAGGCGATGACGCTTTCGTCGCGCATGGGTGTCATGAACCACGGCAGGATCGCGCAGGTGGGCACGCCCTCGGCCATCTACGAGTCGCCGGCGACGAAGTTCGTCGCGGATTTCATCGGGTCGGTCAACATGTTCGAAGGCCGGGTGACCGAGGCGGACTCGGGCCGTATCGAATCGCAGGAGCTGGGCTGCACCGTCGCGCTGGACCGGAGCCTGAATTGCGTGCGGGGCGCTACGGTCTGGACGGCCGTGCGGCCCGAGAAGATCAGCATGAGTCGCACGCTGGGCGAGGAGCACGGCCTGCGCGAGAACGTCGTACGAGGCGTCGTGAAGGAGATCGCCTACATGGGCGACGTCTCCATCTATCTCGTGCAGATCGAATCCGGGAAGACCGTGCGCGTGACGCTTCCCAACATCATGCGGGACGCCGAGCATCGCATTGCGCGGGACGAGACGGTGTATCTGTCCTGGCACGGCTCCAGCCCCATCGTGTTGACCGAATAATGGCACAGCTGAACAGTCGTGCCGGCAGGCGGCTCGTCGCGGGCATCCCGCTGTTGTGGCTGCTCCTGTTCTTCCTGGTGCCGTTCATCATCGTCTTCAAGATCTCCTTCTCGGAGGTCCGGCTCGCCATGCCGCCGTACGCCCCGCTGTGGCAATGGGTGAACGGGCACCTGTCGATCAAGCCGCACTTCGGCAACTACGCCTTCCTGTTCACCGATCCGCTCTACGTCAGCTCGTACCTGTATTCGCTGAAGGTCGCGACGGTCTCGACGTTCTGCTGCCTGCTCATCGGTTATCCGATGGCCTACGCGATCGCGCACGCCAGCCCGACGTGGCGCAACGTCCTGCTGATGATGGTCGTGCTCCCGTTCTGGACCTCGTTCCTGCTGCGCGTGTACGCCTGGATCGGGCTCCTGAAGAACAACGGGGTCATCAACAACGTCCTGATGTACCTCGGCATCATTCACGACCCGTTGCCTCTCCTGCAAAGCGATTTCGCCGTTTACATCGGCATCGTGTATTCGTACCTCCCGTTCATGATCCTGCCGCTGTACGCGAATCTCGAGAAGCACGACAACACGCTGCTCGAGGCCGCGGCCGATCTCGGCGCGAATCCCGCCACCGGCTTTTTCCGCATCACCCTGCCGCAGTCCGTCCCCGGCATCGTCGCAGGCTCGCTCCTCGTGTTCATTCCGGCGGTGGGCGAGTACGTCGTGCCTTCGCTCCTCGGGCGCACGGATCAGCTCATGATCGGCCGC
>DASZVD010000175.1:0-5767 GCA_035547375.1 Steroidobacteraceae bacterium
GAGACGATGATTGGGGCTCAAGGGACCTTCTGTATGGGGTTCCGGCGAAGAACGGCTGTGTGGGGTTGGCGAGGAACGTGCGGCTGCTGCTGGTTGAAGATGATGCCATGATCGGGGAGGCCATCCGTACCGGCCTGAGGCGGGATGGCTTTGCCGTGGATTGGGTGCACGACGGCGACTCGGCGGAGCGCGTGCTGCGCACCGAGGCGTTCGATCTGCTGCTCCTGGATCTCGGTCTGCCCGGCAAAAGCGGCCTCCAGGTGCTGCAAGGGCTGCGGGCGCGGCAGCAGACGCTGCCGGTGCTGATCATCACGGCGCGCGATGCGGTCTCCGATCGGGTGCAGGGACTGGATGCCGGCGCCGACGACTACCTGGTGAAGCCCTTCGACCTGGATGAGCTCGCCGCCCGGATTCGAGCACTGCTGCGGCGTAAATCGGGGCGCACGGAGCCGCAGATCGAGCACCTTGGCGTGGCCTTGAATCCCGCCACCCATCGAGTGACCCGGGAGGGCCGGGACATCCCGCTGTCGCCGAAGGAGTTCGCACTGCTGCAGCTGTTGATGGAACGCCCGGGAAACATTCTCTCGCGAGCGCAGATCGAAGAGCGGCTCTACGGGTGGGGCGAGGAAGTGGAAAGCAACGCGGTCGAAGTCCACATCCATGGCCTGCGCCGCAAGCTGGGTACGGACTTCATACTCAACGTACGCGGCGTGGGTTATCGGGTGAGGCCGGCGCAGTGAGGTCCATTCGCACTCGACTGCTCGCGTGGTTGCTGGGAGGCGTGCTGTTCGTCGGCGCGGCGGGGGGCCTGATTGTCTATCGAAACGCGCTCGCCGAAGCCGACGCGTTCTTCGATTATCACTTGCGCCAGACGGCGCTCATCCTGCGCGACGAGCCGGTCGAATATCTGCTCTCACCACGACTGCCCGCAAACGATGCTGCGTACGACTTCGTGGTACAGGTATGGTCGCTGGACGGCGTGCGCGTCTATCTTTCTCGGCCACACAGCGTGCTGCCGGATGTGACGACGCTCGGCTTCTCTACGGCCACCACCAGCGAAGGTCAATGGCGCGTCTACGGCGTGCAGGCAATGACGCGGGTCATTCAAGTTGCGCAGCCCATGCGGGTCCGGGAGCAACAGGCGGTCGATCTCGCGCTGAAGACACTACGGCCATTCGGGCTGCTGCTGCCGGTGTTGGGATTTCTGATCTGGCTGGCTGTCGGCAGCGCGCTCGAGCCGCTGCGGCGTCTCACGGCACTCGTGAAGGCGCGGCGCGTCGATGCACTGGATCCACTGCCGAACGAGCGACTGCCGGATGAAGTGCGGCCGCTCGTCGGCGCTTTGAACGACCTGCTCGTTCGACTCGGTGCGGCACTCGACCGCGAACGCGCATTCATGGCGGACGCCGCGCATGAGTTGCGCACCCCCCTGACCGCGTTGCACTTACAGATGGGGGCGCTGGCACGTGCGCAGAACGAGACTGAACGCAACCAGGCCATGGAGGAGCTCTCGGCCGGTGTGCAAAGGGCCATCCGCCTGGTCGAGCAGATGCTCTCATTCGCACGGCAGCAGCCGCGCGTAGAGCCGCAGCGAGTACCGGTCCCTCTGGCGGACATCGTGCGCGAGACCGTTGCCGAGTTGGTTCCCTTTGCTGATGCGAAGAGCATCGACCTGGGCATCTCGGACTCGCACACGGCGGTCGTCCTCGGAGATCCGGATGCCCTGCGAACTTTGGCGCGCAATCTCGTGGATAACGCGGTTCGTTACACGCCAGAAGGAGGTCGCGTCGACGTCTCGGTGGAAGTGATGCCGGGGCGTGTAATACTCGCTGTCACCGACACCGGGCCCGGCATTCCGGCCGAAGAGCGCTCTCGCGTTCTCGACCGCTTCTACCGTCTCCCAGGTACCTCACCCTCGGGAAGCGGCCTCGGGATGGCCATCGTGAAAGCCATCGCGGACGCCCACGGCGCCACCCTCAGGCTCGATTCCGGCCCCGGGGGCCATGGGTTGAGCGTCCAGGTGACTTTCATTTCAAATCAATGAATTAGAAGGTCATTCCTCGTTCTTAAGGCTCACTTAAGTCTCTCCTCCTAGCCTAGGAGCCTGTCCTGTCCTGCACCGTATGCCCCTGAGCGGGTTGGAGAGAAATAGAGATGAGCCTCAGAACTTTCGTCCGAAAGCCGCTGGCGGCAGCGGTACTCGGCGCGGCGATCGTCGCGGCGCCCGTGAGCGTCCTGTATGCCGTCGGCATCACGCCGAGTGCTGCCGCAGCCCCCACCACTCCGGCGCCTGCGGTAGGTCCGGTTACCTCGGTTCCTGCGACCGGCAATCCTGCGGCCGTACTGCCTGATTTCAGCACCATGGTGCAGAAGTACGGGCCGGCGGTCGTGAATATCAGCGTCGTCAGCAAGGTCCCGGTATCGAACACGCAGGGAGACGACGGCGACGATGATGATGACAACGGAGGGGGGAACTTCAATCCGTTCGGCCCCAACAGTCCGTTCGCTCCCTTCTTCCGTGGCTTCCCGCGAGCGCCGCAGCAAGCGCCTACGCGCGGTGAAGGGTCCGGATTCATTATCCGTCCCGACGGCTACATCCTCACCAACGCTCATGTCGTAAACGGCGCGAGCGAGGTGACGGTGCGTCTCACGGATCGTCACGAGTACACCGCGAAGGTGATCGGCATCGATACGAAGAGCGACGTCGCGGTGATCAAGATTCCGGCCAAGGACCTGCCGACCGTGAAGCTCGGCGACTCCCACAACCTGAAGGTGGGTGAATGGGTGCTGGCGATCGGCGCGCCATTCGGTTTCGAGAACAGCGCGACGGCGGGCATCGTGAGCGCGAAAGGCCGCACCTTGCCGGATTCGGGCTACATCCCCTTCATTCAGACCGACGTGCCGATCAACCCGGGTAACTCGGGCGGCCCGCTCTTCAACATGCGGGGCGAGGTCGTCGGCATCAACTCGCAGATCTACAGCCGCTCGGGCGGGTTCATGGGCGTGTCGTTCTCGATCCCGATCGACGTTGCGCTGCAAGTCAGCAACCAGCTCGAGACCACAGGCCACGTGGCCCGTGGCAAGCTCGGCGTCGTCATCCAGGACGTGAACCAGGGCCTTGCGGACTCCTTCGGTCTGCCGGCGCCGGAAGGTGCGTTGGTGTCGAGCGTCGAGAAGGGTGGCCCCGCGGCACAGGCGGGCATCGAGCCGGGCGACGTGATCGTCAAGCTCAACGGCCAGACCGTGGCACGCTCGACGGAGCTGCCGGTCGAAATCGCAACGCTGAAGCCCGATACGACCGTAACGCTCGAGGTGTGGCGCAATCACTCGACGCGTAACGTGAGCGTCAAGCTCGGCGCCATGGAAGACAAGCGTACGGCGTCCAACACCAACCAGCAGAACGGCGGCGGTAAGCTTGGGTTGGCGGTGCGTCCCCTCACCAAGGAAGAGAAGCAGCAGGCCAACACTCAAAGTGGTGTCGTGGTCGAGCGTGCAGTCGGCCCCGCGGCCCAGGCCGGCATTCAGCCCGGCGACGTGGTGCTTGCCGCCAACGGCGCCCCCGTCACCAGCGTGGACGACCTTCGTAACGCCGTTGAGAAGTCGAAGGGGCACATCGCGCTGCTCGTCCAGCGCGGCGACGCCAGGATCTTCGTACCGGTCCGGGTCGGGTAGCGCTGATCCAGAGCGATCCCGTGGAAGGGGCGGCCTGACGGCCGCCCTTTTTCTTTGTGGGGGGCGCTCGGCGGGCAGATAGTTCCTCCCGCGGACCTGTTACTATTTTGGCAAACGAGCCTGAGGCCCAGGAGTGAGACCATGACAAGGGGGGCGGCGCCGCGCGTCCGGCTTCATTGGGGCCACGTCATATGAGCCAGGCGCCCGCGCAGCAAAAAGAATTGACGGTCCGCGGCGTGATCCTGGGCGTCCTGATCACGTTGATATTCACGGCTGCCAATGTTTTCTTCGGGCTCAAGGCCGGCTTGACCTTCTCGACGTCAATCCCGGCGGCCGTCATCTCCATGGCCATCCTGCGGGGCTTCGCCGGATCGACTGTCCAGGAGAACAACATCGTCCAGACCGTCGCCTCGGCCGCCGGCACGCTCTCCTCGATGATCTTCGTTTTGCCGGGCCTCGTGATCATCGGCTGGTGGACCGGCTTCCCGTACTGGACTTCGGCTCTGGTCTGCGCGCTCGGCGGAGTGTTGGGCGTCATGTACTCCATTCCGTTGCGGCGGGCGCTGGTGACGCAGTCGGATCTGCCGTACCCGGAGGGGGTTGCCTGTGCCGAGGTCCTGAAGGTCGGCAGTGGAATGGAGGCCCAGGCGGAGGCCGTCGAAGACGCGCGGGCCGGACTTCGGGCCGTCGTCGTGGGGTCGATCGCTTCGGCCGTGTTTGCCGTCATTGTCGGCACTCGCGTATTCGCGAGCGACCTCGTGCGCTACGTCCGGATCGGCGAGCGCGGCGCGGTGACCGGCTTCGATCTGCTTTTCTCGCTGGCGCTGTTCGGCATCGGGCACCTGGTCGGGTTGTGGGTCGGGATCGCGATGTTCGTGGGCGAGCTGATCGCGTGGCTTTGGGGTGTGCCGCACTATTCGGCGCTCGGTGGCCTGAGCGCCCCGGCGGCCGTCGTGGCCCACGACACGTGGAGTCATCAGGTACGGTTCATCGGCGCGGGCACGATCCTCGTTGCCGCGCTTTGGACGCTCGCCAAATTGATAGGGCCCGTCTACGGCGGCATCCGCTCGACGCTCGCCGCCTCGCGCGCTCGCGGCGCGGGTCGCGAGGGTGCCCTGCCCGACACCGAGCGCGACCTGCCGATGAGCCTGATCGTCCTGCTGACGCTGGTCTGCCTGGCGCCGATTCCGGTGCTGCTGGCGAACTTCGATACCAGCGGCGTGTTGCGCGGCCACCTGCCCGTCCTGGTCGTCGGCGGACTGATCTACATCGTGCTGGTGAGCTTTCTCGTCTCGTCGGTGTGCGGCTATATGGCCGGGCTCATCGGCTCTTCCAACAGCCCGTTGTCCGGTATCGGCATCCTGGCGACCCTCGGCGCCGCGCTGCTGCTCGCCGCGGGCGTCCGCTCGAGCTTGCCCGCCGGCGGCGAGCACGCCCTCGTTGCGTACGCGCTGTTCGTCACGGCGCTGATATTCGCGGTCGCGACCATTGCCAACAACAATCTGCAGGATCTCAAAACCGGTCAGCTGGTGCAGGCGACGCCTTGGAAACAACAGGTTGCGCTCGTCGTGGGCGTCATAGCGGGCGCTGCGATCATTCCACCGGTGCTCGATCTGCTGAACCACGCGTACGGCTTTGCGGGCGCGCCGGGTCCGACTCGCGTGCACGCGCTGCCTGCGCCCCAGGCCGGACTGATGTCGGCGCTTGCCCAAGGCGTATTACAAAACAACGTCGATTGGAGCCTGATCGAAGTCGGTGTGCTGATCGGCATCGCGATCATCGTCGTCGACGTGCTGTTGCGCCGCTGGATTCCCGGCGCACATCTCTCACCGCTCGCCGTGGGCCTGGGCATTTATCTCCCCACTCAAAGCACGCTGATGGTGGTCGTCGGCTCCTTGGCGGGTTGGTATTACGACCGGCGCGCCGACCGGCGCGCAAACCCGGCCGCCATCAAGCAACTCGGCGTGCTGCTGGCTTCCGGGCTGATTGTCGGCGAGGGGCTGGTCGGCGTGCTGATCGCGGCGTTGGTGGCCTTTTCCGGCAAGGACTTTCCCCTGGGGCTGGTCGGCGACCGCTTTGCCGAACACGAGGCCGT
>DASZVD010000176.1:0-16390 GCA_035547375.1 Steroidobacteraceae bacterium
TGCGGCTGGATCTCATGCGCCGGCGGCTCGGCAACCGGTCGGATCTCACCGCGGGGACCGTGCTCGCCGCGCTCAACAGTCATTTCACGGAGCTGGGCGCCCTCTGCTGCCATCCGGACAGCACTCGCCCCGGCACCGGCCAATACGCGACTCTCGCGACCATTCTTTTCGATGTCGCAGGAGGGTCGCTCGAGGCGCTGCCCGGCGGCCCCTGCCGTCACGCTCCCTCGAAATCCTCAGCCTGACCTTTTCCTCAGCTCCCGGAGGCTCGGCCGTGCTCCACTTGAAACGCATCGACAACATGGACATTCTCACCAACGACGTGCAGCGGCTCGTCGATTTCTACCACGGCACGCTCGGGCTGCGGTTCTTCCTTCCCTATCAGCCCGAGGAGCACTGGGCCGCTCTCGACCTCGGCAACCTGACTCTCTACATCTTTCGCACGCAGGACACGACTCCCGTCGTGCGCCGGACCGCCGTCAACCTGAAGGACCGGCCGGGCATCGACTCCTTCGCGTTCGAAGTCGCCGATCTCGACGAGGCCATGGCCGCGCTCGATGGGAAGGTCCGGTGGGTCGTCGCCGAGCCGATCGAATGGCGCCATCCGAACGGCACGCACTACCGCTACCGGCCCCTGTTCGATCCCGATGGCAACATGCTGTACGTCACCGAGCCCCATAAGGTATCCGCCTGACTCTCCCCGGAGCTCCCATGACGTCAGCAGCAAAACCAGCACCGGCGGCGCCCGAATCCGTCCTGTCCATATCACCGGGCTCCCGGTCCCTGCAGGGGCGCGTCGCATTGATTACCGGCGCGGGACGCGGCGCCGGACGCGCTCATGCGCGCTTCCTCGCTTCGCGGGGCGCCGCGGTAGCGGTAATAGATATCGACGGCGATGTGGCCCAAAAAACGGCGACAGACATCCAACAGGACGGCGGGCGCTCGCTGGGCATCGAGGCGGATATCACGGATCGGGCCCAGGCCGAGCGTGTCGTGCGGGAGGCTGCGAAGCACCTGGGCGGGCTCGACATCCTCGTTCACAACGCCGGCCTGATGTATTCCATGACAGGGCTCGAGCAAACCGATTATCAGGACTTCAATCGGCTGCTCTCGGTCAATGTTCACGCGCCAATGTACTTGACACACGCCGCGCTGCCCTACTTGCGCGAGAGCCGGGCTCCCCGCGTGATTTTCATCAACTCACAATGGGGCCAGGTGCCCGACGGCCATTCGTACGGGTACATGGTCGCCAAGGCCGCGCAGCTCGGGTTGATGAAGACCATGGCAAAGGAATTCGTGCGTCAGGGCATTCTCGTCAACGCCATCACGCCCGGCGCCATTCTCACACGCATGGTCCCGGACGAATACATCGAGCCCGAGAAGGAGAACATTCCGCTCGGCCGCCTGGCTCATCCCGAGGAAATCGCCGCCGCGGTGGCGTTCCTGGCCTCGGACGAAGCGGCCTTCATCACCGGCCAGTGCCTGCCCGTCAACGGCGGTGCCCTGGTGGTCGGTATCTGAACAGACTCAGCGAGGACACTCATGTCATCCAACCCTCAAACTCTGCGGGTGCAGGCGGAAAGAGCCCTGCGGCGCCAGTGGTTTCCCGTCGCCCGCAGCGTCGATCTCACCACGCCTCGGTCCGCAACCCTGTTGGGAGAGCAGCTGGTCGTCTACCGCACCGAATCGGGACGTGCGGTCGTGCAAAGCAGCCGCTGCATCCATCGCGGAGCGGACTTCGCCCTGGGGAAGGTACACGGAGAATCCATCGCCTGCCCCTATCACGGCTGGCGCTTCGCCGCCGAAAACGGCCGCTGCGTGCACATTCCCTCGTTGGCCGACCAGTCCAAGATCCATCCTAAGGCGGCCATCCGCACCTATCCCGCCGTCGAGCGCTACGCCCACGTCTGGACGGTGTTGGAGGACCCGGTGGGGGATCTGTACGACCCGGCACACTGGCGCGGCGTCGAGCTCGATTGGTTGGCGGCGGATCCTTTGGATTCGGAGACGGGTGTCGCGGTCGCGATGGAGAACTTTCGCGACGTGGCGCACTTCCCGTTCGTGCACGAAGTGTCCATGGGCCCGAGCCCGCACGTCGTCGAGCCCTTGAGCGTGCGCCGGGAGGGGATCGATGTCTGGATGGATCGTCCCCTCATCGCCGGCGACGGGCCGTGGGCTCACGACGGCAACTGCACGATGAACTATCACTGTATCGCACCGGGCTTTGCGACGATCACGTACGACTATGAGAAGTTGGGCAAGCGCATCGTTGCCGGCTTTCCCTCGCCCATGGCCTACGATCACGTCAAGATCTTCTGGGGTGTGGCCAATCAGCGCGGCTATCGCGGCGCCAGCCTGGAGGAGTGCCTGCGTATCGAGGATCTCGTTTACCGGGAGGACATGCCCGTCGCCGCCGGCATCCGCCCGCGCGAAGTGGACTGGGACGGCGAAGCGCTGGAGTACTCCGTGCCCGCCGATCTCTTCACTCTCAACTACCGGCGCGCCTTCCGCGAATTCATGGAGCGTGCGCAGCGGTAACGCCGCGCCGTCCCTGCGAGATCGACATGCAATTTGCCTCCGAGCAGGAAGCCGCAGAGTTCCTGGCGCGTCATCCCGACGTGGATCTCTTCGAGCTGTTCATTCTTGACGCCAACGGCGTGCCTCGCGGAAAGCTGCTGCACAGGGAGGAGCTCATGGAGGTGTACCGGAACGGCCGCCCCCTGCCCAGTGCGATCATGAATCTGACGCTCAACGGCGACGATGTCGAGGATAGCGGCCTGGTCTGGGACGTGGGCGACATCGACTGCCGCGCCTATCCGTTGCCTGGCAGTCTCGTGCGCCTGCCCTGGAGGCGCGTGCCCACGGCGGCGCTGCAGGTCCAATTGCACCCCCAGGAAGGATTGCCGGCCGCGGCGGCCGATCCCCGCTTGCTCCTGGAGCGGGTGATAGCGAGGCTCGCCGGAGACGGGCTCCATCCAGTGATGGCCTGCGAGCTCGAGTTCTATCTCCTCGATGCGCAGACCGATGCCCTGGGCGCGCCCCAGCCGGCACGCGACGTCGACGGCGGCAGGCCGCGACAGACACAGGTCTACGGCCTCCGGGAGCTGGAACAGATCGAGCCGTTCCTCGCGGCACTTTACTCCGCCTGCCGTGACCAACACATCCCGGTACGGACAGCAATATCCGAATACGCTCCCGGACAGGTCGAGATCACTTTGCAGCACGGGCCCGCCCTGGAGGCGATGGATCACGCCATACGCTACAAGCGTCTCGTGAAGGGCATCGCTCACGCGCACGGCATGCGCGCCTGCTTCATGGCGAAGCCCTTTGCCGGGATCGCCGGCTCCGGCATGCACATGCACCTCAGCCTGGCGGACGATTCAGGCCGCAATCTGTTCGGCTCCCCGGACGCGGCCGGCACGCCGCTGCTGCGGCAGGCGGTGGGCGGTATGCTCGCTTGCCTCCTGCCGTCCCTGTTGTTCTTCTGCCCGAATGCCAACTCATATCGGCGCTTCCAGGCGCACAGCTACGCGCCGCTCACGCCGACCTGGGGCGTCAACAACCGTACCGTCAGCTTACGCATCCCCGGCGGCCCGGCGCCCAGCAGACACGTCGAGCATCGCGTGTGTGGCGCGGATGCCAACCCCTATCTCGCTGCGGCTGCGATTCTCGCGGGCGCCCATCGAGGCATCCGCGAGAAACTCGATCCGGGCGCGCCGGTGGAAGGCAACGGCTATGCGCAGGCGCACACCTTGTTGCCGACGGACTGGCTGAGCGCCTTGCGCGCACTCGAGCAGTCTGACTGGGCCCGCGAAGTCTGCGGCGCCGACTTCCTGAAGGTTTATCTCGCCGTGAAACGCGCCGAGTATGGGCAGTTCACGAGCGAAGTGGGCGAGCAGGACTGGCGTTGGTATCTGCACCAGGCCTGAGCGAGACATGCCTATCGTCCCAGCTCCGGAACGTACTCCTTCGTATTATACGGCCAGCCTGTACCGCGAGACGGACTATCCCCGCCTGGAGGGTGAGATCGTCACCGATGTCGCCATCGTCGGGGGAGGATTCACGGCGATCGCGACGGCGGTCGAGCTGGCGGAGCGCGGCCTGAAAGTAGCGGTGATCGAAGCGCGCAAGATCGGCTGGGGGGCGAGTGGCCGCAACGGCGGCCAGGTCACCGGAAGTCTCTCCGGCGACACCGCGATGCAGAAGCAGATGCGCCGCAAGTTGGGAAGCGACGTGGAGGACTTCATCTGGCGCCTGCGCTGGCGC
This sequence comes from Steroidobacteraceae bacterium, assembly GCA_035547375.1. GTDB lineage: Bacteria > Pseudomonadota > Gammaproteobacteria > Steroidobacterales > Steroidobacteraceae > 13-2-20CM-66-19. Next base: position 4,267 of record DASZVD010000176.1, read on the forward strand.
GGCCAGGAGATCATCGCGGCACGGGTGCAGAAATACGGTATCCAATGCGATCTCAAGCGCGGGCATTTGCACGCGGCGATGAAGCACCGGCATCTCATCGACCTCGAGGCGTCCTTCGCCGAAGCGCAGCGCCGCGGGATGGGCGCAGACGTGGCTCTCCTCGATGCTGCCGGAGTACGCGAGCATCTTGCTACCGATTGCTACCTCGGCGCTCTGAAGAACCTTCGCAATCTCCACCTGCACCCCCTGAATCTGTGCATCGGCGAAGCCATGGCTGCCGAACGGCTCGGAGCCGCCCTCTTCGAGCACACGGAGGTGTTGGAGATCCGGCACGGTCCCCGCCCCACACTCGTAACACAGGCCGGCCGCGTCGTGGCGCGCCAAGTGCTGCTCGCGGGCGACGTGTATCACAAGCTCGAGCGGCGTCAGCTGGGCGGAAAAATCTTCCCGGCCATGGGCGGCATCGTGGCCACCCAGCCGCTGGGGCCGCTGGCGCGGCGGCTCAATCCGCAAGATCTGGCGGTGTATGACTGCCGCTTCGTCCTGGACTATTACCGGCTGACCGCGGACGGGCGCCTGTTGTTCGGGGGAGGCGCGAATTATTCCGGCCGTGACTCCCGCGACGTCGCCGCCGAGCTGCGCCCGGCCATCGAGCTGACCTTCCCCGACCTGAAGGGCGTCCGGATCGACTATCAGTGGACCTGCGCCATGGGCATCGTCATCAACCGCATTCCGCAGCTCGGCAAGCTGGCGGACAACGTCTGGTACGCCCAAGGATACTCAGGCCACGGAATCGCGACGAGTCACGTGTTGGCGGAAGTCATGGCCGAGGCCATGACCGGCACAATGGGAAGATTTGACGTGTTCGCCGCGTGCAGGCACGTCCGGGTGCCGTTCGGCGCGTGGCTGGGGAATCCGCTCCTCGCGGTGGGGATGTGGTACTACAGGCTGCTGGAGGCGTTGCGCTGAATCAACTCTCGGGCTCGGTCGGCGGAATCGTAAACCGCAGCTTGTGTACCTTGATTTCCGACATCGTGTGCACCTGACGCACACCGGCGAGCGCCCGGACTCGCTGCTGCAGCGCCCACAACTCCTCCTCGTCCCTGCACAGAACCTGTACGCACAGATCCGTCGCGCCCAACGTCGTGGACAGATAGCTCACTTCCCGCCATCCCGTGAGCGTCTCCACCACCCGGTCATGCTCATCAGGCGCGATGGCAACGAACAGCAAGCCCAACTTCGCCTGTCCCAGCTTGGAGGGGTTGGTGAATGCCAGGATCTGCACGATTCCCTGATCCTGAAGCCGCTTTACGCGGGTGCGGACGGTCGCCTCGGGGACGGAGAGATTACGCGCGATCTCACGGAACGCCCGGCGTCCGTCATCCTGCAACTCGAGAACGATCTGGACGTCGAGGGGATCGAGATTAGAGGTCGACATAAGCCAATGATTCCACCGGGAAACGGCAGTGCATTGGCATTATATTGATTTTCAAATATATTTCAGAAAGATCGACCCGTGAGTCGAGCGGCGCCGCGCGTTGCCAGGCGGGTGAGTGCCGCCGCGAGAGCGTCCACTTCCTCACACGTGTTGTAGAACGCGAGCGAAGGTCGGACCGTGGCGGAAACGCCGAATCGCCGCAGAATGGGCTCGGCGCAATGATGCCCCGCCCTCACGGCGATCCCTTCTTCGTTCAGAGCCGACCCCACGGCCACCGGATCATGTCCCTCGAGCACGAACGACAGCACGCTGGCTTTCTCGCGTGCCGTACCGATCAGACGTAAACCCGGGACCGCTTGCAGAGCGCCGGTGGCATGAGTCAGCAGGTCGTGCTCGTATCGGTCGATGTTGGCCATCCCGAGGCGGCTCACGTAATCCAGCGCGGCGGCCAGGCCCGCCGCGTCGGCTATGTTTCCCGTGCCGGCCTCGAACCGGGCAGGCGGCTTCTGGTAGGTCGTTCGCTCGAACGTCACCGAGGAAATCATGTTCCCGCCGCCCTGCCAGGGCGGCATGGACTCGAGAATCTCCGCCGTGCCATACAAGGCGCCAATACCGGTGGGGCCGAACACCTTGTGGCCCGAAAAGACGTAGAAGTCGGCGCCCAGGGCACGCACGTCGATCGGCATGTGAGAGACGGCCTGCGCGCCATCGACCAACACTCGGGCGCCGGCGCGATGGGCGAGATCAACCACCTCACGCACCGGTACGATGGTGCCGAGCGCGTTGGAAACCTGTGCGATCGCGACCAACTTGGTGCGCGAGCCGAGCAGCTTCTGATACTCCTCGAGCAGGATCTGTCCGCTGTCGTCAACGGGAATGACCCGCAGGCGCGCCCCCTTTTCCCTCGCCAGCTGCTGCCATGGAACGATGTTCGCGTGGTGCTCGAGGTGGGAGACGATGATCTCGTCATCCGGCAGAATGTTCTGACGCCCCCAGCTTTGCGCAACGAGATTGATGGCCTCGGTCGCGCCCCGGACGAACACGATTTCGTCCGCGGATCCGGCCCCCAGGAAGCGCTGTACGGTGGCGCGAGCGCCTTCGTACGCATCCGTGGCGCGTGCGGCGAGCTCGTGGGCCGCGCGATGGATATTCGAATTCTCGTGCGCGTAGAAATGCGCGAGCCGGTCGATGACGGCCTGCGGCTTTTGTGTCGTGGCCGCATTGTCGAGCCAGATGAGCGGACGGCCGTTGATCCGCTCGGCCAGGATCGGAAAGTCCCGGCGGATTGCCGCGACGTTGAAGGGAGGGTGAGCCCCAATCCCGGGCAACGCCTGCGCGTCGGCCTTGGATAGGGTCGGCTCGAGAAAATAGAAGTGCGGCGCAGTCCCGGAAGCGGCTATGCCGTCAATAGTCGATGCAGCCGGCCCTGCCGGAACACGCAGCGAGTCGAGGTCGACGCCGGACGGCAACCCGACTCCGGCAGGTATGTCGGCGAGCACCGTCTCGTGAGGCACGGCGGGCGGTGCAGGTCGCGAATCCGACGCAATGCCTGCAGGTAGCGCGGAAAACAACGCATTGGCCATGCGCGTCAACGTAGCGACATCCGGCAGGCCAGCCGGAATTTCCGGCCCTGGAATCAGGTCACTTGTAGGTGTGCGCGTAGTCATGCCACTTACCTACCTCGACGTCGTCCAGTACCGCAAGCGCATCGTCCGTGAGAACCACCTGAGAGCAGTACAGGGAGATCAAATAAGAGGCTATGGCCTGGCGATTGATGCCCATGAATCGCACGGACAGCCCCGGGCTCTGCTCGCCGGGCAGCCCGGGCTGATACAGACCCACGACTCCCTGACGTTTTTCGCCGACGCGCAGCAGGAGGACTTTCGTCTTGTTCTCGGCCAGAGGCACCTTGTCCGAAGGCACCAGCGGAATTCCGCGCCAGGTGATGAATTGCGAGCCGAACATGCTGACCGTCGGCGGCGGCACGCCACGCCGCGTGCACTCACGGCCGAACGCGGCAATCGCCCTCGGGTGAGTCAGAAAGAAGGCCGGCTCCTTCCAGACTTTTGTCAGCAGCTCATCCAGGTCATCGGGCGTCGGCACGCCGAGCGGCGACGAGGGGAAGATGCGTTGCTGGTCGATGACGTTGGCGAGCAGTCCATACTCGCTGCTGTTGATCAGCTCGCTTTCCTGCTGCTCCTTGATCGTCTCGATGATCAGGCGCAGCTGTTGGTTGATCTGGTTGTAGGGGCTGCTGTAGAGATCCGAGACGCGCGTGTGGATGTCCAGGACGGTCGTCACGGCGTTCAGATAGAACTCGCGCGGCTGCTCCTCGTAGTCCACGAAGGTCTGGGGTAGCTCCGACTCGTCACGCTTCGCACACAGAATGCGCAGCTCTTCCGGATTCTTCACCCGGTTGAGGCGGTAAATGCCCGCTTCGACGGGAATCCACTGCAGCAGGTGCGCGAGCCACCGGGGAGTGATCGTGGAAAGTTGCGGGACCGTTTTGGTCGTGTTGGCAAGCTGACGTGCCGCCAAGTCGCCGAGCGCGAGATGAGACTGCTGGCCTTCAGTCATGGAGGAAACCTCTCAGTGTCGAGCCTTGCCCGAAAGCGCAGCCATTGTGCCACTTCACTTCCAAGCCTATGGATATAACGATTGGGTCTGGCGGCCGCTTTGGTTATAAGACGGTTTCGAGCGGCGCCGGCTCTACAGCAAAGCGGCCGGGCATGAGCCCGGCCGCACCCGTGAAGCCTTTGGAAAAACGCGGGATCAGTCCTGGGCCCAGGGCAATCCATGGAAGCGCCAGCCGCCCCGATGACCGCGCTGCCGGGTTTCGTCCAGCTCGCCTTCGAAACCTTCCAGGATGTTGAATGCATTACGGAATCTGGCTTCCGTGAGCGCCTGCGCCGCGGCCACCGACCGCGCCCCGCTGCGGCACAACAGCAACACGACCTCATCCCGCCTGACCTTCGCCTCCAACTCGCGCACGAAGCGCGGATTCCTCTGCAGGTTGGGGCCGGTCGACCACGGCACGTGAATGCTGTCCGTAATCCGGCCAACGAATTGCCGTTCCTCCGCGGTGCGCACGTCAACGATCACCGCGGCGTGCGACGAGGCCAGCTCCCAGGCCTCCTGAGGAGTCACATTTCCCGCATAGCCCGGCTTGGAGGCCGGCGCACGATCGCGCGCCCGCGCGAGAATCGGATTCGGCGGGGGCGCCTCACCCGCCACGAGCCCCGGTGGGGGAACTGCGGAAGTCGAGCCTTGACTAGGTGCGAGTTCGGTCATTTTGTCTGCCTCCAGGGGTTTCGTTGCGGCCGGCGATCCGCCGACCCGGGGATCCCGGCCATCGAGTCCGCAACTTATCCCGGGTGGGCTGCCCGTGTGAAAGCCTGAGTGACTATGGGCTCATTCCATTCAGTGCTGCCGCGTCGCCGCAATGTTACATGTTGGTTATAAACGGGTTATACGGACGGACGGCGCTTCGTCGCTCAGGATGCTGGTGGCGCGCTAACGCGCCACGCCTGCCGCACCGGGTATGGCGCGACTACTGGCGTGAATTCGAAGGCTGATCCTTAGCGGCTGCCCGGGCGCGGGCCGGTCGCGATACGCAGCGCGCAACATAGTCCCGAAGCTGCGGGGTCCGCTTCCCCTCGAGCAAGGGAGAGTCCATGAAGAGCGAAAAAGCGCTCGCGTACAGTACGTCCGCAGCGGTGAACTGCTCACCTGCGAGGTAGGAGTGCCTGCCCAAACGGGCATTGATGAAATCCATCACCTCAGCGGAATCGACCCAGCCCGCCGTGCCCCGCGGCACGGCAACACGCAGGAATTTTGACGTGAAGGCCGGTTCGACGACACCGCAATAGTAGGCGAGGAATGTCAGAAAATCGCCGCGCGCGGGATCCTCGATCCGGGGGCCCAGATTCGCGCCAGGGTATTTATCCGCCAGATAGAGCGCGATCGCCGACTGCTCGAAAACGACCGTCGTGCCGTCCAACAGCACAGGCACCTTGCCGTGCGGGTGGGGATTCGCCGGATCGAGGCTGCCTGAGCCGTCGCCCCGGCGGATGGAGACGTATTGCACCTGGTAGGGCTCCCCGACTTCCTCGAGGAGCCACAGGAAGCCGGAAGAGCGCGAGCGTGGCGCGTGCACCAGGGTGATCATGGATGACCTCGAATACAGTCCATGGTGTGCCAACACCGCGACGGCATTGGCGGCCGTAATTTGCCATCGGCACTCCTGAGTGTCCATCCAGTGCTGTACCGCGGCTGATACTGGATGCAGCTGCCGCCCGTCACGCCCAACCTAAACGGGTGTCATCAAGACAATGGAAACCGCGAACGCCCCGAGCACGACGGCGACCGCATGGATCTGAATCCATCGATTGCCACGTCCGGCCCCGAGGGTGGGCACGAAAAGCATCAGCAGAGCGGCGACCGCCGCAATTGCCGTAGCCATCTGCAGCGATGTGATGGCGCGCAGCGTATTCGCGGCCGAGGCTTCTTGTGCACTGAAGATCATCCGCGGATGAGCCCAGTCGAAATGCCAAATGGCAAGACAGGCCAAAGGCGCCAGGACGGCACCGGCGGCGGCGGCCGCTATCCCGTAGCGCGCCAACCGCGCTAGGCGGGTCGAGGCAGGAGGCCAGAAGATCACCAAAAAACCCGATGCGGCGACGATAGCGCCTGCGATCAGCAGAAACCGTTGCCGCGCAGGCAGCTGCCACCCATGAATACGCGACGCGGTGTGCGCGGAAAGCAGGCTCGTTATCGTAACGACGTGACCGTTCCGGTCCCGGCTGAACAGCCTGTATTCCATGTTGGGGTAGGGAACGAATCCATCGCCACCGTTGATATCCGGATCGCGGAAAACGTCCTTGGAGACCATGCGATAGGGTCCCAGGCCGTCCACATACAGAGCGTCGCCCGATGCGGTGACCTTCACATACCCGTTCTCTGCGGCAACGGGCGCGAGGATACGGAATACATTCCGCATGAAATCGCGGGTTCTCGCGTCGTCCTCATAGACGCCGACATAGTCCGCGAGAGCTGTTGGGATCACCGGCTCCGGCGGGGGAACGCCCAGGAAGTGCCGATAGATCATCTCGCGAAAATTGTAGCCCGTGACCTCGAACAGGCTGCCACTCCTGGGCGGCTGGGCCGCTTCCCCCAACGAGCAGTAGCAGGAAACGAAGATCCCCGCGTCGTCGTCCGGAAACAGCGACAGCATGGTATGGTAGGGGTCGATCCTTCCGCCGTGCTCGGCCACCCGCACGCCATTCCACTCGTGCAACATCCAGATCATGCCGAACGAGCTGCTGCGCGGGTGATTTCGAACGTGCGGCGTGAACATCAACTGCCGGGTTTTCGCGGAAATGATTTGCGATCCCGCTCCGCCCAGCATCGCGACCATGTATCGCCCCATATCATCCAGGGTGGCTTCGACGGACCCCGCCGGCGCCAGGAACTCCGGCACAGGGGGATAGCGCACGGGAACGGGGGCGGTCTTTCCAGGCTGGTAGGCAACACCCACCTCCACTGAAGGCGAGCGCGAGGCATTGAGCACGGTGGTGTCCATTTTCAACGGGCGAAAGACCCGCTCGTCGAGAAAATTCTGCAGCAGATCCCCGGTGATGTCTTCGACGAGCACGCCGAGAAGAGCCACGCAGGCATTGCAGTATTCGGATTCATCCGCCGTGGACTCATTCAGGGCGGGAATATTCTTCTGCACGTCCGCCGCCGGCATCGGCAAGGTCGTTGGATCGTAGTACCACTCCTTGGCCTCGAATCCGCCACGGTGCGTCAATAGATCCCACACCGTGATGTCGCGTCCCGCAATCCGCGGCAAATGCGCCCGTTTGAGATACTTGTTCGCCGGATCATCGAGGGACCCGATACGGCCCTCGTCGAGCAAGATGGCAATGGCGAGGGCGGTGAACGTTTTCGAGGTGGAGCCGATGCGAAAGCGCGTGATTGCCGGATCGATCGCCTTCTTCAGCGCCGCATCGGCATAACCATACCGTCCGACGAAGGTGACCTTGCCATTCTGAACCGCAATGACGCCGACGCCGCTTCCTCTGCCTTGCTGCACCATGCGGGCGAAAACGTCATCCGCCCAGGATCGAACCGCATCGGTGGATAAATCCACCCTGGCAAAGGTCGTGCCGGGGCCGACTGCCCAGAGAAGGAGAAGCCCCACTGTCATGACACACCGTTGCCGACTCATCGAAGGCAACGCCTGGAGGCAGTCACCCCTGTGATTCGCACGGCCCTGATCATCGCAAGAACACTTCCGGCTCCCACCATGGCAGTGACCTCAGCGGTTTCCCAACGCGAGCGTGACATTCATGCCCACGGTGCGTGGCTGGATACCCCAGAACGACCAGGGCGGGAAGTTATCCAACCCGCCAACGAGCGCGGCACGGCGATCCGTGACGTTGTTGGCAAAGAGGTTGACGCTCCAGGCGTCATTCTTCGCCCCGGCGCGCAAATCCACCGTCGTGTACCCGGGATACGCCTGGCGCACCGGATCGCTTTGGAAGATGCCGACCCAACCGGAGCGGTAGCTCGCCTGCGCGCCCCCGAACCCGGAGAAGCTGCCCCACAACGGAAACTCCTCCTGGAAAGAGAGATTTCCGGAGAAGCGGCTGCTGTAGGGCAGACGATCACCGGAGACGCCGTACGCGGTGCTGGTCGCGGGAAAATCGCCCGTCAGAACCGCATCGCTCCAGACCGCCCAGCCTGAAATGGTGAGCCCGCGAAGCGGTTTCGCCTCGACGGAGAGCTCCGCGCCCTCGCTCTTGGCCTTGCCGCCGTTCGCGTTGTACGTGAGCTCGGTCTGGTTGTTGAGAAGACTGATCTGGATGCCGTTCCAGTCGATGTAGTACAACGAAGCGTCGAAAGTGAGCCGGCGGTCGAGCAACTCCCCTTTGGCGCCGATCTCGTAGTTCTTGGTCTTGTCCGGACTGTACGCCGGCGGAGTGCCGACGCCGGGCGAGGCATTCGGGCCGCCCGGCCGATATCCCGAGGCGAGTCGCGCGTAGGTCATGAAATCGGGAGACAGCTTGAGCTGCGGAGTCACCAGGTAGGTGAACACGTTCGCGCTCGTGTCCACCTGCGGCAACACGAAACTGCCGCCTACCGCCGGACCCGCCTCGAGCTGCGTGTAGCCTTGCTCGATGCGGCTCTGCCGCCCGCCGAACTGGATGTTGAAGCGCTCGCTGAGCTTGTAGGTGAGATCCGTGAACACCGCGTATTCCTGATAGGTCGTAGGAACCGAGAGGGTGGCCAGCACACCGGCGACCTCGCCCGTCAGGGGCACCGTGGCCTCGATGGCTTGCCCGAACTTCGAGGCTTCGTGCGTATAGAACCCTCCGATCAGCCAATCGAAGTGCGGACCGACGGGCGCCGAGAGGCGTATCTCCTGCGAGAATTTCCGGGACTGCCCCGAGTTGAGCACAGGAGCCGCGCCGACGCCGAACAGGGCCTGGGCCGCGGGGCCGAACTGATAGGTGAGGTCGAAGGAATCCGCGAACTGATTGATGCCGTAGGCACTGATGGCCGCGAGATCGATCGCGCCGATCCGCGCGGTCAGATTGGCGCTGTATTGCTGGATTTCCCGGTCGTAAGGTCCGATGCCCCGGCCGTAGCTCTGTTGCAGGTCACCGACAGGCGGCCCCACGTACCCGTTGACTGCTTCGTTCCAATCGCTGGATCCACCCGAGTTTATTTGCTGGTACAGGGCTCCGACCTTGAGCGAGACCCCATCCACGGGGCGCCACAGCGCCGACAGATGCCCGCCCGCCGCATGATCTTCGTTGATCCCGTTCTGTCCCGTCAGGACGTTGTCGACATATCCGGGATCCTCCCGAGTGAAACCGCTGACGAGCACCGCGAGCGTATCGCTCAGAGGCACGTTGGCCGAGGCTCTGAAGTTGTATCCGAGGGCGTCGCCGTTGGCGACGGAACTGAAACCTGCCTGGACGTGGCCGCTGAACCCGGCGGTCGACGGATCCACCGTCACGAACTTCAACAGCCCGCCCATGCTGCTGGCGCCATAGAGCGCGCCTTGCGGCCCACGAAGCACTTCGACGCGCGCGAGATCGCTCGGATCGATGTCAGGTACCAGCGTACCGTTGCCCGTGCTGGTCGAAGCCGTGAACGGCGCGTCATCCACCAGGACCGCGACCGTGGGGTTGCCGCCGGCGCTGGTGATCCCTCGAATCGTCAGCGCCTGGCTCGATTGCACACCCGGAGTCACGTTGAAATTCGGAATGCTGGTGTAATAGTCCTGCAGACGCAGCAGGTTATTGTCGACCAACGTTTGAGCACTGACCGCGGTGACGGGGATAGGGACGTCCAGAAGGTGCTCTTCACGCTTCTGGGCCGTGACAACGACCTCATCGAGAACCGCGTGCTCGGAGGAGCCGTGCGCGGAGCCCTGCGCGCCCTCTACGGAAGCAGAGCTCGCAGCTTGTCCCGCAGTCGCCTCAGCCAGGCGAAATCCGTCGGAAGAGCCCGTCTTCCCCTCCTTTGCCGTATCGCCGGAAGCCTCGTCGGGAGTGGCCCCCCCCCGAGCACCGCCTGCCGTGCCCGAAGTCGTGGCGGGCGTGATCCGGGAGGTGAGCACCACCGTCGTCTCGTTCAGATACTCGTACCGGATTCCCGTCCCGGAAAGCAGGCGGGAGAGCGCCTGTTGGGTTGTCAGGTCCGCCTCGAGCGCCGGCGCCTTGCGTCCGGCGACCAACGGCGGATCAAACAGCACGTTCGTGTGGGTCTGGCTGCCGACCGCGCGGAGCGAGTCGGCGAGGGACTGAGCCGGCAGATCGAAATGAACCCTCACGCCCTGGGCCTGCGTTGCGAACGCAGCGCAAGCCAGTACGACAAATGCTCCCGCCTTGGCCGGACCCTGACAGACCCTGTTGCGCATCGAGACCCCCGCGTGATTGCGTTTCGCTTCGTGATGAGCGAATCCCCTGACCATAGGGATAGACACGCGAGGGACGCCGAAACCTCATCTGGTCCGCCAGGAATCCTTTCGGGGGTTGTCCGGGCCGCCGCGCAAGAGCTGCTGCGGGAGAGGACTATTGCGCCCCTGCGATCGTGTGATTCGCGTCCCCCGCCGCCAGCACGAGCCCCTGCGGCTGCTGGAGCACTCTGAGGTGATAGGCGCGCGCCACTGCTTGAACGAAGTTCGTGGAGTCTCCCGCCTGGAAGATTCCGCTCACGCGGATCGCGGCCAACGCCGGATCTTCGATGAGGATCTGCTCGTGGCTGTAGCGATTCATCTCGGCTACCGCATCTGCCAATGACGTGTTGTCCAGTGCCACCTGGCCGCGCTCCCAGGCGGTTACCCGCTCCAGCGCCGGCCGGTCGAGCTTCGCAGTGCCGGCGCCCGCAAACGTCAACCGCTCGCCCGGCACGAGCGTGAAAACCTCCGCCTGCGGCGCCTGCCTTGCCTCCGGCAGGTCCCCTGCTCCCTGTGCGGCGGGCACCGTACCTCGTCCCCCACCCAATTCCGATGATGCCGCGGGCGACACGCTCACCTTTCCCTCGACGAGTGTTACCGCGACGTCGTGATCATCACGCCGGACCACGAACTCGGTCCCGAGCGCTCTGATCTGAGCCTCTCCCGCGGTGACGATGAAGGGCCGGTCAGGCCGCTTGGCGACCTCGAAGAGGGCCTCTCCGCGCTCGAGGCTGACACGGCGGAACTGCTTGTCATAGCGCACTCGCGCCCGTGTCCCCGTGTTCAGATGGACTCGTGTTCCGTCTTCCAGCGTGATGACGCGCAACTCGCCGATACCGGTCGTGACGGCATCGGTATGGAGGTAGAGAAAGGTGGCGAGGACCGCGAGTAGGAAGGTCGCCGCGGTGATGAGCGCCGCGCGCGAGAAGCTGATCCTGAAGCCCGGGCGCTCCCAGCTCGCGACCTGCTCGATGGGCCGCCGCCGCAGGCGGGCCGCCTTTTCCCAGGTATCGGTGAGCAGCTCGAACGCGGCCGCGTGCTGCGGATCCTCCGCCAGCCACCGGCGCAGGCCCGCTTCCACTTCGCGGGTTCGATTCGGGCCGTGGAGCCGTGCCACCCAAGCGGCCGCCTCGGCTCGTGCCGCGGCCGAAGGCTTGGCTCCGTTGACGCCCTGCCCGCTCATTCCCGGTCACTCGCCTCGGCCAGAATCGCAAGCGCGCTGGCTATCTGTTTCTCCCCGGCGCTGACGCTCACGCCCAGGCGCCGTGCAATCTCCGCGTAGCTGAGACCATCCAGACGCTGCATGAAAAACACATCGCGTGTGCGGCGGCTGACCGCATCCAGCGCGGTCCTCATTCTCTCCAGACACTGATCGCCGGCTAAAACCTCATCCGGCGTTGGGGTTGCATCGACGATGAGAGTGAGATTCTCGACCTGCTCCTCGCAATAGAGCTCCCGGTGCGCATCGCGCCGGGCATTCGACGCCAGACGCAATACCGTGCGGACGAGGAAACTCTCGGGCTGCCGCACGTGTCCCCCGCGCTCACAGTACTCCTGCATCTTCAGGAAAGCATCCTGGATCAGGTCTTCCGCCTCCTCGCGGGTACGGCCTCTGCGCAGCAGAAGTTTTCGTAGCCGGAGAAAATACCGTGGCAGCCGCTCCATGACGTTACGATGACACAAGCGCCCAGGTCCTTCCAGCTGAGGTTTTCGGC